>WRBI01000005.1 GCA_009784625.1 Oscillospiraceae bacterium | reverse complement strand
TTCTTAAGGGGGGCCAGCTGGGGGCGGGCCCCCTGCCCCCCTTAAGCGGCCTTTTTGGTTACTTTTTTGGTCGTGGAAAAAAGTAACTCGGGGGCTTGGGGGCGAAGCGCCCCATTTTAATTCCATCGGAGATTCCGATATGTCCTTATAGCCCGAAAGGCAACGATATCGGAAATCCCGATTATATGCCCTTAATCCCCGAAACGCAAGGCCACCGGAGATTCCGACAAGCCCTAACGCCTGAAAATCCGAAATGCAAAACCAAAGCAAACAACAACTGGTTAAGCAGCAAAACACTGCGCCGGTTAATTGTCAATTGTATATTGTACATGCCCTGCAAACATCTTGCAAGCCAAAAGTTCAAAAACTTTAGAAAAAATTCATCATTATGGGTCTTTTTAGGCTATAATGATCTTAGCGCAATAAATTGTGGAGGATGTAAAAAATGCAAAAAGGCAAAATTCTGGTTGCGGACGACGACAAAAACATCGTCGAGCTTTTGCGGCTTTATCTGGAAAAAGAAGACTACACGGTCATCATCGCCAACGACGGCGAAGAGGCTCTGTCCAAGTTCGGGCCGGAAAGCCCGGATATCGTCCTGCTCGATATCATGATGCCAAAGCTGGACGGCTGGCAGGTTTTGCGGGAAATCCGCAAAAAATCGAACACCCCCATCATCATGCTGACCGCCAAAGGCGAGACCTTCGATAAGGTGCTCGGCCTTGAACTTGGCGCGGACGACTACGTGGTCAAACCCTTTGACGCAAAAGAAATTGTCGCGCGAATCAAAGCGGTTCTCCGCCGAACCGGCAAAACCAACGACGGCGCCGACACCAAAGAGGTCAGCTATGACAAGCTGGTGGTCAACATGACCAAGTACGAGCTGAAAGTGGACGGCAAGGTGGTCGATACCCCGCCCAAAGAGCTTGAACTGCTCTTTCACCTGGCCAGCAACCCCAACCGGGTCTACACCCGCGACCAGCTATTGGATGAAGTTTGGGGCTTTGAGTATTACGGGGATTCGAGAACGGTGGACGTACACATCAAGAGGCTGCGCGAAAAGCTGGAGGGCGTATCGGGTAAGTGGACGCTGAAGACTGTTTGGGGCGTGGGATATAAATTTGAAGTGAAAGAGTAGGGATTGCTTGTGAAAAGCAGCAGCCTGTTCAGGAAATACTTTTCGATCTTCTCTTTTTGTATGGTGCTCAGCATTATTATATTGGGCGCCGTGCTCATGGTCTTTGCTTCCCAATACTTTCAAAGTGACCGGTACGAGATGCTTGAGCGGAACGCGCGAAACGCCGCCGCAATCACATCCCACAGCTTTTATGACTTTGTACTTTACGGGCATATCAACGAACGCGGAATCTCCGAGATCTTTGAAATTTTAGCGGTCGCCATGGATGTTGAGTTGTTCCTGGCCGACACAAGCGGCCATGTACTTTACAGCGCGGGGGCACAGAGCGCACAGGCACACGGGCGGGCACTTCCCGCCGATGTGGTCTATGAGGCGACCGGCTCTATTTTTACCGGCACCGGCACGCTGGATGACTTTTTTTCTGAGCTGCATTATGTGGTCGGAGTGCCGGTTGAGGCGGGCGGCCAGGTGATCGGGGTTGTGTTCGCCTCAGCCAACGCCGAAGGCCATATGGTATTTTTGCGCGAACTTTTAAATATGTTTAGCATCAGTGCGGCCGTTGTGCTCTTTATCGCCTTTGTGCTGATATATTTTATCACTTCCAACCTGGTTCGTCCGCTAAAGGAAATGCTCAGCGCCACCCAAAGTTTTTCACAGGGGGATTTTTCAAAGCGGGTACAGGTGGGCGGATACGACGAGCTGGGTCAGCTGGCTATGGCATTTAACAATATGGCCTCCACCCTGGCGGCAACCGAGACGACCCGGCGGTCTTTTGTTGCCAATGTTTCCCACGAGCTCAAGACCCCGATGACCACCATCGGCGGCTTTGTGGACGGAATCCTGGACGGCACTATCCCGAAAGAGAAGCACGAGCAGTATCTGAGTGTTGTCTCAAACGAAGTCAAGCGGCTGGCGCGGCTGGCGCGGTCCATGCTGGACACCGCCCGGATTGAAACGGGTGAGCTGAACATCAACTACACCCTGTTCGACGTGGGCGAGATTGTCCGGCAGACCGTCTTTAATTTTGAGGCGGTCATTGATGAGAAACACCTGACCATCAAGGGGCTTGACGCCGACAAGGTTTGGGTCTGGGCCGACATTGACCTGATGCATCAAGTCATTTACAATCTCATAGACAACGCGATCAAGTTTGTCAACGAGGACGGCGTGATCACTTTCCATTACCAGATCGACGGGCAGCGCAGTTATATCGCCATTCGCAACACCGGTGAAGGATTGATCAAGTCGGAAGTCCCCCTGCTTTTCGAGCGGTTTTATAAGTCCGATAAAAGCCGGTCCCTGAACAAGAGCGGGGTCGGGCTCGGCCTGCACATCGTAAAGTCGATCATCAATTACCACAAGGGCGAAATCTTTGTCCGTACAGAAGAGGGCAGTTACACAGAATTTGAAATCTGTATCCCCAACCCGCCCAAACAGATCATCAAGGAGCTGGAGAAGGAGAAAGAAAACAAAGAAAAAACACGGTAAATCCGGCGTGTGTTTTAAAGCCCATTGCCGCGCCATCGCTGTCACAGCAAGCGGCTTCAAGACAAACTCTTGTTAATTAGCGGAATTTGTCGTAGATTTTTCCTGTCCGATACTGTATAATTAGACGATACCATCTTTTGGGCTTTGGACGGAGGTAGTGTGCGTGAGTGAGTATGAACGCGAAAATATAGATTCCGGGCCGGAGGGGACGCCTGTACAGACCGCCCCGCCCGCGCAGGACCCATCCCCTGACCGGGATCCGGGTCAGCTTGACTATTCCCAAGAATCTGAGGCAGCCCGGCCTGCGCTGGAGTTTGTAGAGCCTGTATACACTCCAAAAACGGAGCCAAAAGCGGCACAGTCCGCCCCCCTGCCTGTCTTTGAGACGCCCCCGCCTGAACACGGTGCCGGTAGCCGGAGCCGGGGCCGCTATCACGGCGGCTTTGTCCGGAATATGGGCGGGGGTTCGTTTGCGCCGCCTTATATCGGGGGCAGTCAGGGTCAACCGCAAAACCCCTACCAATACGGCAACTCCCACAGCTGGAAACCGCTTGAAGGCCAGCCCGGGTACGGCTATCAGTGGAACTTTGCCGAATATGACAAGTCGCCGCCCCAAAAAGGGCGCAAAAAGCGAAACCGCGGGGTTGTCGTTTTTGTGATGGCCGTTCTTTGCCTGATCTCGGTCGGGATGCTTGGAATCGCCGGGTACAACGTCATTTGGGCGGTCACCGGCAGTGAGCCGGCTGCGGACAATGTCAGTCAGCAGCCGTGGGTACCCTCCGCCCCCAGCGGGGAGGGCGGCTTCACCATACCCATCGAAGGCCGGCCGCCCACCGACGACTACACCCCGTCTGTCGGGGAGTTGATGACCATCCCACAGGTGGCCAGGGTGGTCCGCCCGTCCGTGGTCGGAATCGTCAACTACCAGGCCAGCCACCTGCTGATCCCGACCACGGGCGGCAGCGGGATTATCATCAGCGAGGACGGTTACATCGTCACAAACGCGCACGTAGTCGAGGGCTCGGATTCGCTGCGGGTGGTCTTTGACGACAACACAGAGGCCGAAGCTTTTTTGGTCGGTTACGACAACCGCACCGACCTTGCGGTCATCCGGGTTAATCAGACCGGGCTGACCGCCGCCGTCTTTGGTGATTCCAACCAGCTCGAAGTCGGCGAGACCGTGGTCGCCATCGGCAACCCCGGCGGGCTGGAACTGGCCGGCAGCGTAACCCGCGGGGTTGTCTCCGCGGTCAACCGGGTGATCACCACCCCGTTTAATTCAACCACATTCATTCAGACCGACGCGGCCATAAACCCCGGCAACTCGGGCGGGCCGCTCTGCAATGAATTCGGCCAGGTGATCGGGATCAACACCGCGAAGATTGTCGAGATCGGCTATGAGGGGATCGGGTTCGCCATCCCGATTTCGGACGCGATCCCGGTTATAGAAGACTTGATCTCGAACGGCCGGGTGACCGGCCGGCCGCTGCTCGGCATTACCGGGATGATTGTGACCGAAACCGACGCGCGCGAGCGCGGCTGGCCGCCGGGTGTACAGATTGACAGCATCTCATCTACCGAGCTGATCTCGCGCGGGGTAATTCGCGGCGACATCATCACTTATATCGACGGTGAGCGCATTTTAAACCTCAACGACATTGCCGCGGTTCTGGCCGCCAGACAGGTCGGCGACATCGTAAACATTGTCCTTCACCGGCCTGCTCTGGTGGGCGAGGGCACAACATTTGAGATCGATGTCCCCTTAATCGAAGCGTAAGGAGTTGAGCGGGCGATGGTTGTGTTGATGGTCGGTGACGTGGTCGGGCAGTCCGGCTGTGATTATCTGCGGGAAAAACTGCCTATGCTCAAAGCGCGCTATCAGGTGGATGTAACGGTGGCCAACGGCGAAAACTCGTCCGACGGAAACGGGATGACCGCCAAAAGCCTTCGCCACATGCAGGACAGCGGGGTCGATGTGATCACCTCCGGCAACCACGCGCTTAGGCGCAAAGAGGCTTATGATCAGCTCGAAAAGAAAGCCGGCGTACTCCGGCCGGCCAATTATCACCCAACCGCCCCCGGCGCCGGTGTCTTTTTGTACGACGACCCGCGCAACCGGCTCTGTGTCATCAACCTGCAAGGGCTTGTATACCTCAACCCGAATGAGAACCCGTTTGATTGCATTGACCGGCTGCTTGACGACATTGATACCCCTTGTATTCTTGTTGACTTCCACGCTGAAGCCACCGCTGAGAAGATATGCATGGGCTATTACCTGGACGGCCGGGTGTCGGCGGTGATCGGCACACATACCCATGTCCCCACCGCCGACGGGATGATTCTGCCCGGCGGAACCGGCTACCTGACCGATGTCGGGATGTGCGGCGGCTTTCACTCGGTGCTGGGCGTGAAAGCGGAGATGGCCATCATGAAGATGCGCACCAACTTGCCCGGCCGTTTTGAGGTCGACCCGTTGGATGTAAGAATCTCGGCGGTCGCGCTTGAAATCGACAACAAGACCGGCAAATGCCTGAATATTGAAAGCGTTGTGTTTTTGTAAAGATGAGAGATAAAGTTATTCGGGCCGGCGCGGCGTCTGCCGTTGTTTTGGCGGTTGCCTGCGCCTTTACATCCCGGGCACATTCACTGGGCATCAGCGGTTTTGTCCAATTGATTATGGGTGTTATCGTATTGATTCGCAGCCTCAGTTTTCTGTTTGCGCCGCCAAAAACGCGGGACGGAATACGGGATGAGGATCTGCGTACATACACGGGAATACTCGGCGGCTTGGGGACAATCATCGGGCTTGGGCTGGTTGTGTTCGTGTTTGAGCTGGAAGTGACCGCGGGCTTGGGCCGGCTTGGGCTGGTTGTGACGGCTTTGTTAATCGCCGCGGTGGTTGTTGTGGACCGGTTCTACAAGAAGCGCGGCGCGGATGTTTAGTCCCGGGGCTTGACAAATTCTTGCGCCTCGCATATAATAGCGACAAGTGAATAGTCTGTTTCAGGGCGAGGTGTAACTCCTCACCGGCGGTAAAGGGCTGACTTCAGGCCACGAGTCCGCGAGCCAATTGGCCGACAGGGTTAGATCCCCTGACCGACGGTATAGTCCGGATGAAAGAAACATGGGCGGATTTTTTCTGTCTGCGCGTCCTCGAAGCACCCGTTTCGGGGATTTTTTGCGTCCATCCGAACAGGCTAAACAAAAACAACTGGAGGGAGTAAAACAATGTACGCAGCAGCCGCAAACTATTCTAAAACGAGGAAACTGACCGTTCTGGCCAGCCTGACCGCCATCTCCTATGTCCTTTGGGTGATTGGCCGGGTACCGGTGGTCGCGTTTTTGCGCTACGACCCGAAAGATGTTGTCATCGTGTTCGCCGGGTTCCTTTTCGGGCCGATGGCCGCATTCCTCATTTCGGGGATCGTCTCATTTTTACAGATGGTAACCCTGAGTGAAACCGGGCCGATCGGGTTTTTTATGAACGTAGTCTCCACCGTTGCCTTTGCCTGCACCGCCGCTTACATCTACCAGAAACGCCAGACCATACAGGGCGCGGTCATCGGGCTTGCCTGCGGGATTTTGCTTTCGACCGCGTCCATGCTGCTTTGGAACTACATTGTCACCCCCGCGTTTATGGGAATCCCGCGCGAAGCGGTGGCGGCTATGCTGATTCCCGTCTTTCTCCCCTTTAACCTGATCAAGGGCGGGCTGAACGCGACGCTGGCACTGCTTCTTTACAAGCCGCTGATCAGGGCGCTTCGCGCATCCAGGCTGATCCCCGAGCGGGAAGAAAGCGGGGAGGCCGCCGCGCAAAAATGGAATATCGGCGTACTTCTGGCCGCCGGGCTTGTGCTGGTCAGCTTGATTATGGTTGTAATGGCATTACAGGGTGTGATCTAATTTGACAACCGCCCACCCAGCTGTTATAATGATACCGGACACAATTGAATACGCCTTATCAAGAGTGACTGAGGGAGTGGGCCCTGTGAAGTCCGGCAACCTGCCGCGGGCGGCAAGGTGCCAATTCCTGCGGGGTGATTCCCCGGCAGATGAGGTAAGCCAATATCGCGAAAGACCCACATCACGGGTCTTTCGCTTATTTTTCACCAAAGGAGAATGTTAAATGGCAAGGAATTTGTTTACGTCGGAATCAGTCACCGAGGGGCACCCGGACAAGATTTGCGACCAGATTTCGGATGCGGTTCTGGACAGCATCATCGGGCAGGACCCGGCCGCGCGGGTGGCCTGCGAGACTTGCACCACCACCGGCCTTGTGGTCATAATGGGTGAGATTTCGACCACCACCTACAGCGATATCCCGAAAGTCGCGCGTCAGGTGGTCAAGGACATCGGCTACGACAACGCCGCCTTTGGCTTTGACGGCGGGAGCTGCGCGGTGCTCACCGCCATTCATGAACAGAGCGGCGACATCGCCATGGGCGTCAATCAGGCGCTGGAAATCCGCGAGGGGGCGGCTGTCGACCGCGAGAACGACCAGGTCGGCGCGGGTGACCAGGGGATGATGTTCGGCTACGCCTGTAACGAGACTCCCGAGTATATGCCACTGGCTATTTCAGCCGCCCACAAGCTGGCCAAAGGGATGACCGCCCTGCGCAAAAACGGCAAGCTCCCCTACCTGCGCCCGGACGGCAAAACACAGGTAACCGTCGAGTATGTTGACGGCAAGCCCGCGCGGATCGACACCATTGTCATGTCCACCCAGCACGCCGAAGAGGTGGATGTCGAGACCATCCGCAAAGATTTGATCGAACATCTGGCACTGCCCACACTGCCGGACAGCCTCCTGCGGGATACAAGATACCTGGTCAACCCCACCGGGCGGTTTGTGATCGGCGGCCCGCACGGGGACAGCGGGCTGACCGGCCGAAAGATCATCGTGGACACTTACGGCGGGTATGGCCGGCATGGCGGCGGCTGTTTTTCGGGCAAAGACCCAACCAAGGTCGATCGCTCGGCGGCTTATATGGCCCGCTACGCCGCCAAAAATATTGTCGCGGCCGGGCTGGCCGACCGATGTGAACTTCAGCTGGCCTACGCGATTGGCGTGGCTGAGCCGGTCTCGGTTATGGTTGAGACATTCGGCACCGGCAAGGTAGACGACCTGAAGCTGGCCGGCGCTGTCCGCAATGTATTCTCGTTTACCCCGAACGCGATCATCCGGGAGCTTGACCTGCGCAAACCCATCTACCAGGCACTGGCCGCCTACGGCCACATGGGCCGTGAGGATTTGGGCGTGCGGTGGGAGCGGATAGACAAGGCAGAGGATTTAATCAAAGCGGTCAAATAAAATGTACAGACAGGCCCGCTCACTTTAAAGCGGGCCTGTTTATTTCTTCAGCGTATGTCTTGACTATATTCGGTATACCAGTTGAATATTCCACACAAAAGTGCTACAATGTAGGTGTTTAATCGGAGTTTAAAATAATGGTCTTTACTTTAATAACTCAGGACTGGCGGTCACCACCGCCTGTTCGACCTATGAGGTAATTGCGAATCGGCGGCTATTCTATCATAGCCGTTTTTGCACATACTTATAAACGCGCCGATATCCGTTTGGCACTGCTTATAACAACGGCGGCAAGCCGTCATATATTATAGGATGAACAAGTGGGGATATTTGTGATGATGAAAGTGATCAGAAAAATCAAGACCCGGTTTGAAGAGTACGGGCCGGAGCAATCGCGAAAGACATTGTTGGGCGAGCTCAACTACGAATCAGGGAAAGTATTCTTTTTGACATTGATTGTCATGGTCGCTTTTTTGCCGTATATCCCAACGGACTTACAGCTTCACGCAAACCCGGTTTACCTTTTGGCGGTAAAGCTTGGGCTTTCACTTTTGTGTATTGTGCTGATTGCTCTGCGGTTTACCAGGCGCTTTCGACATCGCCCCGGCTTGCTGCTCATGTATTTGGTAGGTTATCTTTATCTGGGGGCCGCCGTAATAATGGCTACCTCGGGATATGCCGCAGCCAGGTATGTTCCGTCTTTTACGCTGGTTATGATCTTTCTCGCCTTTTTGCCTTTGCCGCTAAAGTTCAAAATCACCGCTCTGGTCACATCCCTCGTGGTCTTTTTTTCCTTGGGCATGTATTTTGGTATAAACTTCTCAAACACTTTAATCCTGGTCGCTACCTCCGACCTTATTCTTGCCGTTTCGATCAGTTTTGTTATGGCGCTGAGGCAAAACCAGATGCGGATCAGCGCATGGGAACAGCGCAACAAACTGATTGCTACACTCGATGACGTCAATATGCGGGACAAGCTTCTCGATACAGTCAACCGCGTCGCAACCATACTGCTTAAGGCTGAGCACGGTCAGTTCACCAGCGATCTGCACAGCTCTATGGCGCTTTTGGCCGGGGCTGTAAAGGCCGACCGGGTATATATCTGGAAAAACCACACGGTCGGCGGCAAGCTGCACTGCACGCAGATTTACGAGTGGTCGGAAGAAGCGGAGCCACAGCAGGGCAACGAATACACGGTTGATATCCCTTACAGCGATGTTGCGCCCAGCTGGATTGACGCTTTTGCCAAAGATGAGTCGATTAACAGCATTGTTCGCGAAATGCCGGACGGCGTGCGTCAACACCTCTCATCCCAAGGGGTCGTCTCCATCCTGGTTGTGCCAATCACTTTGCGGGGCCATCTTTGGGGGTTCATGGGCTTTGACGACTGTTGCGGCGAGCGCTTGTTTACCGAAACCGAAGAGACAATTCTGCGCTCGGCCAGCCTTTTAATCGCAAACGCTTTTTTGCGCAACGAAACGGTAAACCACCTGCGCGAAGCCTCGGTAAATCTGGAAGACGCGCTGATGCAGGCGAAAAAGGCCGACAAGTCAAAGAGCGACTTTCTCGCGACTATGAGCCATGAGATACGCACCCCGCTCAACGCCGTTCTTGGGATCGCCCAGCTCAAGATGCAAAACGAAAATTACGACGAGGAGACCACCGACGCATTCAAGCGGATTTGCAGCTCAGGCACCCACCTGCTCGGCATTGTCAACGACCTGCTTGATCTTTCGCGAATCGAAACCGGCAAGCTGGAACTGCTCCCGGGCAAGTACGATCTGCCCGACATGATCAGCGATTCAATACAGCTAAACATTGTGCGCATCGGCTCAAAACCCATCTCACTTGTCCTGGAAGTGGACGAAACACTTCCGTGCAGACTTTTGGGCGACGAGCTGCGGCTCAAACAAATTCTCAACAACCTTTTATCAAACGCGATCAAGTATACAGATGAAGGGCAGGTCAAACTGTCCGTCTCCTACGCCAAAGAACAGTGCGCGGAAAAAGGGTACACCATGCTCCAATTTGAGATCGCCGACACCGGCCAGGGCATCAAGCCGGAGGACAAAGACCGCGTCTTCTATGAGTACACCCGATTTAACGCCGCGGTCAACCGCAACACAGAGGGCAGTGGTATCGGCCTGTTCATCGTCAAGCGGCTTGTGCAAATGATGGAGGGCGCAGTCGCGTTCGAGAGCGAATACGGAGTGGGCAGCGCGTTTTCCGTAACGGTCAAACAAAAAGTCATCGACGGCGAACAGATCGGCTATGAAGTGGCTGAAAAATTGCGCAAATTTACTTACGCAAGCGAGAAACACACCGACGGGGCAAAGATTAACCATCACCCAATGCCATACGGGCGGGTACTGGTGGTGGACGATGTAGAGACAAACCTGCACGTCGCGCGCGGCTTTTTGGAACCCTATAAGCTCATGATTGAAACCTGTACAACCGCAGTCAGCGCCATCGAAAAGGTCAGAAATGGCAACATTTACGACGTTATATTCATGGATTACATGATGCCCGAGATGGACGGGGTCGAGGCGGCGGCCACTTTACACAAGATGGGCTATCGCCATCCGATTGTTGCGCTGACCGCGAACGCCGTCACCGGTGCGTCCCAAATGTTTTTGGACAGCGGGTTCTCCGGATTTATCTCAAAACCAATCGACCCGGTCAAACTGGACGAGTGTCTGATGAATTTGATTTATAACAAACAGCAGCCGAGCGTCCGCCAGGCGGCCAAAGCGATCAGCCGCGACATCGACATAACCGCTTTGCCCAAGCTTTCTAAGATCATGATTAAAGGCTTTTTGGCCGACGCGAAAAAGTCTGTCCGCGTACTCGGAGACGTCATCTCGCTGCCGGAAATAGACGCGCCCGCGATCAAGTCGTTTACCATACAGGCACACGCGATCAAGAGCGCACTGCGAAATGTTGGCCGCTCAGCCCTCTCAGACAATGCGTACGAGCTGGAAAAAGCGGCAGCGGCAGCGGATGTCGACGCCATTCTCGCCAAGACGCCGGATTTCTTGTCGTCATTGTCCGAGGTGGTGCGCGAAATTGAAGAACAGGGCAAAAACAGCAATCCTTAAGCTTTGTGGTAAAAAACAGTGCGCAAGCCCGTGAAATTTTGCACAGCCCTGTGAGGCCTGTTGAGCAGAATCGGGGTGATATCTGTAATAGATACGCCCCATTATTATTCACGCCACGCTTTGGCCACTGCCGCGAGGCCGGCGCCTTTTCCCTTAACGGTTATAAAGACCGCCTCAGAGCCGTCGGCAACGACCGCGTCACCGGGCGACAAAGCATATTCCCCGCCGGCCAGTGTCAGCACCATCGGTTTAAGGGCAAAGAGGCAAAGCAGCTGACCGGCCCCGCAGGCAGCCTCGCCTTTGTCCGCGAGCGCAGACATCTCCCCCTCCCACCCCTCGGACAGCATCAGGTTAAAGTCTGTACACGCACCCTGTGAAACAGTTGACCAGCCCCCGTCAAAGCGGTAAATATCCAGCGGCGAAAGGCTGGCCCCGGGCAGGATTTGTCCATCGCCGGCCGTGTGTTCGAGCCGAATGTTCCCGCTCAGCGGCATAATATAGCGGGTAATGCCGGGCAGCGCGGTAAAGTCAGAGCGCACGAGCTCAACGCTCGCACTCGAAACCCGCACGGAAAAGTTCCGCGCTTCATATGACGAACCCGGCGGAAAAATCAACAGCTCTGTGGTTTTGCCGCCCGACCAGCGCGTGGTTTTAAGTTCAGCCGCGCGAATCACCCTGACGCTCACGCAATCACCATCCCATCTCTTTTACCCAATCATAACAAAAGACGGGAAAAGTGTCCACTGCTATTTGCGCCTTAGGCTTGACCGCCGGGTACATGATTGCCTGTCTCCCCTGTCGGATCAATTTACAGCAGGGATTTTTTTGCGCGTTGAAATGTGATATACTATCGTTGAGGTGAATGTGTGCTATGTCGCGATTGCCAAAAGAACTATACAAACTTCCGGCGGCAGAGCTTGCGCCGCTTTTGCTGGGGAAGGTACTCTGCCGGAAGATCGGCGGAGATGTTTTGCGCGTCCGCATAACCGAAACCGAAGCTTATGCCGGCGAAGAGGATACCGCCTGCCACGCGCACCGCGGGAAGACGCCGCGCACCGCGGTTATGTATCAGGAGGGCGGGGCCGCTTACATATACCTCTGCTACGGGATTCACAACCTTTTAAATGTAGTGGCAGCGGGCGTTGATGAGCCGCAGGCTGTTCTGATTCGGGGCGTTGAGGGCATATCCGGGCCGGGGAGGCTAACCAAGGCCCTGCAAATTGACCGGGGACTGAACCGGGAAGATTTGACCTCTTCAGATAACCTTTGGCTGGAGGAGGGCGGCCCGCTTGCGCACAAAGCCACTCCCCGGATTGGGATTGGCTATGCCAGCGCCAAGGATCAGGCGCGGTTGTGGCGGTTTGTGGCGGAAGTTGGTTAAGACGTTCAAAGTTAAGTATGTTTCTCATAGGCAAGTAGAGTATCTTGTCCAAAGCCTTAGTCATTGAGGTGCTTAACACTGATCTATCCGCAACGCAGTAATATAAGCAACTGCAATTAAGTGTTCATGGGGATGTGCCGCATATTCCGAAGAAAGAAATTGAACACAAGGCTGTTCCGGCTATAGGGGCACGTTTTGCCTGTCCTCCCTGCCGTCTACGCACGTTGACCGCAAATCTCCGTGCGAGGCAAATGTCATCACGTGACCTCGCTACTGTCCCAGCGACAAGCGACTATGTCGTTATGAGCCAAACACCGCTGTGCTTGTTGTACATATTTTAGAAAAGCCTTAACTAAGGAGTATGCTGTTGCAGAAGGCAAGGCATACTCTATATGTTCTCATTATTCGCTTTACTGTTGGGCCTTTTTACAAATTATTTTTCGCGAAATTCCAAAGGTCTGCGCACATTTCTTCTAAACCGCGCTTTGCTGTCCAGCCAAGCAGCACTTTGGCTTTTGTTGGATCGGCATAACATATGGAAATATCGCCTGGGCGGCGGGGCTGAATTACATATGGAATACGCATCCCCGAGACCGCCTCGAACGCAGCTACCATCTCAAGTACACTGGTTCCCCGGCCTGTTCCGAGATTGACCGCCTCAACCCCGCAATTCTGCTTAATATATTCAAGCGCCTTAATATGCCCGCTTGCGAGGTCAAGTACATGCATGTAATCTCGCACACCCGTGCCGTCTGGTGTATGATAGTCGTTTCCGAACACATTCAGATGTGGGCGCTTGCCGGTCGCAACCTGCGCAATGTACGGCATTAGGTTGTTTGGAACGCCGCGCGGCACTTCGCCAATTAGGCCGCTGTTGTGCGCCCCCACCGGATTGAAGTACCGCAACAACGCAACGCTCCATTCGTGGTCAGATTCCCACACATCACGTAGAATTTGCTCAATCATAAGTTTTGTCCAGCCATAAGGGTTGGTTGCCGACAAAGGATCATCCTCGCGGAATGGGACATTTGTGCCTGTGCCGTAAACCGTCGCAGAGGACGAAAACACAATGCGCTTACAATTATGCTTTTTCATTGCCTCACACAAGTTGAGTGTCCCCGTTATGTTATTGTGGTAGTACATAAGCGGTGCTTGCACAGATTGCCCCACTGCTTTCAGCCCCGCAAAGTGGATTACGCTGTCGATTTCGTACTGCGTGAAAACTCTGTCGATGCCATCGCGCTCAAGTAAATCGACCTTGCAAAGTGCTGGTGTACGCCCCGCAAGTTGACCAATCCACCGTACAGTTTCAGGAGTGGAGTTTGAGAAGTTGTCAGCGATGACAACGTTATAGCCCGCACCGAGAAGCTCTGCGCTAGTATGGCTACCTATATAACCCGCACCGCCTGTTAGCAAAACCGCCACTTTGGATATCCCCTTTCTTGGTTTATTGTTTAAACATAATTGTAGCGTGAAACAACAAAACTTTCAACTCTATATTTGCGCGAGTAGGCGATCGTTGACATATACACATGATTTTTACAACATGTTTCCTTGCTCGTCAATGCTCAAGTGGCTGGGCAGGCCGGTGTAATGGGTGAATGCTGAATCTCACTCAGTACACTAACAGTATGATTGTGGTGCGGCTATTAGGTTTTATCCGGTGTGCTGACTGCGCCATTATACTTGCAAAACTTTACATTTTATGTTACAATGTTTCGAGATTCGAACCTGGCATCGCTATTATCTCTTACGCTTTTCAACAAGCTCTAAAAAGCTTTACGACTAAATCAGGTTTTACAGGAACAATATCAAATGCAAGCCCAGAATTGAAAGCTTTTCTTCGAACTCTCTCAAAGATCAAAGCTACTAAGACAGCCTTATTTTCAAAAACGCTTTCTTCGATCTTGATTATGGAAAGCTATCGTTTTCGATGAATTATAGCAGAAAGCCGCTAAAAAAACCAATAAGATTTCCGCATGAGCAGGGAGCAACTAATGCAAGCTATTATACTTGCCGCCGGCATGGGGCGCCGCCTTCGGGAACTAACAAAAGATATTCCAAAGTGCATGATTAAAGTAAACGAAGTTACTTTAATCGAACGTATGCTTGTAATCCTTGATAAACATAGGTTAAATCGTATCATCATAGTTATTGGCCATAAATCTGAAGTTTTGATAAAGTTTGTAAATTCCTTGTCTCTTACTACACCAATATACTTTATTTACAATAATGATTATAAAAAAACGAATAACATTTATTCGCTTTTTTTGGCGCGTCAAGAACTCAAAGAAGATGATACTTTGTTATTCGAATCTGACCTTGTTTTTGATGAGGCTGCTGTCAAGCGTTTATTGTCAGAGCCTTATCCTAACCTTGTCCTGGTTGATAAGTACGAAAGCTGGATGGATGGCGCTGTGACGCAATTGGATGAACACAATAATATCAAAAACTTTATTTCAAGAAGCGAATTTGATTTCAAGGATGTTTCCAGCTATTATAAGACTGTGAACATTTATAAATTCAGTCGCCCTTTTTCAAACACGCATTATGTCCCTTTTCTTGAGGCCTACAGCAGTGCGCTCGGGAATAACAGTTATTACGAACAGGTACTAAAAGTTATTGCTTTATTGGAAAAGCCAGACATTAAAGCCGTAAAGTTAAAAGGTGAACGATGGTACGAGATTGATAATGCGCAAGACCTTGATATAGCTCAATCAATTTTCGCCAAACCGGCTGAACAATACAAAAAATTCCAACTGCGTCATGGTGGATACTGGCGGTATGCTGATGTTCTAGATTTTCATTATTTAGTAAATCCTTTTTTTCCGCCACAGCGTTTGATGGATGAAATCAAGACAAACTTTGAAACACTGCTTTGTCAATATCCTTCCGGTCTTAATGTAAATAACATCATCATGGCGGAATGTTTTGGCTTGTGCAGTAAAAATGTGGTCGCCGGCAACGGCGCGGCGGAATTGATTAAATCTGTCGTTGGTTTTACAAACGGAATAATGGGAATCATTCGGCCAACTTTTGACGAATACCCGAATCGTAAAAGTCCCGATGAATTGCTTGTTTTCACCCCGCCTTTACCAGATTTCAAGTATTGTGCCCATGATGTGATTCACTTTTTTGACGATAAGCCAATACAGTCGCTTGTATTGGTTAATCCCGATATCCCCACAGGAAATTTTATACCCAAGCAAGACCTATTGAAAATAGCCGAATGGGCGACGACCAAAAATATACGCTTAATTGTTGATGAATCTTTCGTAGACTTTACCGCGTCAACTGAAAACCAGTCTTTGATGAATATGCACACACTTAACCAGTACAAAAACATGGTGGTAATCAAAAGCATCTCAAAGTCTTACGGCGTTCCTGGGTTAAGGCTTGGCTTGCTTGCTTCAGGCGACCAAAAGTTTGTCAGTACTGTGAAACGCGATATTTCTATTTGGAACATAAATTCTTACGCAGAGTTTTTCCTACAAATTATTGGGAAATACAAAGACGATTATCGTGATGCAATGCGTAAATTTAAAGTAGTACGCACAAATTATATTGCAGAATTGAAAGAGTTGCCGTTTTTGCGCGTTATTGATTCTCAGGCCAACTTTGTAATGTGCGAAGTATTGCCGCCATTTAATTCGCTTGAGCTATCCGAAAAGCTGTTAAGTGAACACAGAATTCTCATACGTTCGCTTTCCGGCAAGGCGGGATTTGACGGCAGGTCGTATTGCCGAATCGCAATCAGAACTGAAAGTGAAAACAGCCGGCTGTTCGCGGCACTGCGCGAGATTCTTAGATAGCTGGAACTCCTGAATCAAATCTTCAGAGCTGAGCTAGCGTTTTCATAGAATAATAGGTGAAGGAGTCGCGGTTATGAAAAAGAAAGCTGTGATTTTCGGTGCGGGCAGGATGGGACGACGAAGCTTGCCTGATGTTCAACAAGAATTTGATGTTGTTGCATTTGCTGATAATAACTCCAGTCTTTATACATCCTCTTCCCTGCAGCTGCCGGTTATACCGCCAAGCGCAATATCAACATACCTGGGTTCAAATGGGGTAGTGGTAATCGCCACCGTAATGAGAACTATAAGCGAGATTGCGCAACAACTTGCCGAATTAAACCTAAAATATGTTGTTTATTTTGAAGGCGCGATAGTAGACTATGAACCTTTAATTCAAATGGATTTGCCTAAGCTATACCACAGCATTACGCTTAAGCCTCAGCGCCTCAACATTGACCTTTCTCATATATGTAATATTCGCTGCAGATACTGTCAATGGCAAAGCGGTGAATCAATCCCTATGCTTGAGAAGAATGCGTTGATCTCTTGGCCAGTTATCAATGCTATTGCTCAACAAACAAAGGATATAGACTCTTTTTCTACTGTTTTTTTAGCCGGACCCGGAGAACCCCTTTTACACCCGGAATGGTTTGAGATGATTTCACATATACTTCAAAATTCCAATATCAAGTCAGTTACAATATATACGAACGGAATGACATTAACGAAAGAAAACGCGGATAAAATTAATCGCCTGCCCTGTAACCGGGTAGAATTAACGCTCTCTATAGATGGCGATTCGCCCGAAAGCTCAGAGTTTTGGCGAAAAGGTTCGTGCTATACTACTATTAAACAAAATATTCTATTTGCACATGAAGTTATGAACAAGGACAAAGTACGATTCTCCATCAATAACACTTGCGTTTTACCTGCTAAATACAAGCATATTACGCATTATTGGGAAATAAAACCTTTTTTGACATCTTGTGGAGATTACTTGCGAAAGGATTTTCCATTTGCTTCTGTGTCTTCTCATGAATGTTACGATACTATTGAGCCTGTGGAAACTGAGACTATATGTGTTGAAGATATGAAAACGATTTTTTTATGTACCAAGCGATTTCATTCGATTGCTATAGATATTTGGGGGAATGTTATTGGATGTAATTGTGCCAGGTCTGAACGCTCAGTATTAGGAAATATCCTGCATGATAATATGTACGATATTTGGCGCGACAGCGAACTAATGGTCGCGCGCCGAGATGCGTTCAAAGCCGGTACACCGCAATGCCGCTGTTTGGATAATCCCAAAAACAAGAAAAGATCAATCCTTGTTTCTAAGTGCCTTCCAGAAGATACAAAGCCGGCCAAAAGTCAAGTTCACTATGGCGCAAGAACTTTATTAGGGTGATTAAGCATTGAATATTCTCGCAGTTATTCCGGCAAGAGGCAACTCAAAGGGTATCCCAAGAAAAAACATGCGGCTGCTAAACGGGAGACCCCTCATTTTCTATTGCATCCAAACCGCAAGAAAATGCAGCGCGATTACACATATTGTAGTGTCGTCAGATGATTCAGAAATTTTAGAGTACGCTCAAGAAATGGGTGTAATCGCACTGCAAAGGTCTGAATCACTTTCTAAGGATGATACTACGCTTGACCCAGTGGTTTATGATGCGACAGTTAGAGCGGAAGAAATGTTGTCTAAACGATTCGATTATATAGTTACATTACAACCGACCTCACCTAATTTGTCAACCATATCTTTAGGTAAGGCGCTGGAAGTCACCATTGGCAGCGAGGTTGATACTATGTTGAGCGTGGTAAACAAACCTTGCCTTTCATGGCGCAGAGAAGGCAGTTCCATTCTTCCGAATTATTCCAATCGACTAAATCGCCAGCTTCTTCCCGACAACTATGTTGAGGCGGGGGCTTTCATTATTTGCAAGCGTTTATCCTTAACTCCTAAAAGCCGGATTGGCACATTCGTTAATGTTTATGAGCTTTCTGAGCAGGAGGGATCAGACATTGACACAATAGAAGAATGGGTTTTGTCTGAGGCGTTGATAAAACGTAAGAGGATTGCTTTCAGAGCAGATGGAGACCGACAACTAGGAATGGGGCATATTTATCGCTGTCTTACGCTGGCATACTCACTAACCGGCCACGAGATATGTTTTATTAGCAATAAGAATCACCCTGTAGGCGTTGAAAAATTGAAAAACAGCTTTTTTACTTGTTACGAAATTGAAAGTGATGATGATACTCATACCCTAGTTAAGCAGATAAAACCGGACATTTTGGTTATGGATGTGCTTAATACTGAGAAAAATTTTGTCATGAAGCTAAAAGAAAATGTAGAGCGCCTTATTACATTTGAAGATATGGGAACAGGTACAGATGTAGCTGATGCAGTTATTAATTCACTTTTCTCGAACAAAGATAATAGATCTCATGTTTATACAGGTTATAAGTTCGCTGATTTGCGCGATGAATTTTTATTGAAAAACCCAAAGAATTTTTCAACTAAAGTTGAAAATGTATTTATTATGTTTGGCGGTGCTGATCCTGCAAATTATACAAAAAAGTGTTATGATATGATTTGCAATAACATCGAGGTATTTAAAGGAATAAAGTTCAATATTGTTGCAGGACTTGCATATGATTCAGTTCAAAGCAAAATTTTAGACCGTCCAGATGATGGAGTATATGTGTTTAATAATTCAAGTAAAGTAAGTTGGTTTATGCAGCAAGCAGATTTAGCGATTACATCACAAGGACGAAGTACATTTGAATTGGCATCCTTAGCAGTACCTTCGATTGTAATGGCACAAAATCAAAGAGAAAAAAGTCATGGTTTTGCATCATTAGAAAACGGTTTTTTGAATCTTGGGTTTGGAAGAGACATTACTGAGGAAACATTATTAAAAACTTTGATATGGCTTATTGACACGCCTCAAATGCGCAGTGAAATGCGAGAAATCATGCTTGGACTTGATATACGAAAAGGAATCAATAGGGTCAAGCAAATTATTCTTGGCGAAAGCATCTAACCAACTGAAAGGAAACTGGTAATGCAAAGCACAATAATTGAGCGAGCGCAAAAAAACATGTTTACACTGATTTCTGAAATCGGTGTAAATTATTATGACATTGCAGATCAGCGGAATATTTCCCCAATGGAAGCTGCAAAGTTAATGATTAATGAGGCTATTGACAGTGGAGTGCATGCGGTAAAATTTCAAACCTATAAAGCCGGAACACTCGCCGTAAAAAACTCCCCATCTTATTGGGATTTAACAAAAGAACCTACACAGTCGCAATATGAACTGTTCCGAAAACATGATTCATTTGGCGAACCAGAATATGCGGAGCTATCCAGTTACTGCGCAGAAAAAGGTATTGAGTTTTTGTCTACAGCTTTTGACTTTGAAAGTGCGGATTATCTTAATTCACATATGAATGTATACAAAATATCATCATCTGATTTAAATAACTTACCTTTTATAAGATACCAAGCCGCGAAGGGGAAACCCATTCTCTTATCATGCGGCGCTTCTGATTCGCATGAAATAAACATGGCGGTAGCTGAAATTCGTAAAATAAACCGACAGCCATTGGTTTTGCTTCACTGTGTCTTGGAGTACCCAACCCCGCCCGAACATGCAAATTTGAGGAAAATTGCATCCCTCAAAGAGCAATACCCCAATTTGATAATTGGTTACTCTGATCATACTATGCCGGATGTGACTAAAGAAATCGTTAAAACCGCCTATCTGCTTGGCGCAGTTATTGTAGAGAAACACTTTACTTTAGACAAAACAATTCGCGGTAATGACCATTATCATGCAATGGATCCCGCCGACGCGCAAGATATTATCAAAAAAATTAGTGGCTTAGATGTAATTTGTGGAAGTGGAGATTTAACGGCACTGGAAACAGAAGCAAGTGCAAGACGTAATGCCCGGCGCTCAATTGCTAGCACAGCCGCAATAGTAAAGGGCGAAACTATAACAAGGCAGATGCTAACCTTTAAACGGCCCGGCTTTGGTATTTCTCCTGCAGATATAGAGAAATTAACGGATATGCGCGCTTTCGTTGACATTGATGAAGACACCATTTTGCAATGGGATATGTTTGAAGAGAGAATTTAATATTTAAGCCCATAAGGCGCTTCAGCAAATCGATGCCTGATATGTTGATGATTTAGCGATATTTATTTGAAGAGAATGACCGACAACTATCTAATATCCTGCCAATTAATGCGCTTTACTACAAATCGTTTTAAGAGGTCATCTTGCAAGGTGCGCAAAACTCCCTTGTTAGGCAAAAAATACTTTGCAGTACATGAAACAGATTATTTTTCGTGTCGTTACCCTGCATAAAGGACTTATACAGGACAATCTCTGAACACGAATGAGGCTAAGCATATTGGTTTGATCATAAAACAATAGGGAGAACAAAAGATGAAGATTGCTTTAATTAGTGGTGCGCATAAAAATGCTGGAGATTTTATGATAGCATACTGTAGTAAAGCCTTACTTTTGCATGTATATCCTAATGCAGAAATACAAGTGATTATCAGGAAAGAGTGTGCTAAACCTGAAATAATAAAAGAACTTAATATGAGCGATGTAGTCGTTTTGGCTGGTGGGCCAGCTTATACAAATAAGGTCTGGGATCCCTTGGTTTCTGTTCTTGATAGCATCCACACTAAAATTTTTGCTCTTGGCGTAGGTTGGTATGGGCGCAATATTACAGATGAGCAGATATACACTTATATACTTGACGAGAATGTAAAAATACTTCTCGACAGAGTAACAGCGGACACAAAGGTGCTTGGATGTCGTGACTGGCATACAGTGCGTGTCCTCAAAAATAACGGTTATGCCAATACAGTCATGACTGGATGCCCGGTTTGGTTCGCTCCGGGGGCAATTGAGCAGCCAACCAAACTTTTAAAGTTTGAAAAAGTGTGTATTTCAGATTGCAACAGAGTAGAAATCAACGAAGAGCAAGCTTTAGACCTCATTAGGTATATGAGAAATCATTTTTCTCATGCAGATATGCACATGCTGTTTCATCGAGGCATTTTAGAGGATTACTATACTTCGTCGGCTAAAGCGCAAGGGTACGCACGTCTTGTAAGTGAGGCCGAGAAACTTAACATACACGTTAGCGACATATCTTATGGAAGTCAGGGAATGCAAATTTACGATGAATGTGACTTGCATGTAGGGTATCGCGTACATGCTCATATTTATACTTTGAGCAGGAGAAAATATTCTATACTACTGGAAGAGGATGCTCGGGGGGGGGGAGTCAATGAAGCGCTCGGTTTACCGCATATCTTTGCGTATTCCAATGTTTTGAGCACGCATACGCCGGACACGCCACTTTATGCAAGTTACAATCGATATGCCATAAATGCATTAGACGACGCTTTAGGGCGATTAGAAAAAGGGCAGCTACCATTTGACGATGCGTTTTCGCGTATCGCGGAAACATACAATGTTATGTTAGAGCACATTCAATCAATTGCCAGTATGGTAAAACCCAACAACGGCTAAATGAAACCCGCTGTATAAATAGTCGGGAGGAGCATATGATGAGAAAAGCAGTGATCTTTGGTGCGAGTAAACTGGGAAGAAAATATCTGCCATTTATTGAACCTGAGTATGAAGTTGTCGCATTTAGTGACAATAACCCAAGCTTATACACTCCCTCCGCAAACGCTGATGAACATCTGCCGGTTATCCCGCCAAGCGAAATTTTTCAACTTATTGGTGCTGAAGGTTTAGTGATTGTTTGTACGGGATCAAGATACTTTGATGAAATCACAAGCCAGTGTTCAAGCCTTGGGCTTAAAAGCGCTGTATGTGTAGGAGGTACAGTTATTGACTGCACACAGCCAAATTACATTGTTGCCTTGTACAAAGAAATGGCAATAGAATCGCGAATTTTACAAGTGGACTTATCTAATAAATGTAATCTGCGCTGTAGGTACTGTCCTCATCATAGCGACGAATCAGAGCACTCTAAAACTTGGGCCGAAAAAAACGAAATGATCTCTTGGCCGGTTGTTCATGCTATCGCCCTTCAAGCAAGAGAGATAAAGTCTTTAACAGAAATGCAGCTAAGCGGTAGAGGGGAGCCCTTATTTCACCCCAATTGGTTTGAGATGACATCATACATGCTAGAAAATACAGGTATTAAAGCAGTGTCATTGAATTCTAACGGGATAACTTTAACGCAAAAAAATGTGGAGAAAATCGCCAGGTTGTCGTGTCAGCGCTTAGAGATTATTCTTTCAATAGACGGTGCGTCACCACAAGAATCAGAGCATTGGCGTAAAGGCTCAACTTATTCGGTCATAAAAGAAAACGTATTAAATGCATATAAAATGCTAAATCCTGTAAATGTAAAGTTTTCAATTCATAACACTTGTGTATTACCTGCAAAATACAATGACTCTGTTTCACATAGCCAGGTAAATGAATACTTGCGTACCGCCGGCGATTACCTTCGGAGTGACTTCCCGTTCGCTACGGTATGGTCACATGAAGCATATTATAGATTTGAAATCGCCGGCACCAAGAAAATTCAGGTACGCGAATTGGAAAACTTAAGACTATGTACTCGAAGGTTTCAATATCTTTCTATACTTCCCTCCGGCGATATAAACGGATGTGGCTGTGACCCAACAATGTGGATATTAGGAAATGTGTTGCGCGACAATATGTATGATGTTTGGCTTAACGACCCAAGGATGACAGCGCGTCGCAATGAGTTCAAGAAAGGCGCCCCACAATGTCGTTGTATGATGAATCCACAAATAAGCAAACCTTATATTCTAACCGTAAATGGAGAAATATAACTGATGTTGGCTCAAAATAAAAAGCGACGTAAAATAATATTTGGCGCGGGTGAGATGGGGAGACGTGCTTATATTTTTTTCACCAAGGATGATCCGGAAGCGGTTGCTTATTTTGCGGACCACTTCAAATTTGGTATAATTTTTATGGGTAAAGAAGTATTAAGCTTTGATGAAATGTTACTTATTCATCACGACTACGACATTGTTTTAGCAATTTTTGATTTGTTCGATGCTATTGCTTCTTTTCATAACGCCGGTATCAAGTCATATACCGTATGGGATGATGATGATATAAACACCGGATGGAGTCGATTTCCAAATGCATATATTCAGGCAAAAAAAATGGATATTGAATTGGCTTTAGATAACCAGAATAAAAAAATTTTGTACGGTGCAGGCGGTTTCGGTGCGACAGTTTTCCGCTTCTTTGGCAATGAAAACGTATATGCTTTCGCAGATTCAAAAATGGGAGAAACAAGATACTTCGGAAAACACGTTTTTCATCCTGAGGATTTAGTTGATTTGCAGGATAAATATGATATTTTAATTTGTGTTGCCGATCATATCACTGTAGAGAAGAAGCTACGGAGTATGGGCATAACTAACTTAATTACATGTAACTATGCTTTATTAGACAATATAGCTATAAATTTAGCATTAACAATAGATGGATATGGAAAAGGATTTTCAGACAAATCAATAAACGAAATAAAGGATATTGATTTCATTAAATACCCTGAGCTGATTAAAGATTACAAAAGTATTCCTATTCATATTTATAGAAATTTTCATCGCTCTCGCACACAGGGAGATATCGTATATAGGAGTTTACAAGAAAACTATTATTACGGGTTTTGCAATGAAATGTTGCTATACGCTGGTTGTGACAATGAAGCTTATGAGTGCCCTTCCATTTCCCATGGTATATTGAATGATGATGGAACTGTACGAACGATAGCCGTTCATTTACAGAGCTTGATGCAAGCAGGATTCGGCATGAAGTCAATTATTTTTAACCAGTACCCGAGTTGTCTCTATTTCACAGTTGGTCATTTCCTTCAGTACGTTCGCTCCTTTTACAAACAAGATACCTTTGAAGAATACAAAAATTGCGTAGGAAAGAATCTTGTTTGCTTTCCTGTGCATAGCGTACCTGACGCTATGGTAAAATATAACGAACGTGCTTTTGTCGATTTTGCTTTTAACGAAGCAAAATCATTTGATTCTATAACGCTGTCCGCACATTATAACGATATAATTATGAATAAGGATATAATCAAAATGTTTGAGGCTGGAGGCGCACATATTGCTTGTTCCGGATTCATATCTGATCCATCATTCAGCAGAAGATTAAAGACAATTTTATCTACAGCAGATGCCATTCTAACAAATGGGTATGGTTCTCACATTTACTACGCTGCAGGTTTGGGTAAGCCAATTAAACACTACAAGCAGAATATAAACCTAGCATATCGTAATGGAGTGAAAATAGCAAAAGGGGACCGATATGATGCACAACTTAATTGTCTCTCTACGGTTAAATATGAGCTTACCAATGAACAGATAAATATACTCGACTGCGCAGGCGGATTAACAATAAGCAGGTCAAAAGAAGAAATGGCTGGTATATTCAGCTTAAGTAAGCGTATCGCAAAAACTGCAAACTATAGTTATTCGCAATATACGAATGCCGTCCACCAAACGTATTTGGAGCTAAGGGAATGTATGACAGACGAAGATAAGTTAATGTTTACACTAATGAAAGAAGCCCTGCGTGATAACTACGCAGAGCACATTAAGGCATGAGTAAATTACACTTAATAGATGCAGTTTTTGATAATTATATCCAAAGCATAGACAATTTGAAAAAGCAATCCAGGAAAACAATCTCTAACTGCATAGTTTCTGTTGACAAAATTAAAGACACTATGCTAATAAAAGACTGTATATTGTATGTAAATGATGTTTGCATATTTTTAGCTATACCCGAACATGAAATGTATTATCAAATATATTATCACATAACAGAGTTAAATGTATTATCTGAGAATTTATCACTCCTAAGCTTTGAGTTTGCACCCGATCTGCCATTGGTTTGTGCTGTTAGCGGTGCAAAAAAAGATATTGATTTGTATGTTTCCCGCTTTGAGCTAAGTGGCTTCACCCTCCGAAGACGTATGCGGCGGTTTGCTTATTTAAGGTCAAAGAAAAATGATTTTAGCGGCTATGATGGAAATAATCGCTCGGAATTTGCAAGTCCGGATGCTGCTGAAGAAATTCTCAAAATTCTGACTTCACATTTTGATGTATACACACAGGCTATACCGGAAATTAGTGAAATAATGGAACATGCAAAGAAAAAGCAGATTCCAATCATAAAAATAGACGGCAAAATAGCCGCCTTATTATATTATGAATTGCATGGCAATATATTGCACAGTATATTCGAAGTGGTAGTGGAAGAGCACAGGGGGAAAATGTTCAATATAGAGCTTATGGCACATAGAGACGATCACCTTAAAGATAAAAAAATAAAATTAATGTACGGATGGCGGGACATGGATAACGAGCGGCTTATAAAACTAGGTGAATTTTATGCCAAACGTTGGGGAACTTACCCCGGCGACAGAGTGACATACACGTTTTTTCAGAAGTAGTCTCATACAATGGATTGCTCACTTTTCTTAACAAGGGCGAAAATTGCCTCTATCGACGCAAAGTTTTCCGGTAAAAAGTCTAACGGCGATATGGCTATGTCGTATTTTTCTTCCAGCCGCTCTATTAATATTACCACATCCAGGCTATCTAAGTAGCCCTCTTCTGTAAAGTCAACCCCTTCTTCAAAATTATGAAGGGGTTGTATATCTTTAAGGAGTGTGAGAATTTCATCATACATATATGCTTCACCTCAACTAGATTTGCCATTCATGCCCAAGGCGCAGCCGTTTGGGTCTCCCCTGGTCACCGTCTCCTTTGTATGCCCGAGCCCCACCGCCGCTGTATAGTATGTCCACATTCCTGCGCTCGTAGGGCTCAAAGTGATTGGGTATGATGTTTTTGTCATATTCGTCCCGGAGTGCGAACCCTGCATTTTTCATACTGTCGTGGGGGATGCCCGCACAATAAAAGTCGGTATATTCAAGCCCCACCGACATCATGATAAGGTCTAGCTCTGCACCAATGCCGGCAAGTAGATTTTCATGGCCGAAAAAGTCCATTATCCGTAGACAGGCCGAGCCGTTGTGATTGACCATACGCCCAACTAGCAAACCACTGATTACGCCGGGGGATTCCTCTATGCCCCAAATATTAAACTTATAGTAAGGGTGGTTGTAGTATCTATGTTCTATATACCACAGGTCTTTATACATGGACACATCAGGGAGTGATTGAAAGTCATACCACTCTTTAAGCTTATGAATTGTTGGGATGGGGATAAGCTTTCTGCCGGGGACGGTTATGCTTTCTTCATGTCTGGGGGTGACAATTTCGGCAATAGTATATTCGTTTCTTTGGGCTAAGCGATAGTAGTGGGAAAGTTTTTGTATCCTATCTGTATCTCCATATCGAGAAGCCACTTTCCTGCCTTTGTCTGTAATCCCAACCCCAAACAGCTTTCTTGCCCCTGTGAGGCTAAGCATATTTTTATTCATGGTTACCCCCAGAAAGGAGGTACCGCTCTGAGGTTTACATGCCCATATGACATAAAAACCATCATGCGGCACACTTTTAGAGCATTGGATATAGCCCTGTGTGGCGTCAATTGTGCCGTTTTCCTTATGCTCGGCAACTACTAGGTTTACCACGCCATCAACTACAAACTCATACTCAAAATATGCCCTGTCTCTGGAAAGTAAACAGCCATTTTCCCAGTACGTTCCAAGAAAGTCCATGATAAACGCAACATCGGCCAGAGTTGCCCTTCGAATAATATGCCTGCCGTGGTGTATGGCACTCAACATGTTCACCACCTATCTTGCGTATATTATAATGTGCCAAGCGATTTTCTGTCAATTTTTCCATTGTCATTAAGCGGCATTTTATCAATTTTCTGGTATAGTCCCGGCACCATATAACGAGGGAGCTTCGCCGCGAGCGCCTTGTGTACTGTGTCGCAATCCGTTTCCCCTACATAAACAAGAATGATTTCCTGGTTATAAAGAGCGCACACATGTGTTACACCGCTTACGCTTGATGCTGCCGACTCTATCTCTCCAAGCTCAATACGATGGCCCATATGCTTTATTTGGAAATCTTTGCGGCCGTCAAACATGATTTCTCCGCGTTTGTTGTAATGGGCTAAATCTCCGGTCTTGTAGATTTTTTCTTCATAATTGTTGTGCAAAGGGTTTTGAATAAACCTTTGTGTTGTTTCAACTGGGTTTTTCCAATAACCCAAAGATAATGAAGAACCGCGAACACACAGCTCCCCTTGTATGTTCGGCTCGACAATGCGCATGTTGCCTTCGTCCAACAACATAATATCCGTGTTATCGCACGGGTATCCCAGAGGTAATGGCTCATCATCTCCAAAACTACGTGATACTTCAAAATACGTGCAAGCATCTGTTATTTCCGTAGGGCCATACAAATTTACGAACCGGGCTTGGGGCAAAGTTCTCCGCCATTGATTCAGTTGTTTGTTCGACATAACCTCACCACAGAAAAACACGTCATTAAGGCAAGAGTCAGATAAAGACGCAAGCGTGCCTGAATTGGCGACATGTATGATTGCCGACGGCACCCAGAATATAAAATTTATGCCTTTATCAGATATATAATGCGTAAGTTTCGCAGCATAAGTGTAGTATGTTTCCGAAACAATATGAAGCTCCGCCCCCACAGCTAATGTCACATAAATATCTAAAACAGAATTATCAAAATAAAACGGTGCTTGATTTAGAATTTTTAAAGACTTGTTCAAGTCAAACTTCTTCACAAGAAAATCGATATAATCTCGCACACTTCCATGAGCGATCGTTACACCCTTGGGTGTTCCGGTGGAACCAGAAGTAAACAGTACATAAAGCGGGTCTCTATCGATAATTTTAGTCAGTTCCGGCTCCGGGTTAAATGCACAACCTGACGCTATGATGTCATCATATAGCACAATTTTTTCTTTACTGACACCATTTTCTCGCAGCTTGTCCCCGTTCTTATTATCGGTAATAATCAATGCGGGACTTAGCAGATTAATTATCCTATCCGCCTTCTCATAGGGAAATTTCACATCCGTTAAACTATATAGGTTTCCACTGTAGGCTATACCAAGAAAACAAACAATCGTTTTCTTAGATTTTGGTAAATAAACGAAAATTGGAGCATTCCTTTTGCCATTCAGGTGATTCGAAATATATCCTGCTACTTTTAAAGCATTCTCTCTTAGGGTGTTGAAACTGAGGGTTCCAGCGTGATCAACAATGGCGGTTTTGTCGCCATATCGCTTTGATGTTTCCTCTAAATAGTGTAAAACTGTCACGACTGTCTCAACTCCGTAAACGTATTATCATTCTCTAAGCTCAGAGTAAAGTATCTTCCCGGCCGAGTTGCGCGGAATTGCAGCGATTTCTTGTGCTGCAAACGCTGGTTTACCTATACCTGTATGTTTGGATAAAAAAGCAGGTACCTTATCGGCGATACCTTGTTTTTCAACGTAGACCATCATTTTCTTATCGTTGCCAACACAAACGCTATCTGTTGCAAACTCACGCTTTATCAGCTTCTCACATTCATCAAGGTTTATACGAAAACCCAGCAGCTTCAAAAAGCGGGTTTGCCTTCCCAAAACAAAATAAACCCCAGAGGCATCGCGTTTGGCAATATCGCCTGTCAGAATCCTGCCGCACCGTTCATCTCCCTTTTGTAAATCGCTGCGGCATTCTGAATATCCTAGAGTAACGCCCGGGCCTTCGAATCCCATCTCGCCTGTTGCTTCGGCCGTCTCAATTTCCGTACCATCATTATCTGTCAAAAAAAGCCGCCCGCCCGGTATTGCGTGGCCAATTGCGCATACCTTTTCAAGGGCCAGCTCCGGCGCAAGGCCGGCCATGCGCGCTGTGCATTCTGTCATACCAAAAGTTGGGATAAACTTCTTTCCGGTATTTGAAGCGTAACTTGCAAACTCCAGATATAGTTCTTCAGAAAGCTTACCTCCTCCTTGTGTCAGAACCTGAAGTTGTGGATGCGCGCTGCTTGTAAATCGCAATCTCTTCAACACTTCATAACTGTACGGTACACCGGTAAATGTCGTGGGTTTGTGTTCTTTGAAAAAATCCCAATACGCCGCCTCCATTAAGCTAAGTGAATTCAGAAGCACCTTTGCGCCGGCAGAAATGTGACTGCATATGACCGATAACCCCATGGTGTGATGGATAGGCAGGTCTGCCATTGCACAACAGTTCTCTGAGATGTTGAAAAACTTAGCTGTGTTTTTGGGCGTTTCACTGATGTTTCTGAAACTATGCCGCACTAGTTTGGGGCTCCCAGTAGAGCCGGATGTAGTTAAAAGCATAGCCAAATCATCAAACAACGGATATAACTCATTGTCTGTTCTAAGGAGCTTATACCCGTACGCCTCAAAGGCACAGGCGTAACCAAATTCATCAGCAATATTGCTCCGGCACCATATATATGCAGGAGCGTATATATTCAACAAATTCGAAAGCATGTCCTTGTTCATTTTCTCGGAAAGCAAAAGAGGAACTGCTTTATTCTCAATAAGCGCAAATAAACCGGCAAAAGCACCGATGTCATTTTCACACAAACAAAAAACAACCGCACGAGACTTTACTGCAAACTCCTTTGTGAAGCTTGCAAGCTGACCATACGTAATACGCCCTCCACTTGAATCTAGTGCAGCTGTGGCGAATCTGTCTTTGTTATCAATACTAAGAAACATAAAACACACATCACCCTAGATTAACGCACCACCATCAATATTTAACACATGTCCGGTAATATAAGACGCTTTTTCACAGGCTAAAAAAAGTACCGCATTTGCTATTTCTTCAGGTGTCGCGATGCGTTGCAAAGGAATGTTTCCGATGCGTCTCTCCATTTTGTCCTGAGGGGTTTTACTAAACATTTGTGTATCCGTAAGGCCGGGAGAAACTGCATTGACGCGAATCTTCAGTGGAGCAAGTTCTTGAGCGGCAGATTTTGTGAGGGCAATTACAGCACCCTTTGTAGCAGAGTATACCGTCTGGCCTGCATTACCTCTTTCGCCCACACGCGAGGTAATGTTTATAATGCTACCGCCGGTATTGCGCATCAAACGCGCACAAAGCTGCATTAAGTCAATAACCGAAAACACATTCGTCTCAAACATGTCTTGCATAAACTCATGCGTAATTGTACCTAATACATCATTTTCTTCCACTGCTGCATTGTTCACCAAGCAGTTCAGCAACATATGTTCTTTCTTTATCCTGCGAACCAAAGAGCGCATTCCATTAGAGTCTTTCACATCTATTTCAGCAGGAAAGAAACAGTCACTTTCCACAAGCTTTGAAACATCCCGTGCCACCCCGTAAACAACCGCACCGTTCTGTAAGAAAAGTTCAGCCACAGCACGGCCAATGCCCCTGCTTACCCCGGTTACAAGACACACCTTACCATCCAGCAGATTATCTGCCAAACGAAACACCATGCCTTTCTAAGATGCGTTTTCCATTCTCGTAAGAAACAAATCTAAGGATTTCTTCCGTCTCAAAGAGTATGTCAAAAACATCCTCCAACTCACCGATCAAGTGCATGTGAGCAAGAGAATCCCATTCATGTATATTAGCAAAAGTATAATCCTCGTCTAAATCGCGTTCATTTGCACCGAGAATCATCATGAATATGCGGTTATATTTCTCTATATTTGTCATGCTGTCATGTTACAGCATTATAGTGAGCGTGTCAACTATTTAACGCTTTTTTAGCGACATATTCCAGATTTCTCCCCATACTATGCTGAATTTTCTACATATTATCCCTTCGCTCATAATCGTCTTCAGATTTTTCAAAGTGTCTTTTAGATACAAAATCGAGCAAAGTCCGATTTGATACCGTATTGATTAGCTATCACTCCCGTATCATATAATACCTTTTGCTGTCTTTGAGAATCTTCAAAACATAAGACATAAATGTTTCACCTGAATATCTGCTTTCTCACAAAATCAAATATTGCCTCCCCTGCCTTACCGTCAGCATTTACGTTGTTTTTGCGAATAATTTCCCGGCGTTTGGCAGCTTGCTCTTCGGCAGTTTTCTCCATTACAAAATCAACAAACCTTGGTAGTTTCGCCACATCGCTTTCGTAATACCGACAATCGAAAACTGATTGCATTTGCTCACTTTCTACTATAAAAGCGCCCGCCTGCCATGAATGCATTTGCGCCAGAACTTCCGGTGAAAGTCTAAGCGCTTGCTCTTTGCGCTCTTTACTTGCAAAGTTGTACGCAATAAGGGTTTCCGATACCTCATTGTATGCGAATATATTCTCGCCAAACGTCTGCACTTGATAATATTTTACACAGGTAACCGCGCTGCCGGAAGCATCACACTCAAACTCTTCGGCGATTGAAATTGCGTCCAGTTTTGTGTCAATTTTATACGCATGTCTTGACCACGCGGGAAGCAGCCAGACAAACCCGCCGCCAAAAACCATTGGCCTGAACCCATGCTTTCCGCTGTCTCCGGCATATATTTCGGCGAATTCTTTAAGTACCCCTTTGTCCGGGTGCCATTTAATCACAGCGTTGACAGTATTATATTTAGGGGTGAGCCAAAAATTTTCACCATCAAAGCAGATTCCGTTATATCCACCGTCTTTCCTGCCTGTCTCATAAATGGTTGACTTGTTCGTTTCTGTATTGAACCGAACCACAGCATTCGCATCATATGCAGCCAGCCAAATTGAGTTTCCAACAACAATTGAATTGGAAAAATATGGCGCTCTAGTGTTCGTCATTAACTTCCTGAGCGGCTCAAGCCAATCAGAGCAATAATCAATACTATTAGTCACCGTGTTCAATCGCACAACAGCAGTATGGCAGTGAGGGGTGAAGTAGATATTTCCGCCACATTCAACTGCGTTATAGAAGGCATATTGGTGATTTTTCGGTCTTTCAGTTTTTCGGTAATCAAGCTTTAAAAAAGAATGACTTCCCTTTGAGTATACCGCAATTTCTTTCGCGCTAAACGGTGAAAAGTAAATCTTGTCGTTGTTGATAGCGGCGTTATAATATAGCGTAAAGCCGTTACTCAAAGATAAACTATGCTCGCCGGGGAAATAGTCGACGAATTGTGGCTGCCATGCGTCCCTCGACATCTTATACAGTGCGTTTACACCCACGAATGAGAACCAAATATCGGTTTCATCAACATGGTGAATGCGCGGCGTAAATGACTTTTTTTCGCTTAGGCAGTCGTATTTTTGAAGCATCATGGGTTTACCTGTTACCTGGTAGAGCAACAGAACACTCGATTTGTCTCCGTAATACGCATCACTGTAGACAATTGCGCGATGCAAATCGGCAGTATCGTCGTAAATACCCCAGCCCTCGCGCTTATAGTCCGCCATAATGGATTCATACGCACTTAACAGTTGCGGGCGCATTGACCTATACGTAGATTCACCCAATGGGTGTGGACGCCACCACAGGGCAATGTCTCCACGATTTCGAAATATGTCAAGCACATACCGCAGCTTTTTAAGATATTGTTCTTCCCCTTCAAGCAAAGAGCTAAGGCTCGTGTTGAAAAGAACAATTTTCCTGGTACCGATTAACTCACACCATCCCTGCGGCAGTTCGAAATCCTCGCGCCTGGTGTTGATTACTTTATCGAACTTAGGGCTTCCAAGCGCAGCAAACCGATCTTCCGGTCTGCCGAACTTGTTGTCATAGGTTTCTTTAAAATGCTGAATATAGTTATCGCGAATTTTGTCTGATTGAACAATTACTTTATGTGCAAATACACAGCCCGCAGCTATGCAAAAGTGCTTTTGTACATTGTCAGCACTTACAAAATAAGGTACATAAACAAGCAAGTCCGTGAATTCGCGTAACCTCTCGCAATAAAAGTCTGGATGAACACTGGTTACAAAATTATTTCCATCATAAGGATTGAAGGTAAAAATAATATCCGGGCGCCGGGCTTCAATATCATATTTTTGCCAATCTATACACTCGAAATTGCCTCCATAATATTCCGCGCCCTCGCAGTGCATAGCACCAAACGATCTGTCCGGATTTCTTTCATAATAGGGAATCGGCATCCAATACGCATCACAATTCGAATCGGACTTTGCAGCAAAATATATTGACTCCAAGCTATCACTCATGCTTGCTTTATAACTTAAAAACACAACTTCAATCCGATTCGGTTTCAGTTCATTCTTAACCGAATTTTCGATTTTAATAAGATGCTTGCGCAACGGCTTTTCGCCTATTTCACCGTTGTGCGCCTTGAACAAAAGCTCGCAATATTCTTCAAGCAGCTTGACTGTTTGCGTCCCCTCGCCCATGATGTTTTCAATATATCCACCAACGCTAACAGCGCCATCTTGGCAGTCTGCGTACAGTCCCGCTGACTGTGCTTCCTCAATCGCATTAAGAATTCCCAATATTTGCTTTTGCTGATGTTTTCTCATCTACACATCTTCTTCCCGTTCTGCCATTCTTGATTAGGCAATATTGATTGTCGCCGACCACACCACCGATAGCGCTTTGTAAACAAGCAATGCCTACCCATTACATGCGTGGGCTTCATGCAACCTATCCAATAATTTTTGCATTTTTTTATCATATTGTCAAGACCAAGCATCGAGAAAACCCAGCTCGATGCTCCCAGTCAGCAGCGTGATATATCGGTGAATGCCGGATAAAGCGATAAGTCGGCATTCAGCCGCCGTCCTGCCTCTCTTTTCATTATTAATGTGCCCACTGCTATCCACACCCCGGCGTAGCCGCCAGGGGCGCGTTTCTGCCCGTCTTCCCTGCTTTTACGCACATTGATTGCCTTGACATATATTTACACTTCCGGCGCATATACATTAGCATAGTAGATCGCTAGGGAGGGTTGGTTTTGAAAGGGTTGCCCGAAGAAAGAGCGGTATCGCTCGCACAATATATTATTGAAAACAACGCCACAGTGCGGCAGACGGCCAAAAAGTTTAATATATCCAAATCTACGGTACATAAAGACGTATCCGACCGGTTAAAGACAATCAACGAGGGCCTGTTCGAAAACGTCAAGCAAGTGCTCGAGCAAAACAAAAACGAGCGCCATATCCGCGGCGGGCTGGCCACCAAGACAAAGTATGAGCGGCTGCGCCAGAAGTAAATCATAACAGACGAACCCCCGGTCATTACTGCCCGGGGGTTCGTTATGGGGATACACAGAGCCTCATTAAACGGTCATATCACCAAACGCGCTCATGTCGAAAGCGGCCTCACCGACCAGCGCGTAAGAATCGAGGAGAAGAACAATCTTTGTGCCATTATCGCCGCACTTGCCAATGCCGGTGATATAGCCGGAAGTGCTGCCGGTAATCGGCGGGGGGGGCGAAATGCTCTCGTCCGGAATATCCAATACCGCTTCAACGGCGTCTACAATAAAGCCCACCTGGTTCCCGCTGATCTCAAGGGTGATGATGCAGGTGCGGTCGGTATACGGCTGTTCCATATTCCCAAAGCGCAAATTTACATCAATAAGCGGGATAACCGTCCCCCGCATGTTGATGATCCCTTTGACGTAGTAGGGCAGTTCGGGCATTGGGGTAATCTCTTGAATTTGGGTAATGCCGTTCACATTCGTTATGGCAAGCCCGTACAGCTTGTTTTCAATAAAGAAAGTCAGGAACTTGTTTGAAACATCCTGCGGGTTTTGTCCATCCTGCGCTTCAGACAGCATCATATCCAGGTTTTCGTTGTTCATAATATTCTCCTCCTTAGGTAATTTTCTTGCTGGCCGTGCTTGCGAAGTTCAGTATTTTTAACGTTTAAGAAACTATGTTCAATATTCGAACCGCCCCCGATCCGGTGCCTTTCCCGCTGCGCTTGGCAGTTCCCCGTTTGATGCCGTTGTCGAGCGCATCTACAGCTCCACCGGCACAGCAGAATACATATAGTATTCCTGTGAGTAATTTCCCTGCCCGACAAAAAAACCGCTTCGGCTTATTGACGATTCTCACTATTAACCACAGACTCAAATGTCCGCCGGCCCAAGGTCGGGCTCTGTGTGCTTGGCCGCTTGCAGGATAGCCACATAAACGTCCACAACCATCTGGTAAAGCTCGGGCGGTATCTCTTGTCCCAGCTTTAGGGTAGACAGCATGGTGGCGGCGCTGTCGTCGTGGTAGACGGCTACCCCGTACTCGTCCGCGATCTCCACAATCTTTTGGGCGATATAACCGACCCCCGCCGCAACAACCACCGGGGCGGCGTTGGAATCCGAAGTGTATTTGAGGGCGGCGGCTTTAAGGTCCTTTGTGCTGCTTTTCCCTGCCTCAGATTTTGACATCTATGCCCACCTTCCGATCCAAAAGCTTTGGAAAAACCTGAATGATGCTGTGCGGCTTGCCCAGCTCCTCAACCGAAAAAGCGGTCATTGTGTAGCCGTGGTAAAGCATGACGTCGTTAAGCGGGCGCTTGATTGCCCTGAGCGGCTCAAGGAGCGATTGGGAACACCAGATGGCCAGCTCGACCCGCTCGCCGTTTTCCCAAAAACACATTTCCATCGGGCCGTGGCGCTCACTCTCGGCCGCTAAGAATATCTTTCGGCCTTTCTCGTCTTTTCCGTTCTTTGACTCTTCGCTGTCCGGGTCCACATACATCTCGGCGTAAATCCGCTCGTCCCCCGAAAGATTGAGCGGCAGAATAAAGTGCAGGATATTCATCAGCGAGTTCTGATTTTGCAGCATACTCATCAGCAGGTACTCGGCCTGACGCATGGCGTTTGGGTTGTCTTCATGGTGGCGCAATGTGTTTGCGATAATGGTCGCGATCTTCTCCATCACCTCGTTGCCGGCCAGCTTGACTTGATCCGCGCTTCTGGCCAGCGATTCGGCCAGGCTGTCGCCAAACCGTTCATTGAGGTTGGCCAGTCGGCTGAGGGTATCCACAAGGTCGGTTACCGCTTCCCGCAAAGCCTCGGGTGTGCCCTTATCCACCCGCACCAAGTTATGGACAACCACCATTACCATATCGCGGATGCTCTCGCTCTGGTAGTATTTAACCACAATCTCACCCAACAGCGGCAAGAGGTTGTTTTTGAGTATGGCCGCCGCCTCCTTGGGCTCGACGCCCAAGCGGCTGCCCGCGTACGGGGCGTCTTGCTTTTGCTCTTCGGCATCGCGATTAGGCAAAAGCATATTGGCCAGATTGTCGAGGTAGCTGCCAAATTGTTTGCGGTCCTGGCTGAACATATAATCGAGCAAGTTCTCACACTGGAACAGAATGGTCTTGATCGAGTTATCCAAATTTACGTTAAACTCGAAAGTTTTGAGCAGGCTGGCGATCGACTGCTTGACGTTTGGGTTGTTCTCAAACCGGCCTAAGATATCCCGCAGCACATTGAACGCTTCGCCTTTAAATAAGCTGGCCGCGCCGTCCTGTTCGAGCAGTACATCAGCCAGCCGGTCCGGTGCGACAAACAGCGAGCGGACAAGTTCGCGCATGGGATCCATGTTCACAATTTCAGAAGTCGAAATTCCCATCTGCAGCATAGACACCATTTTTTGAAGCTGTTGAACCGTCTCGGCGCCATCGCGCAGCAAAGGCGCCATCGCGGCACGGCCAAGCATATCCCGCAGCGCCTGCCCGCCTGCGTCCCTGTCCTTGACCTGGTTTTCGTTGCGGGTGGTCGGTACCCGGTTCGGATTGTTCAGCTCAAAAGTCTGGTCAGTAGCAGGACGGTGAGACCCCAGGTTTTCCCGCGGGATCATAGGGGTCGTTACTTTGGTAATTTCTGCCATATTCACCCCATGCTTTCCGGCGTCTACACCCCGTGTTTTAAGAGAGCAAACACACCTTTATATTACCCAACGCAGGCGAAAAAGTCAACGCCATCGGTCACTTTTCATGAAAGATCTGTTTTACTGTAGATTTTTTGCCGATTCTTTGTTACAATATGATTGTATACAACCTAGGGCGTGTTGACACAAAGCTGAACGCCCGTATTTTGGTGAATTTTGAGCCTTTCTTCGTTGTCGTTCGTCGGAGTACATACAGTATTCCTTCCTCCTCCGCCTTGAAATGCTCGAAAATTCACTCAAAATCCGTGCATTCCCATTTGTGTCAACACACCCTACTTAAGTGTATATCGTCAGATGATTTGTATTCTTTAAAAAGGCTGGGGGAATTTTGTTGATGACAACCGGAAGTTTGTTTGGCAAGCGGATTCCGCCCGCTTGTGAGTACTGCGAGTTCGCCGGTTCGGCCGGAAACGACCAGCTGCGGGCTTGTGTTAAAAAAGGGATCGTACACAGGAGTTTTTCCTGCCGCCACTACCGCTATGACCCGATTGCCCGCGTCCCCCGCCGACCGCTTGCGCTTGAAAAATTCGACGCGGACGATTTTACGCTCTAAGAACCTGTATACAGGTTCTAACCGTCCGCTTTACATAGTTTTCACACGCAAGCCCGCCTTTGTAAACATAAGGAGAGAAACATTGAATAAGCTTAAAAAAACCAAATCACTTGCACTGCTGCTCTGTTTGGCCATCTTTGCGAGCGCTTGTGCCGTTCCGGCCGGAACGGCGCCTGACCAGCCTGCCGGGGAGGCCGCGCCTTATGTCGAATCCGACCCCATGCCCGCCGGGCCTGAGCCACCTGTTCAGGAGGCTGCGCCTTATGCCGAAACGGATCAGGAAATCTTTCCGGCGCCCGAAACCGCCGCGCCCGCCGGCCCGGAAGACGAGCAGGAAGTCCCGGAGGCCGCCCCGCTTTACAATATCGCGCCCCGGCCGTCTCTGGAGATCATCTCAAATGTTGCGGCCGACCCGCTGGCCGCGTTTGACCTTTCGATTTCACAGGCTTTTCACGTTACCCGCCCGGCCGCGCGGGACAATCACCGGGTGACCACACAGCTGGCCGCCTACTTTGTCACCGGCACTTCCAACCCCGGCCAGCCGCTGTACTTTAACGGCCAGGAGGTCGAGCGGCTGGGTACCCGCGGCACATGGGGGGTACTGGTTCAGCTGAACATGGGCGATAACACCTTTACCGCCCGGCAGGGGGATGTCACCACTACCATGGTCATCACCCGGCGAGGGGTGCCCGGTGTCGGGCCAATCAACAACATTGTGCAAAACTCAATGTTCCCGGCCACCCAGGGCGGGGTGCGCGCGGGCGGGATGCTGCCGGTAGAGGCCACAGCACCGTCCGGCAGCCGGGTCGTCGCGTCATTTGGCGGGCAGTCGGTCGTCCTCCAGCAGGTTGCCGCCGCAAACCCGGGGATTCCGGCCACGTTCAGAGGGCAAATCCCGGTCGGCAGCGACTATCCCGCCGGGGTAACCACCCGGGTGGGCAAGGTAAGTTACCAACTGACCCACAACGGCGTGACCACAAACTTCCAAAGCAGCGGCGACGTCTTTGTAGCCGGGCAGGGCAGCCACATCGCCATTCGCGTGACCGCTTATCTCGGGATTATCACCCCCACCGCGGCGCCTCCCGGCCCGATCCGCGACCTGTTGATGACCGGAGCGACCGACTTTGTCCACTCGGAAACCAACACCCACTTTGGGCTTTTCTCGGGCGGGTTCATCTCAAAAGCGCACGCCGAAATCATTGAGGGGCAGGTTTCGATCGGCAACGGGCTGACCGGGGTTACCACATTCAACAACCAGCGCTGGGAGCTGTACAATTTTAGCGGCAATAGCCGGGCCGCCCACAGCACCCGGCTGCAGGACGGCGTCTTCTACTTTACCTTATTTAATACGGCCGGCTCACCGCAGATCAGCGCGCAGAACTCCCGGCTCTTCTCGTCGGTCACCACCACCGTCAACGACAACAACAGCGTCACTTACGCTTTTACAATTTCCAACCAGTCGCTCTGGTGGGGCTATCAGGTTTGGTATGACGGGAACGACACCGTACTGCGATTCCAGTATCGCCCCCGCGTTTCAGGCAATGCCGCCCAGCCGCTGAGCGGGGTGATCATCATGCTTGACCCCGGCCACGGCGGGAGCGACCCTGGCGCAATGGGGATCGCGGCCGGTTTCGGCCCGGACGAAAACACCCTGAACATGGCAAACTCAGTTGTCCTGCGCAATGAATTGCAGGCGCTCGGCGCACAGGTACTCATGACCCGCACCCGCCTCGATCAAACGGTATCGCTGGACGAGCGGCTGCACATGTTTGCGACCAGTGAAGCCGACATGTTTATATCGGTACACCACAATGCATTGCTTGAAAGCACAAACGCAAATACCGTTCACGGGGCCGAAGTCTTCTTCCACACCCCGATGGCACAAACGCTCTCCACCCGTATTTTGGACGGCCTGGTCACGGCCACAGGCCGCAACCGCCGCCAGGTCAATCAGGGCCTCTTCCGGGTCACGCTGCTCAGCCGGGCGCCCTCCATGCTTCTTGAAGTCGGGTTTATGTCCCACCCGGTCGAATATGAGCGCCTTACCGACCCGAATGTCATCCGCCAAAACGCCAGAGGAATCGCGCAAGGCATCGTAAGCGCGCTGAGTTAATCAGCTGAACACAGGTCTTAAGCGCACCGGTAAAATTTAGCCGGTGCGCTTTGTTTTGCCCCCTCACACGGACATAATATAGCTGACGAACTTAAAAGACAGGGCAGGATTTGCGCGAATGTTTTGTACCCCGCAAGGGCAGCGGCGAAGGCAGGCTTATTCATACCGTGGCCGTGCGCACCTACAGCGTCCGCCGAAGAGGAAGACGCGGCGGAGCGCAAAACAGGCCGCAAAGACGCTCTGATTTTTAAATTGGTTGACTATTATATTGAGGTGATCAAAATGTCAAAAAAATCTGATAAAATCCAAAAGCCCAACAAACCTGCCGCCGTAAACCAAAGCAAGCCGCCAAAAGCGGCCGCGCCCGGCGAGCTTCAGCCGCACAACGCCAAGAAAGAAGCGCTTGGCCCGAACACAAACCGCTAAAAATATGACAAATCGCAAAAACATTGCTGGCCACAGGTAAATAAAGGGGAAACGAAAGTGCATGTACTTTCGTTTCCCTTTTGTTTCGTTATCCCGGCGCGGTTAAAAGTGTTTACAGCCGGTAAACAAACGGTGAATCCAAACATTGCCATCGCCTACTTTCTTTTACCGGTTGTTTTTTCGTTTTCTTTGGAAAACCTATTTGCGTCAAAGTTTTATCCGTGATTGCCCGGCGTCGTCACAGGCGCGGGAAAAACGCACTTGCTTTTAGTCTGTAACGCTTTTGTCAAAAATGTGTGGTCACCTGTTATTGGCAGAAACATCCACTGCTAATACAGGAAAAATCATCACATACTATTTTCCAGAAGCCAAGTGCTCTGGATAATCTTTGACAAATACAATTTTTGGAGGAAACCGACCAATGAAAAAAGTAGCATCCCTGCTTTTGATCTTCACACTGGTACTCACCATGGGCGTTGGCGCTTTTGCCGCTGAAGACCCAACCGCACTGCAAGGTGCGGCCAGTGGCAGAAATTCCACCGGCACACCCATCAGCCCGCGCAGCAATGACGCAGCGCAGGACGCCTTCATTGACGGCGTGTTTGACGAATTTATCAGCATCGCGCCCAGCATTGCCTGGACCGGCAACGAAAACCAGGTAAGCATCGGCGCCGGCGAAATCTTCCTGGTCAGCGACGGCATGGTCGTCCGCCCGGAAGCGAACCTTTTGCCCAACAGTGAATACAATTTCGACATTTACTACAACCCGACCGGCGCACCGATCCTGCAAAGCGTTGCCTCCGGCAGCTCGCTGAACGCAGCACTTGTACCCCTGACCGAAGCGGTTATTTCCGGTGCTCCCGCCACCCCGGGCACTCCCTTGATTCCCGCTGTCCCCGGCGTGCGCCCTCCGGGCTGGGTTCTTGACCCCGGTGTCAACGAAGACGTGTGGGAAACACCGCCTGTTGCTGAAATTCCCGCTGTCCCCGCTAGAGAAAGCACCCTGACAAACGGCAGACTGCGCGTTCGCGCCGGCCGCGGCACTTCCAACATCTCGAACGCGACCCTCAGAACCCGCCCCAACGCCGGCACCCGCCGCTTCCAGCTTGAACTGACCACACGCGAAACTTACACCACCAGAATGAACGAAGTAACCATCACCCTTTCGACCACCGGCGAGCTGCCTTTGCCTGTTTCCCCCGCCACCGCACAGCCGGTTGAATCCACCGCGGCTTTCGATGTTGGCTGGCCGAGAATGACCAGAGACGAGATTGACAGCTACACCGAAGGCGATACCGTAACCCTTTCCAACAACTACCCGGTCATCATGCGGGCCGAAATGGAACGCCTTGTGCGCAACCACAACTTCCGCCCCATCCACCTAGCCTTTGACGACGGCAGCTGGGAATTCACCGGCCGCATGTCCGGGATGGGCGACACAAACTTCTACACGACACAGGAAGTTGTCCCCGCACTTGTCAACCGCCTTGACCAGGACTTCAAATTCCTCTCACTGCCCGCCGGCGTAACTTTCCCGGCCAACGGCGAGATGAAAATTGACGTGAGCGACGTGAGCGGCGACTGGAACCGGATTTACACCTACCTGTACCGGAACGGCACCCTCACCCCCATCAGCACAAACTACGACTCGATGGACGACATGATCACCTTCCGCACAAACTTCCTGGGTTCGTTCATTATGACCGATGTTGAGATCACCGACATGAACCTTGTCAGCGGTGAAAACAACAATAACAATAACGTCGAAGAGCCTGAGCCGGAAGGCCCCAACCACCCCAACGTAAACAACCCGGCCACCGGTGTGGCAATGGGCGTTAGCAGCCTTCTGACCGGCCTTGGCACCATCTCCCTGCTCGGCGCCGGCGCATTGGTCACCCGCAGAAGAAAGTAATCAAAACCTAACTCAATCAGCGCATTTTTTGCAAAAGCAGAGCGCACGGTGTTCCTGCACTGTGCGCTCTGCTTTTTGTCCACCCTTGACTATTTTTGCCAAACGCAGTAGAATATTTTTTGAGCGCGGTCATCTGCCCGCTCTTAAAGGAGGAATACCATGCACTGCATAAAACAAGTGAGAGATAATCTGTGGTGGGTCGGCGGGAACGACCGGCGCATCCCGTTGTTTGAGGGCGTATACTCGGTGCCCAAAGGGGTGTCATACAACGCCTATCTGCTGCTGGACGATCAAACTGTCCTGTTCGACACGGTGGACAAGGCACTCCGCGAGCGGTTTTGTGAAAACTTAGAAGAGGCGCTGGGCGGCCGCCCGCTCGATTACCTTGTTCTGCAGCATCTCGAGCCCGATCACAGCGCCGCCATCCTGGACGTTTTGGCGCGTTACCCGGACGTCACCATTGTCGCCAATCAAAAGTCATCCGACTTTGTCGACCAGTTCTTCACCCTGCGCGATGGGGTCAAGCGGCTGATTGTCAAAGAAAACGACACGCTGGCCACCGGTAAACACACCCTGCGCTTTTTGATGGCGTCCATGGTTCACTGGCCGGAGGTCATGGTTACTTACGATGAAACATCCCGCACCCTCTTTTCAGCCGACGCTTTCGGCTGTTTCGGAGCGCTGGACGGAGCGATCTTTGCCGATGAGGTCAATTTTGCCAGGGATTATCTGGACGAAACCCGGCGCTACTACACAAACATTGTGGGCAAGTACGGTGTGCAGACCCAGGCCCTGCTCAAAAAAGCGGCGGGGCTCGAAATCGAGATGATCTGCCCGCTTCACGGTTTTGTCTGGCGGAAAAACCTGAGCGAAATCATCGCTCCACATCAGATGTGGAGCAGCTACCGGCCGGAAGAAGCGGGCGTGATGATCGCCTACGCGTCCATTTACGGGAACACCGAAAACGCCGCCGAAATTTTGGCCTGCCGCCTGCGGGACCGCGGGATCAAAACGGTTGTCTATGACGTGGCGATCACCCCCGCCTCTGAGATTGTGGCGGCGGCCTTTAGGTGGAGCCACCTCTGCTTTGCTTCAACCACCTACAACAATGGGATCTTTGTGACCATGGAGGCGTTGATTTACGATCTTGCCGCGCACAACATTCAAAACCGGGAAGTCGCCCTGATCGAAAACGGCTCGTGGTCGGCCTCCAGCGGCAAGCTGATGCGCGAAAAGCTCTCGCAGTGTAAAGACATGCGGTTTATCGGCGAGGTCTCGCTAAAATCCAGCGTCAAGCCGGACAAGCACTCGGAGCTTTTAGCCCTTGCGGAGGCCATCGCGGCCACCTTCCCCCAAAGCGGTTCCGCCCCCCCTGTCAGCGGCGCACCCGCCATATTGGACGGAAAGGCTTTGCGTAAAATTCCTTACGGCTTGTTTTTGCTGACGGCCAAAGATGGGGACAAACACAACGGCTGTATTGTAAACACAGTCGAGCAGGTCGCATCCTCCCCCCTGCAAATTTCGGTGGCGGTCAGCAAAGAAAACTTCACCCACGACATGATTTTGAAGACCGGCCAGCTTGCGGCCAGCGTGCTCTCCCAGGCCGCGCCGTTCAGCCTGTTTGAACATTTTGGCTTTACTTCGGGGCGGACCATAAACAAGCTTGGCCAAAACCCACATCCCTGGGCAGCCGGCCTGACTCTTATGGATAACGGCCTGTACGCCCTGAAAGACGACTGCGCAACCGCCATCATAAGCGGCAAAGTTGTCTCCACCACCGACTGCGGCACCCACACGGTTTTCATCGCGGAAGTCACCGGCGCCCAGGCAGCCGGCAGCCAGCCCAGCTGCACTTACGACTACTACTTTGCCAATATCAAGCCAAAGCCCGGCCCGCCTGCCTCTCAGGGCAAACCCGGCCATGTCTGCAAGATATGCGGGTATGTCTATGAGGGCGACCCCCTGCCCGCCGACTTCATCTGTCCCCTCTGCAAACACGGGGCAGATGATTTTGAAAAAATTTAGAACCTGTATTCAATCTCAAAAAGGCCACCTTTGCGGGTGGCCTTTTGCTTGCTGCCGGTCTTCCTAGTCCTTTGTTTTCAGTTCATTCATGCAGACTTCACAGATGTTCTTGCCTTTGTATCCGTTTACGTTCTCGGCGTTGCCACAAAAGATACAGCTGGGCTCATATTTTTGAAGCATGATGAAATTTCCGTCCACAAATATTTCAATCGCGTCCCGCTCTTGGATTTCTAAAATCCTTCGCAGCTCTCTCGGCAAAACGATTCTCCCCAGATCGTCAATCCGCCTCACAATGCCAGTTGATTTCATTTTCTCTTCCTCCTGTAGTTATGTATTTTTTACTCTTTAACACACTATAGCATATTTTTCCATAATTGTCAAATAAAAACTTAATAGATACTTAAATCGACAATTTGCACTGAATTAATCCGGGGTAATGGGACAATTGATACCGGTTTGGAATGTTTGACGGGGTTGTTCACATAAAATGAAGTGGACAGGAGGATGATGCGTTATGATGAAGTGGATCTTTTTTGGACTGTGCGCGATCTCACTTCTATTCGGGGCGGGGCTGGGCCGGATGGGAGAGGTTTCAAGCGCGGTGATCACTTCGGGCGGCGAGGCGATTCAGCTCGGGCTGACGCTGGCCGGCGCCATCTGCCTTTGGAGCGGGGTGATGCGTGTGGCCAGCCAGGCTAAGCTGACCGAACAGATCAGCCGGTTGTTTTCGCCTTTCATCCGCCTGCTCTTTAAGGGGCTGTCACCCAAGAGCGAGGCGGCGCAGGCCATCTGCCTGAACATCTCAGCCAATCTGCTGGGGCTGGGGAATGCGGCCACCCCGCTGGGCATCGCGGCTATGAGCAAGCTTTCTGAGCTAAACGGCCACAGCGATACGGCCAGCGACCACATGTGCATGTTCGTGGTCTTGAACACCGCGTCCCTGCAAATCATTCCGACCACCATCGCGCTGCTTCGGGCAAACGCCGGCTCGGCGTCCCCGATGGAGATCATGCCGGCCAGCTGGGCGGCCTCGTCCGCGTCCATCCTGACCGGTATCCTGATGGTAAAGCTTTTGTCCTCGCTCAGAGGCCGGAAAGGAAGTCTGCTGTATGGCCGGGCTTAGCGACTTCGTGCTCCCGATCACACTGGTTGGAATCCTCGGTTACGGCATCTTTAAAGGGGTGGACGTGTTCGGGGAATTCCTGACCGGCGCAAAAGAGGGGCTGACCACCGTAGTCAACATCGTGCCCGCCATCATTGCGTTGATGACCTGTGTCGGGATGTTTAAAGCGTCCGGCGCGCTGGACGGCATTGTCTGGCTTTTCTCTCCGGTAGCGGCGGCTTTACAGCTGCCTCAGGAAGTCGTGCCCCTGGCCATCCTCCGCCCGATATCGGGAAGCGGCGCGCTGGTCATCTACAACGACATCCTGGCCACCCACGGCCCGGACAGCTTTATCGGCCGGGTGGCCAGCGTGATCGAAGGCTCGAGCGAGACCACGTTTTACACCATCGCGGTCTATTACGGGGCGGTCAAAGTCAGCAAGACGCGCTATACCCTTTCAGCCTCGCTCTCAGCCGATTTGGTCGGCTTTGTGATGAGCGCGTTTATGGTTCGAATGATCTTCGGGTTTTAGAGCCTGTGTCCATAGCGCAAAGCGCCGTCTTGCCGGGTCTCTGCCCTTTGGAATATCGTTGCCAAGCACCCCCACAGCTTCGGAATACACATAACATTCTTGCGGACAACTTCTTTGCCGGGCGAAAGGTCCCCGCTTCAATCCGATACTTTTCGTTTATAAACATAGGTTTATATTTCCATTTTTCCTCTTTGTTTTTCCGTCAGAATGTGATATGATATTTAATATCACAATTTGAAACCGCACCAATATTTGGAGGAAAAACACCGGATGTTTAAGCGTATACCCGCCCACATCGGGGTAATCCCGGACGGAAACCGCAGATGGGCATTGCGGGAGGGAATGGATAAAAAAGAGGGCTATCAAAAGGGTTTGCCGCCCGGCTTCCGGCTGTTTGAGATGCTGGTTGAACAGGGCGTCAAAGAAGCGACCTTTTACGGATTTACCCGGGACAACAACAAGCGGGCGGTCGAGCAGCGAAACGCTTTTACGCAGGCCTGTATCGACGCGGTTAAGCTGCTTGAAAACCGCAGCGCCAATTTGCTTGTCATCGGCAACGAAAAGTCGGTCGCTTTCCCCGAAGAGCTCAAGCCCTACGCCAACAAGCGAATGGTTTTTCGCGAGGGCGGAATCAATATCAACTTCCTGGTCAACTACGACTGGGAGTGGGATCTAAAAACCGCGCTGTCAAACGGCGGAAAGATCGCCTCAGCCGATATCCCGCGGGTGGACCTGCTCATTCGCTGGGGCGGACGACGGCGGCTGAGCGGCTTTTTGCCGGTGCAAAGCGTTTACGCCGATTTTTACGTGGTGGACGATTACTGGCCCGACTTTGAGGACAAGCACTTTCTGGATGCGCTTGCGTGGTATCAGGATTGCGATGTGACTTTAGGCGGCTAGAAACCGCTTTGATTGGCAGATCGGCCGAATCGATGAGAATAAACTGTGAATGATTACTAAGTTACTACCGGTTACGGAAAGGTTAATTTTATTATTTTATCCAAAACTATTGTATAATTGCAATTATTTTGCTAAAATGAATAGCAGAGAAACAGACAGAATATGATTGGGTGTGGTGTTCGTTTGTTGTCGATTTGGCTCTCTCCACACCAACCGACAAGATGAGCGCGCTTGGGCGGCTGGCGCGCACGACAAAGCGAGGGGCTGTGAAATGCCAATGACAAAAGAGCTTGCCGGTCAGTTAGACGCTTTTGTAAGCGGCGAAAATTACAAAGTATACCAAATTCTGGGCAACCACCAAGAAGTTTTGCGCGGGGTCGCGGGCGTTCGCTTTCGGGTTTGGGCGCCAAACGCAAAGGCCGTTTCGGTGGTCGGCGACTTTAACGGCTGGAACTCAGCGGCAAACCCATGTAAGCCGCTGCGCGGCTACGGCGTGTGGGATTGTTTTATCCCCGGCCTGAAACAGTATGACGTCTACAAATACGCCGTTACCCGGCAGGACAAAAAAGAAGTGCTCAAGACCGACCCGTTTGCGTTGCACTTTGAGACCCCGCCGGCCAACGCCTCAAAAATTTACGAACCTACAAATTTTAAGTGGTCGGACAAGCGCTGGCTAAACAAGCGCAGCAGCCAAAATATGGCGCAGCTGCCAATGAATATCTACGAAATGCATATGGGTTCCTGGCGGCATTACCCGGACGGCAACCCATTCGACTATGTTAAACAAGGCCGCGAGCTGGCCGAATACCTGACCGAGATGGGCTATACCCACGTTGAGATTATGCCGATCACCGAATACCCTTATAGCGGTTCATGGGGATATCAGGTAACCGGCTACTTTGCGCCTACCTCAAGATACGGCACGCCCGAACAATTTAAGCAGTTTGTCAACATCCTGCACAAAGCCGGAATCGGCGTAATTATGGATTGGGTACCCGCCCACTTCCCCAAAGATGAACACGGGCTGTACGAGTTTGACGGCGGCCCTTGCTTCGAGTACGCCGACCCGCGAAAAAGCGAACACAAAGGCTGGGGCACCCGGGTCTTTGACTTTGGCCGGCCACAGGTTCGAAGCTTTTTAATTTCAAGCGCACTCTTTTGGATTGAACACTACCATCTGGACGGCCTGCGGATTGACGCGGTGGCCTCTATGCTCTATTTAGATTATGACCGGGACGCAGGGTCCTGGATGCCCAACATATACGGGGGCAGAGAAAACCTGGAGGCCGTTGAGTTCATTCAAAAGCTGAATTCGGCCATACTCACCGACTACCCGGATGTGGCCATGATCGCCGAAGAGAGCACAGCCTGGCCGCTGGTCACCAAGCCGCCATACGTGGGCGGCCTCGGATTCAACTTTAAGTGGAATATGGGCTGGATGAACGACATGCTCCAGTACAATTCCCTCGACCCGATCTACCGCGCGTTCAACCACGATAAATTGACATTCTCGATGTTTTACGCCTTTAGCGAGAACTATGTGCTGCCGATCTCCCACGACGAAGTGGTGCACGGCAAGTGTTCGCTGGTCAGCAAAATGCCGGGCAACAACGAGATGAAGCTGGCCTCCGCCCGTGTGTTTATGGGATATATGATGTCCCACCCCGGCAAAAAGCTGTTGTTTATGGGCAGTGAGTTCGCCCAGTTTATCGAGTGGGATTACCAGAAAGAGCTTGACTGGTTTTTGCTCGAATACAGCCACCACCGAGCCTTTCAAACCTACGTCAAAGAGCTGAACAAGTTCTACCTCGCAAACAGCTGCCTCTGGCAGATTGAGGACTCGTGGGACGGTTTTCAGTGGACGGTGGCCAACGACTCAGTCCAAAATATCGTGGTCTTTCGCCGGCTGGACGAAAAAGAAAACGAACTGGTCTGTATCTGTAACTTCAGCCCGGTCGAGCGGGGCGGCTACCGCTTTGGGGTAGCTGAGCCGTGCAGTTACAACTGTGTCTTCTCATCCGAAGATGTGCGCTTTGGCGGCTGCGGCGGCGGGCCACAGGGTCAGGTCGCCTGCGACGAAATTCCATCCCACGGCTTTGAGCAAAGTCTGGCGATTACCGTTCCCCCGCTCAGCGCGCTCTGGCTGGCCCCAAACCGGCAGAGCAAAACCCGACGCAAAAAACCACCAAAACCGGGACACACCTAACGTGTATTTTGAAACGCATTGTCCTGCCGTCACGGCAGAGCCTCACTCGCCCTTTCTCATAACACTGCCTGCGGTTTTTGTGCGGAAGAACAGGCAAACCTGCACTGCGCCGACAGCAAGCGATTTCAAAACACACTCTAACGTATCTGCCCTGCCTTTTCGTCTTTTTCCCTTTGCAGTCCTGTTTGTGTCTGATACTATCAGCGGGGTGATTGGCTATGATAAAAAACAAAAAAAAATGGATCGCGATGTTATTGGCCGGCGGACAGGGCAACCGTTTGTACGCACTGACCCGGCGGCTGGCTAAACCTGCCGTACACTACGGGGGCAAGTACAGGATTATCGACTTTACACTGAGCAACTGCGTTAATTCGGGGATTGATACGGTCGGCGTGCTCACCCAATACCAGCCTTTGGAATTGAGTGAATACATCGGCAGCGGCCAGCCCTGGGACCTTGACCGCATCCACGGCGGGATCTATGTCCTGCCCCCCTATCAGAGCGGGTCGGGCGCCGATTGGTACTCGGGCACCGCCAACGCCATCTACCAGAATATGCAGTTTATTTTGCGCTACAGCCCCGACTATGTGCTGATTCTGTCCGGGGACCACATCTACAAGATGGATTACTCGAAGATGCTTGAGTACCATCAGGAAACCCAGGCAGACTGCACAATCGCGACTTTGGAAGTCCCCAAGCACGAAGCCAGCCGGTTCGGGATTTTGGCCAGCGACGCGCGCGGCCGAATCACCGGCTTTGAAGAAAAACCCTCAGAGCCCAAAAGCCTGGACGCTTCCATGGGCATTTACATCTTTTCGACCGAATCCCTAATCCGATATCTGACCGACGATAACGCGAACCCAAACTCGCACAAAGACTTTGGCAAAAACATCATCCCGAACATGCTGGGCAACGGCGCGCGGCTGTTTGCCTACCCTTTCGACGGCTACTGGAAAGACGTGGGCACCATCGACAGCCTGTGGGAAGCCAACATGGATCTGCTTGATCCTTCCACCCCTCTTGACCTGGGCGCGGACTGGAAGATTTACGCGCGAAACGCTGTCCGCCCGCCCCAATACATAGGGGACGGGGCGCTCGTTCAAAACTCGATCATTTCGGAAGGGGCCGAGATTTACGGGACAGTTGACTTTTCAGTCGTCTTCCCTGACGTCACGGTCGAGGAGGGCGCGGTTTTGCGGGACAGCATCGTCATGCCGGGCAGCATAATCAAAAAAGGCGCGGTGGTCGAGTATGCCATCCTGGCCGAAGGCTGCGTAATCGGCCAGCACGCACAGGTGGGCGCCCGCCCCGAAGACACCCCGGACAAAGACAACTGGGGGATTGCCGTGATAGGCAGGGGGATTACCGTCTATCCGGGCAGTGTTGTTCCGGCCAAAGCCATGGTCGAAGAAGACTGGTCGACCTCCGGCAGCAAGGAAACAGAGGAGGCGCTGGTATGAAAAACACACTGGGCATCGTCTTTTCAAACATGCACGAGCATATGATGAGTGACCTCACCCCACACCGGTGTATGGGTTCGATCCCGATTGGCGGCCGATACCGCCTGATCGACTTTGCCCTGTCTTCCCTGGTTCACTCGGGGGTTAAAGATGTGGGCATCATCACCAAAACCAACTACCAAAGCCTGATGGATCACGTGGGCAACGGCCGCGAATGGGATCTGAGCCGAAAGATTGGCGGGCTTGTGGTTTTGCCGCCTTCTACCCACGCGCAAACGGGTCAAAGCGGCAGAGTTGAGGCGCTGAACGGAATAATGGACTTTGTCAAAAGCCGGGGGGCTGAATACGTCATCACCACCGATTGCGACACGATGATGAACACCCCCTTTGACGATATGTTTGACGCGCACATTCAAAGCGGGGCGGACATCACTGTCCTGTATAAAAAGATGGAGCTGCGTGAAGAAGGGGGCCGCGACGTCTATGTCTTCTCACTGAACACCGACGGCAAGATCAACGCAGTGCTGGCCAATCCCCCGCTGTTTGGCGAACAAAATGTCTATCTGAACGTAATGATCACCTCTAAGAGTTTGCTTGAGTATCTGGTCGCAGACTGCTACAGCCGAAACTTATTTAACTTTGAGCGGGATATCCTGCAAGCCGGGCTGGACAAATACCGAATCAACGCTTACGAACACAAGGGCTATGTCACCCAGCTCAACTCGCTGCAAGCTTATTACGACGCCAACCTGGATCTGCTCAACCCGCAAGTTCGCCGCGACCTTTTTCCGCGGGGGCTGCCGGTCTACACCAAGGTACAGGACGATGCCCCGGTTCGCTACGGCCTTTCCGCCAAAGTGCATAACTCCCTGTTTGCCGACGGCTGCCTGATTGAAGGGGAAGTCGAAAACAGCGTGATCTTTCGCGGGGTCACCATCAAAAAGGGCGCAAAGGTCAAGAACAGCGTCATCTTACAGGGCGCAACCATCGGCGAGAATTCCAGCCTGGACTGCGTGATCACCGACAAAGATGTGATCATCCGTGAAGGCCGCGCATTCGCCGGCCACCACACCTACCCCGTATATATCTCAAGGGGCGCGGTTGTTTAGCAATTACCCGTCCGTACACAAATGTTGATAACGACAAACACAGCGCCGCGGGCATAAAACGTCGCGCCCCGCAAACACAAGGTGCGCGATATTGATTCCGGCGGCCGGCCGGGAAGGAGTGACCGATCGTGAATATTTTGTTTGCATCAAGCGAAGCTGTGCCATTCATTAAATCAGGGGGGCTGGCCGACGTCGCGGGCGCACTGACCAAGGCTGTCCGAAACCGCGGCCACGCCTGTCGGGTTGTGCTGCCCCTTTATGACCAAATACCGGATGAAATGCGAGCCGGTATGAAGTTTATCACCTACTTCAACACCCCGCTCGCCTGGCGCAATCAATACTGCGGGATTTTCGAAAAGACTGAAAAAAACGTCAAGTACTATTTTTTGGACAACGAATACTACTTTAAACGCGGAAACATCTACGGCTTTTACGACGACGCCGAGCGCTTCGCTTTCTTTTCGCGCGCTGTGCTCGAGATGATCAACCACATCGACTTTATCCCCGATATCATCCACTGCAACGACTGGCAAACCGCCCTGATTCCCGTTTACTTAGAATCACTTTACGGCCTCAACGATCGCTTTCGCAATATTAAAACCGTGTTCACAATCCACAATGTCGCTTATCAGGGCGCATTTGACACCAGCGTGATGCAGTACGTGCTCGGCTTGCCCGAATCGGCCAACCACATCGTCGAGTACAACGGCGCCTGCAACTATATGAAAGGCGCAATCGAGCAGTGCGACGCGCTGACCACCGTCAGCCCGACTTACGCCGGTGAGCTGATGGATTCTTGGTTCGCGCACGGCCTGGATCCGCTGCTTCAGACAAAAGAGCACAAGCTGCGCGGAATCCTAAACGGAATTGACACAAAGAGCTACGACCCGTCCACCGACCCCGCGTTGACCAAAAACTACAGCGTTCAAAACCTCAAACACAAAGCACCCAACAAAGCCGCGCTTCAAGAAGAGATGGGGCTTGCCGTTGACCCCGCCCCTGTCTTGATCGGGATGGTTACCCGGCTGGCCTCACACAAAGGGCTGGACTTGGTCACCGCCGCCTTTGAACAAATAATGGAGCTGCCGGTTCAGCTGGTCGTGCTGGGTACCGGTGAAGCGCAGTACCAGGACTTTTTGCGCGAGCAAGCGGACAATTACCCGGGCAGAATGAGCGTTTACATCGGCTTTGACGAAGGGCTGGCCAGAAAAGCTTACGCGGGGGCCGACGTCTTCCTCATGCCCAGCCAGAGCGAGCCTTGCGGGCTGAGTCAGATGATTGCCATGCGTTACGGGGCAATCCCCATTGTTCGGCTGACCGGCGGGCTGGCCGACAGTGTACATGATTTCGGCGGCGAGGGCGGCAACGGCTACACATTCGCCCGTTATGACCCGTGGGATATGCTCGACGCCATCAAGCGCGCACAAAGCGACTACCAAAACCCCGATCTCTGGCAAGAGCAGGTCAAGGCAGCTATCCAATGCGACTTTTCATGGAGCCGTTCGGCCGGCGAATACATCGGCCTATACCAACAGCTGATGGGTTTACATGACGACAGATAACTTCAAGCCCCCGGATGTAAAAATCCGGGGGCTTGTTATACATCAGAATATAGAAATCAAGAACCTGTGGCCAATAACGAGAAATGACCACGAGCCGAAGCGGTTTTTTCGCTAAGCAGGAAAATTGACCAGGCATAGCGGGAAAATCGCCGGCTCGAAAGCGTTTTGCACATTGACTACAAGGTATCCTAAGCCTCTTCCGGCTCGATTAAACCGTAGCTGCCGTCCTTGCGCTTGTAGACGACACAAACTTCGCCGCCATCCATATTTCGAAACATGTAAAAGCTGTGGCCAATCAAGTTCATCTGCAAGATCGCCTCTTCCACATCCATCGGCTTGATGGCAAATCGCTTGGAGCGCACAACATCGTATGTGCTGTGTGTCCCGATAAAGTCATCATCATAACCCGGCTCAAACGCGCTGTGACGCAGGCGTTTTTCAAGCTTGCTCTTATTCTTGACAATCTGGCGGAATAGGGCGTCCACCACGGCGTCCAGGCTGTCCAAGCGATCGTTTGTGGTTTTTTCAGCGCGGAAGAACATCCCCCCCGACTTAATTGTGATCTCGACTGTCTCCCGGCCGCTTTCATGCGCTACAGTGACGGTCGAAACCGCGCTGTCATCGAAAAAGCGATCTAACTTGGAGAGTTTTTTATCCAAACTGTCTTTGAAAGAATCCCGCACGGTCGTGTTCCTAGCGGTTAGTTTGATGTTCATGGACTCCACTCCTTTTGAAGAGGTAGGCAGCGGCACCGGCCGCTCCCTTTCCTTACATAATGCTTGTTTTTATTATACCACATCTGCGCGAAAAAGAAAAGCTTGTCCAATACGTCAAGCAAAGTTTGTCACATACTTCGACTCATTGGACATACCTGTTTCTGACAAAAAGCCCCAACAGAAACACGATCAGGCAGACGTAAAAGACGCATACAACATGCCAGGGTGTGTTGACGCAAATGGGAATGCACGGATTTTGAGTGAATTTTCAAGCATTTCAAGGCGGAGGAGGAAGGAATACTATATGTATTCCACTGAGACTCTTCGCTGTATGGGCGCTCATCGTCAGTATTTTGTAACGACAACGATGAAAGGCTCAAAATTTACCAAAATACGGGCGTTCAGCTTTGTGTCAACGCGCCCTAGAATCGCCGCAGCTTCCAATCACCTGAAGCGCCGGATGGTCGAAACCAGCCAATGGCGCGCCGAACATGAGCCATCCCAACGCGGCAGCCCCGTCAAAAAAGATGCCGGCGGTATCCACCGGGCAATGACAAAATTGACGGACTGCCAGCCAAAAAACTTGATAAAAATTCTGTATGTCCTTCAAACCTCTTTCTAATCCCTCAAACAACAAAGAAGCCCAACACAATAGATATAGTTCAACGCACCTAAAAATCGCCCCATCTTTGCGTCTTTTTTCCGCCCTGCCGCGTCCTCCTCCTTGATGAGCATTGTGTCCGTCAGTAGCTGTAGGGGCGCATGACGACGGTATTAAGAAGCCTATCTGCGTCGTCGTCCTTGCAGTGCGAAAAAAATCCTCGCAAAGCTTAGACCGATTTTCAAGTGCGTCGACTATAAAACAAGCTGTAACCCAACAAGAAAGCCGACCGATAAATTTCCCGGGGCGAACCAAGCGGAAGCGCTATGAGTGTTAGATCTAATAAGTATCCAAACACAAGCAGAGTGATCGCGATAACCATCACCCGCTCGTTTGCAAGGCAATCAAAACCACTAGTAGTTTGCGCTCGCCCTAAAAGGGCGTATTACTGACGCAGCCCCTCAATGGGTGTTGATGGACAATCAATTTTGCATTATTAGCTCTACAGCCCGTAAGCGGGTGAGTCTCCATAGCTATGTTCGTCTATCGGCAAACAAACGACATTGTCATTTCTGCCAGCCGTTTTGCCTCTTGCTTTCCGCTTTCGCAAAAACGAATTTATGCTTTAAACATTTAACAATCACCAGCATAACTGGTGGCTTTACTGAGCTAAAGCACAAAAAAATCAGGCAAGGCACTGCCGCCCTGCCCGATCACATATGTAAGCAAATGCCGGCAAAACCTATCCCCTGCTGACTCCACCACCGCGGCGGGATGAACCTTTGCGCATATCCACCGTCCGCTTGAGGTCGGACATTTTGTCTTCACTGCTCTGCTTGAACTTACTGAGCATATCCTCAAAAGAGGTTGCTTCGGCAGCCGGCTTTTTGCCCTGCCATCCGGCATCGCGAAAAGACCGGGGACGCGGGGGGGGCGCCGGCCGTGGCCCTCCCTGATGGCCGGGGTGAAAAGACGGCGGGGGTGGTTCATCCTCCATACACTTTTTGATGGACAAGCTAACCTTGCCATCCGGCGATATTTTGAGGACTTTGACCTTGACCGTTTGGTTCTCACTTAAATGGTCGCCAATTTCTTTAACATAGGCGGTGCTCACTTCAGAAATATGTACCATTCCGGTTTTGCCGCCCGGCAACTCAACAAAAGCACCAAATTTTGTGATGCCTGTAACCTTGCCCTCAACAACCGCACCAATCTCAAGCTGCATACTGAAAAGTGTTCCCCCTTGGGCCAACCCCAAAAATTTTTATCAAAAAGCAATCCAATGCTTCGGATACATTCGTTAGCTGCCTGAGACGTCCACAAATACGGTTTCGTCCGGGGCAATAAACCCAAGCCGCTCGCGCGCGACCCGCTCGATGTGCTCTTGATCCATCCCCATTGCCAGCTGGCGCTCAAGTTCCTTGTTTGAAATCCGCTGTGTTTCTACCCGCTGGGCCAGTTCGTTGAGCTGACGGTTGCGGTTGGCTATATCAATCTGCATATCAATGAGCAGCACCACCGCATAAACAACAAACGCAAAGATACAGAGCCTAAGCATTAAGCTCTTACGCCCGACCTTCTTTTTTCCCGTGTTTTTTGTCATCCGCCTGTGATTTCCTTTGCCTTTTCCCATGTTTCGGGGGTCGCGGTTTTGTGGCTTTGCGCGACAAACCGCTTCTCAGCTGATTATACAATACTTCACGCCTGTTTTTCAAGCTATTTTTGCATCTTTGTACAGTTTTTTTACTCAAGCCACCCAAATAAGCGATTGGGCGGATGATTAAGCTGACGATTGCGTAAAACAACCGCCAGATTGGCAGGAATATCCAGCGGCAGATCAGCCGTATGACCGCTTTTACAAAGCGAATCAGCGCCTCGCTCACCCCCATAACCAGTATACTGAGCGAGTTGAAGTAAAGAAGCATGCCAACCGTCGCGCCGATCAAGACAAACAGCCTGACCTGCCCGTCATTGGTCCGCATGATAAAAAAGAACGCGCTGACCGCGCAGAGCAAAAAGTAGAGCACATCCTCAACCGAGACCACCCACCGCGCGGTCGGTATGGCGATCCGGGTAATTCGCAAAGCGTCATACGCGATCCCGAACAAGGCCCCCAGCAAAATCGACTGGAAGAAGAGCATCGTCTGCTCGGCTAAGTAGATTCCCACCCTCCCCCAGCCCCTTACCGAAACAGCCTGGAGAGCAGCCCGGTGCCTTTTTGTGGGCGGTCTTCCGAATAGCTCAGGCTTTCGATTTCCCCTTCCATGGTCAAGTCGCCGGCGTTTACGTCTATCTTGTTGATATGCAGGTTTACGCCCTTTATGGTCAGCTCCCCGAGCTCGGTAAAGAGGATCACGCTCTCCTCGTCAAAGCTGTCAATGTCCATTACTCCTGAGACCGTTATGTTCTTGCGGTTTTCGACAATAACGTTGTGCGTTTGTTTAAAGACCTTTTTTTCTTCGGCCATACACCCCTTGCCCTCCCTTAACGCGATAAGCTATCTGCTTATATATATGCCTGGGTTAGGGCTTGTATGCTTTTGGCGGGCGCAAAAAGCCCGCCTGCACAGGCGGGCCGGTGTGGGGTTTGCCTGGCCGTCAGGCAGCACACACCTAGGGCGTGTTGACACAAAGCTGAACGCCCGTATTTTGGTGAATTTTGAGCCTTTCTTCGTTGTCGTTACAAAGTACTGACGATGAGCGCCCATACAGCGAAGAGTCTCAGGGGAATACATATAGTATTCCTTCCTCCTCCGCCTTGAAATGCTCGAAAATTCACTCAAAATCCCTGCATTCCCATTTGTGTCAACACACCCTAAATAGATGTAAGAAAAAACACGAATAATGATGGGGCTGTGCACGTTGGGGAAATCACGGAATAATGCGGAAAACGAACACTTGCGGGGTGTCCGTTTTTATGATTGCTCTTTATCTGTCGGGCTTTTCTCTTGCTTCTACAAGTTTAGAATCAGATGTAATATTAAGCTGTACCCTTTGAGATTGAATCGCATTGATTCTTATTAAGTATTCACTGTTGGCTTCTAAATTTGACATCTCAATGATAAAGCTCGAATTACTTTCGTAATCATCACTCCAAATAACTTCCTCATCATCAATACTTAATACTTGAACATTAACCTTACCAGAATCCAGTTGCAAATTTGCGTTTAATTGCAAACTATCTATATCACTGTTTATATAGATTATCTTTTCACGGATTGAATCTGCTGGTGTTGTTGTACTGAAAGAAAATGACATAAATGTTGCAGAACTCTGACTGCAAGCACCTAATGAAATCATCACAACAAGTAATAGCAGGGTCCAGACTTGTTTTAATGGTCGCTGAAATAACATAAATAAATTCCGCCTTTATTAATATATATAGAAGCACACGATTTTTGTCTTTTAACCCCCAGCAGAGCCCACCGACACTTTTGCCGCTTGCGGAAACGGTCTTCTTACCCTTCAATCACCTCGTACAGGCCGGGGGCGCCGTCCTTGGCCACATGCTCTTTGACTTCGAGCACCTTGACAACCACCGTACGCCCGCCCATCCCGATTGCGATGCGGTCGCCCTCCTTGACATCGTAAGAAGCCCGCGCGATTTTGTCGTTTACCAGAACCCGGCCGGCATCGCACGCCTCGTTGGCGATTGTACGGCGCTTGATCAGACGGGAAACTTTCAGATATTTATCCAAACGCAATCTCTTCACCTCAACTCTGCTTAAGCATAAGCAAACCGCCGGCTTGCCGCGGGCGGTTTGCGAGAGTATTATATAGAGCCTGTCTTCATAATTCAGCGCACTGCTGCGTTAACACTTTTCCGCCGTATTGGTACACTTCGTTTATGAAGACACAGGTTCTAAAACTATTTATCGCCAACAGCTTCTTTAAGAGCTTTGCCGGCTTTGAAAGCGGGCAGTTTGCTGGCGGGAATCGGCATTGGCTCTTTGGTGCGCGGGTTAATGCCTTTTCTGGCGGCACGGTCTTTTACCTCAAACGTACCAAAACCAACGAGAGAAACTTTGTCGCCCGCCACAAGGGTCTCGGTGATTGTGTCGATTACGGCGGTGACGGCTTTGTCACTGTCCTTTTTGGTCAAGCCCGCTTTCTCTGCTACCGCACTAATCAGTTCTGCCTTTGTCATGTTCTTTCTACCTCCAAAAGTTTTTTACTTTACTTTGCTTTCTTTGCTTCCCGCCAAAGGCAGTCAAGGGTTTCGATTGACGCCTTTTGCATGTTAATGCCTTTTTTTAATGCTAAATCCTCTACTCGTTTGAAGCGGCTGATAAATTTGCCGGAGGATGCGGTTAAGGATTCTTCTGCTTCAACGCCTACAAAGCGAGCCACGTTGACCACCGAAAAAAGCAAGTCCCCCAATTCTTCTTCTATGGCGGCGGCGTTTTGCTCGCGCAGCGCCTGGCTTACTTCTGAAACCTCGCTTTGCAGGTCGGCCATAGCCATCTCGACGTTAGGATAATCAAATCCCGCTTTTGCCGCCCTTTGCTGCACTTTTTGCGCACGCATAAGCGCGGGCAGCACGGCGGGTACGCTGTTCAAAGATTGAGCGGCCGTCACCCGCCCCTTTTCCTCTTTTTTGATCTCATCCCAGTTGTTTAACACCTGTTCGGCGCTGTCCGCCTTTACGCCGGCAAAGATATGCGGGTGTCGGGTGACAAGTTTTTTACAGACCAAGTCGCAGACCTCAGAAAAGTCAAAGTGTCCGGCTTCTTTCTCGATCTGCGTGTGAAACACAATTTGTAGCAGTAAGTCACCCAGCTCTTCCCTTAACAGGACGTAATCGTCGTTATCAATGGCCTCGACAGCCTCGTAGGTTTCTTCGATCAGGTTTTTGCGGATACTCTTGTGCGTTTGTTCCCTGTCCCAAGGACAGGCTGAGCGCAACAGCTCCATAATCGAAAGCAAATCCTCGATTGCATAACACTCTTTCAGCAAAAATTTCATGCCTCACATCCTTCGCTTGCAAAAATGTCTGAGCAGAATTCGCGTAGCATCAAAAAGCCTTTAACACAAAGCTTTGACCTGATTCATCTTACCCTAAAAGCGAGAGTTTTTCAAGTATTTTCGCAACTTTTTTCCCATTTGGCAATAAGATCGCCTCATTTTTAGTGATTATCTTCATAAATAGCACAAAAATGGCGTAAACTGCAGCTCCCGTACCGATTGCAATAAGAGCGGAAATGCGACTGCTCAGCGCATTCGAGAGTAACCCGTAAGCAGTATTCGCCGTAAGCGCACACAATATTCCACAAAAGAGCGGCTTTATAAGGCTTTTTGCGACGCCCACCGGCCTGCCGACCACTCGGCTCAGCGATATACTTCCGGCAATCAGCACAAACCCATAGCAAAGAATCGTCCCATAAGCCGCCGCGCGCACGTTGAGCTCGGGGATGGCCAGCAGCACCCAGTTGGCCGAAAGCTTGATGACCGCGCCCGCCGCAATCAGCTTGAGCGGGATATCCGCCCGGCCGACCGCTTGGAAAATGCTGGCCATCGGAGTGGTTATACCCAACAAGACGGCGGCAAGGCCCATCCCGCGCAGTACAGGGGCGGCAATGGCGACGTCCTGGAGCTGGGCGGGCAGTAAGAGCGCGAGGATTGGCTCACTCATCGCGAACATCCCCAGCCCGGCCGGAATGGCGATCAGGCCGGCCAGCTTGATGACTGAAGCCGCTTGTCGGGCAATCTCAGCCCGGTCACCCAGCGCCCACCTGGCCGAAATGGCGGGCAAAACACTCACCCCCAGCGTGACGGTGATGGCGGCGGGCAGGTGATAAAGGGAGGTCGTGTAGGCGAATATCCCGTAAAGATAGGCGGGCAGACCGGCCTGTGTGACGCTTTCCGGCAGCAGCCCCGCGTACATTCGCATGATGGCGGCCGGGTCCCTGGCAAGGGAAACGGATACGCGGTTCATTATGGTGGCCAAATCAATCAGGTTGGTCAGATGGGTAAAGGCGGCTGAAAGGCAGACCGGCAGCGCGATTTTTAACAGGCTGGACGCAATCTTCCCGGCCGGCTCAGGGCGCGGAGCGGCTGCAATGGCCTCCCTTCCGATTTTATCCCCTTTGATCAAATGCCGGAAGAAGAGGTAGAGCGCGCCGACCAGCGTGCTTGCCGTTACTCCGAGCACCGCGCCCGCCGCCGCCCAGGGCAGGACCAAAAGATGCGCCTGGTGGCTGGTGGGTGCAAACTGGCCAAAGACGGTACTGTAAGCGGCGTACTCGCTCAGCCCGCGATTTAACACATAGAGCGAGAGCGCGATCCCGCAGATCAGCTTGGCGGCGGTCTCGACCACCTGGGACAGGGCGGTGGGCGTCATATTTCCCAGCCCCTGGTAATATCCACGGTAAGAGGAGATCAGGCAGCAGAACAGGATGGACGGCGCGATGGCCGCTACACTGAGCGCCGCGCCGGGATTCCCGATGGCGGACGAAAAAAAACGTGCGCCCAAGATCAGCAGCAGCGTGCCGCCCAGACCAAAGGCTAAAAACAAGAGTAAACTGACCCGCCGGATCTTGCGCACCTGACGGTATCCGCCGCGGGCGCACTGCTCGGCCACCAGCTTGGACACCGCAACCGGAAGCCCGGATACACTCAGCGCGTAGATTGGGGTAAAGATGCTGTAGGCCGCGTTAAAGTAGCTCATCCCCACCGCGCCCAGAATGTTTTGAAGCGGAATTTTAAAGAGCATACCCAATATCTTGGCGGTGAGGGCGGCGGCGGTGAGTATGAGGGCGCCCTTGATAAACCCTTGTGTCTTAGGCGGCACACAAACAACTCCTAACTGAGAAATTGTGCAGTTATAGTTGACAAACTTGAAAAACGAAGCAGGCTTTGCGCGGATGTTTTGTGTCCGGCAAGGGTGGCGGCGAAGGCAGGCTTCTTAATGCCGCCGCCATGCGCGCCTGCAACTGCCGGCGGCACAGCGCCTGTTGAAGCCGGGAGCGCGAAACAGGCCGCAAAAGTGCTCTGTTTTTTTGTGTTTGTTCACTATAATACCGATAAATCTACCTAAGACAACTTATACAGATTTTGACTATAATATGCGTACAAGCGCAGACGTGAGCCGCTTTGGCTTACCGTCCGCGCTTGTGTATTCGTGTCCCAAAATTATTCTTCGCCCTCGTTCTCGGGTTCTTCTACCGGTTGTTCGCGCACCAAAGTCGCGCCGCAGCGGGAGCAAAAGCTCGCGTCCACGTCATTTTCTTTTCCGCAGGCCGGGCACTTGTCCACCCGCTTGTAAGAGCGCAGACGCCGCTCAAGTTCTTCCAGCCGCTCGTTGTGGGCGTCGACTTCGGCAATGGCCAGCGCGATCACATCGTCCAGGTTTTCTCCGCCTTTTTTGGATTCGTAGACGACCGCGCCGATTCTCGCGTAGGTCTTTTCGATCTCCCACTGGGTCTGCTTGATCTGGTAGCGGACTTTGCCGATATCCACCGCGTCGCTGGTCATCTTGGACGCGGTGCCGTAAACGGTTTTTGCCTTGCCTTTCAGATCGTCAAAAAGCTCTTCAAATGTGTTCATGGTTATCACTCCTTGTTGTTGTCGCCGGTTTATAATAAGTTAACTATAGACTAAATTCATTGCGCGAGCGTGAACGGAAGATTAAAGTTTGAACAAAATTACCCAATAAACTCGCGCAAAAGGCTGTCGGCCGGGATGCTGGCCGGGTCAATGCTCGGGAAACGCGTGAGCCCCTTGAAGATGCGGTAGATGGCCGGGTAGTCGCAAAAACCCTCCGGTCCGCCGATGTCCAGCTGGTTTTGGAGCATAAAGCGCCAGACACAAACTTCGTAGTCGATTGTGTTGTCCAGCTTGATATCGACATCGTCGCGGTAGGGGTTGATGTACTTGCGCTCACCGTCCAGCACGTTTTCCCAGGTTTTCAGCGTCTCGATGGGCGAGAGTGAGCGGAATTTGTCGTCCCGCACAAGCCTTCGCATCAGCCGTATATCTTTCGGGATGAGGATATCCTCTTCGCCGCTGACAAACTTTGAGCGGACACTGGCGTAAATGCGCATGACATTCTCGTTTGGGATATCGCTGAGCACTTCGGGGTTTAGGGCGTGAATCCCTTCCATGATCAGTACGTCCCCGCCGGTGATATCGACCGGGTGCGCCTCCAGGATTAACTTCTGGCTTACGAAGTCGAATTTGGGCAGCAGGCTTTTGCCGGTGGTTTGCAGCTCGTTAAAGCATTTGTTGAGCAGCTTTAAGTCGAGTGTATAAACAGATTCCATATCCGGTGAGCCATCCGGCAGTTTGGGATAGTTTTCCCGCCCGATGAAAAAATTATCCATCGAAACTACCCGGGCGCGCATCCCGTTTTGAATCAAACTTTCTTTAAGTTTGTAGGCGGTGGTCGTTTTGCCGGATGCCGAAGGGCCGCAGAGCAGAACAAACTTGTAGTTTGGCATATTCTTTTTTATGCGCAGCATAGCCATCTCTACCTGATGGTGATAGTAATCCTCCGAGCGGGCAACCAGGGACAACGGGTCTTTTTCGGCCATCTGCACAATACCGGACAATTCGAGCGGGGTGTACTTCTTTTCGAGGAACTGTTTAGGTTGCATCGATTTTACCATCCTTTTTAAAAAAGTCTGCCATCTCTTGCTTTCGGGCCAGCATATCCGCAAACCCGCTGATATACTCGTAGGGGTACTTGTAATTGAACACCCGCCCCAGTTTGTCCCGCTCACCGCGAAGTTTGGTGACCCCGCCCGCGCCGGCCGCCAGGATTGTGTGGGCGTCCTCCATGCTGTGGATGTTGTACAGCCCCTCTTTGCCGGGCAGGCAATACCCGGTGTTTTCAAGGTTGTGGGGGGTTCCCTGCTGCCGGTACAGGTAATACGGAAAGTAACCGGCTTTGCCAAGTGCTTGTCCGGCAAAAGCAAGCTGACCGTGGATATCGGCTTCCCGCGCGAAAGCACCTTCTCTCGCCCGCAGGTCGGATGAGCGCTTGACGGTCAGTGTGTGTACGGTCAAATTTTCCGGCCGCAGGGCGATCACCCGGCTGAGCGTATCCGCAAAGCGCTCGGGTGTCAGGCCGGGCAGGCCGGCGATCAAGTCCATGTTTATGTTCTCAAACCCAATTTCGCGGGCTAAAGCCATCGCTTCAAGCGTTTGGGCGGATGTGTGCTTTCGCCCGATGGATTTGAGTATCTCATCGTCCATAACCTGGGGGTTCACGCTGATTCGGCTTACCCCAAAGTCTTTGAGCACGCTGAGCTTTTCGCGGGTGATCGAGTCGGGGCGGCCGGCTTCGACCGTGTATTCCTGCGCGTCGGAAACCGGGAAATTGTTTGCAACCGCGCTCAGCAAACCCCGCAATTGGCCGGGTGTAAGCGTGGTCGGCGTCCCCCCGCCCATGTAGACGCTGCGCAGCCGCAGCCCGAGGTTTTTGGCCAGCGCGCCGATGGCGGCGAGTTCGTCATCAAGCAGCCGCAGATAATCGGGCAGCAGTTTGGCCGCTTTGTCGATGGCGTGGGAGACAAACGAGCAGTAGAGGCAGCGGGTCGGGCAAAACGGGATACTCACGTAAAGGCTGTAGTCCCGCGGCTTACCTGTTGCTAAGATGTCGTTTTGCGTGTGTAAGATGCCCAGTGCAAGCACCGCTTTTTCGGGCAGGACTTTGTAGTCTTGGGCGAGTATGCCGGCCAGCTGATCAGCACGCAGGCCGAAGCGGGCCATCAGCTTTCGGCATAGGTTGACCGGCCGAACCCCGGTTAAAATCCCCCAGGGCGGGCGGATTCCCGATTGCTCGCAGAGCAGGCCGAACAACAGAACACTCAACCGGCGCTGAACCTCCCAGCCTTTTTCGGGGATATCCGCGTCCACCACGTCGGCCGCTTCACCCATGTATCCGCCCAAACAAACCGCGGCGCTGAGTTTTACCCGCCCGCCGTCTTGTTCCAGCCGGGTGGTAATGCGCCCCTCCCCCGGCTCACCCGGCGTCTGCGTAACCGAAATCAACGCTCCGGGACAAAACAGGCGGACAAGGCACTCCATTTCATAAGCGTGGTCGTGGCCGAGAACTTCGAGCGTCATCTGCCGTTCATATACGGGTTGTGCTGCCGCTCATGGCTGAGTGTGGTCGGCTCGCCGTGACCGGGATAAACGGTAAAGTCGCCCTCCAGCGCGGACAGCCGGGCCAGCGAGCTTCGCAGAACGTCGAAGTCGCCGCCGTAAAGGTCACACCGGCCGACGGTTTCCAGGAAAAGCGTATCCCCCGAGAAGATGAGGTCGCCGGTTATATAGCAGACACCGCCCACGCTGTGGCCGGGGGTCTCGATCACTTTTATGGTTATTTCATCCAGCGTGATCTCGTCGCCCTCGCTCAGCTCTTTTGTTTGGGGCAGGTGGTAAGTATCCCAGTCCAGCCCGCGGAGCATGAAGGCCGCCTTTTCCCGGTCAACCAGCAGCTCTTTGTCGCCTTTCCCGATAAAGCACTCGGCTTCGGGGTATTTTTCGATCAGATATTTCACCCCGCCGGTGTGATCGTAGTGGCCGTGGGTGAGCAGGATGTACTTGAGCTTTCCGCCCGCGCGCTCAAGGATATCCGCGATCTTTTCCGGCTGGCCGCCGGGGTCGATGAGCGCGGCATTGCCCGATTCCGAGCGGAGCAGATAGCAGTTGGTACCCAGCATCCCGGCCGGTATGATGGTAAGGTTCACCTGACACGCCCCCTGTCGATTATTTGCCGGCCGGCATGATTTCATCTGTGTCCAGGATGATGGTCACCGGCCCGTTGTTTTCAATTTCAACCAGCATACTCGCGCCGAACTCCCCGGTTTTTACGCCCACGCCCTTTGTCTTGACGACATCCACAAAATAATCGAACAAAGCACTTGCCTTGCCCGGTTCCATCGAGTCGGTGAAAGATGGCCGCCTCCCCTTTTTCGCGTTTGCGTACAAGGTAAAGTTGGGGACAATCAAGCACTCGCCCCCAATGTCGAGCAGTGAGCGGTTCATCTGTCCGTTCTCGTCGTTGAATATCCGCAGTTCGGCCATCTTGGCCGCCAGATAGTCGGCCTGTTTTTCGCTGTCCCCGTGGCCGAAACCGACCAGTGCGGCAAGCCCCGCGCCGACCGCGTGCCTGTCTTTGCCGTTAATGGTGACGGCGGCGGCGTTTACCCGCTGGAGTATGATGCGCATAGCTTATCCCCCTTACTGCATGGCGCGCTCGACCCCGTCAACCCCGGCGATCTTGCGCAGGCTTCGGGTGATATGGGTGAGCTGTTCGGTGTTGCGGATGCCAAAAGTGATTTGGATGGCCGTGCCCTCGCCCGGCTGCTCTTTGGCGGTCAGCGCGTAGATGGGCACATGCATGTTGTTCAGGGCAATGCTGATGTCAACGAGCAGACCGGGCCGGTCTTTCCCGTAGATGTCTACCGTTGATTTGAACATCTCTTCTCTTTCGACAACGTCGGCCCACCGGCACTCTACCCATCGATCGGCCTGCTCGGAATCGAACATAGGCCCGACTACATTTGAGCAGGACTGTGTGTGGATGGATACCCCGTGGCCGCGGGTTATAAACCCGATAATATGATCCCCCGGCAGCGGGTTACAACACTTGGAGTATTTGGTCAGGCAATTTTCAAGCCCCTCGACAATAACGGCGGAGGTCGCGGCCTTTGGCTTTTGGGCGGCGGCCTTCTCGACTTGTTTTTGCAGCCGTTTTTCTTCCGATTCGGTATCTTTATAGAGTTTTTGGTACTGCTCTTTGATCCGGGGCATGATCTTGCTCAGGGATATTCCGCCATAGCCCAGGGCGGCCAAAAACTCATCCAGTGAGTTGAGCCGCTGATTTTTGGTCAGGCGGATCAGGAAGGCCTCCATCTCTTTGTCGTCAAGCAGGATGTTGTTGCGCCTGAACTCTTTTTCCAGCTCGGCTTTGCCTTGCGCGATGTTTTCATCCCGCCGCTCTTTTTTGAACCAGGCGCGGATCTTGCTACGGGTAGAGGAAGTTTTGACGATGTTGATCCAATCGCGGCTGGGCCCGTGGTCTTTGGCGCTGGTGGTGATGATGTTGATGATCTGGCCGGTGTGCACCTGCGTATCAAGCGAGACCATCCGCCCGTCGATTTTCGCGCCGATCATCCTGTTTCCGACCTCGGTGTGGATTGCGTAGGCAAAGTCGATGATCGAAGCCCCAAGCGGGAGGGATATGACATCCCCTTTGGGCGTGAATACATATACTTCGTCGGCGGTCAAATCACTCTTGATCGAGCCGATGATATCCCCGGCGTCCACAGAATCTTTTTGGGATTCAAGCAGCTGGCGGACCCAGGCGATCTTCTCTTCGAGCGAGTCTTTCCCCTGCCGGACGCCAACTTTGTACTTCCAGTGGGCGGCGATCCCGTACTCGGCGGTGTGGTGCATGTCAAAAGTGCGGATCTGCACTTCAAACGGGGTGGCCGACTTGTCAAAAACAGTTGTGTGCAGGCTTTGGTACATATTGGCTTTTGGGGTCGAGATATAATCCTTGAACCGGTTGGGAATCGGCCGGAAGATATCGTGCACTTCGCCCAGCACATTGTAGCACTCATTAACCGTATCAACCAGCACGCGTATGGCGTATACATCAAAGATCTCGTCAAACGAGCGGCCCTGTACATACAGCTTGCGGTAGATGCTGTACATGCTCTTGACCCTGCCCTCGATGGCAAGGTTGTTGTAATGGCCTTGCAGCCGCTCCTGGAATTTGCGCAAAATCTGGCTTAGAAATTTTTCGCGCTCCTCCTTGCCGGTTTGCAGGCGGGCGGAAATCTCCTGGTAGGCGATGGGGTCAAGGTAGCGCAGCGAGATGTCCTCAAGTTCTTCTTTGATGGCGCGAATCCCCATCCGGTGGGCGATGGGGGCGTAAACTTCCATGGTCTCAAGGGATTTGTCCCGCTGTTTCTGCTCGGAAACATGCTCGATGGTGCGCATGTTGTGCAGCCGGTCGGCCAGCTTGATGATGATGACCCGCACATCTTTGGCCATGGCAATCAGCATCTTGCGGACATTTTCGGCTTGATGTTCTTCCCGGGAGGAAAAGGGTATCTTGCTTAGTTTTGTTACGCCGTCCACCAGATGGGCGGTTTCATCCCCGAACTGTCTGCGCAAATCTTCAAGCGGGATATCGGTGTCCTCAACCACATCGTGAAGCAGGGCGGCCACAATCGATTCGGTGTCCATCCCCATATCGGCGAGAATGATGGCCACCTCGACCGGGTGCATGATGTACGGCTCACCCGACTTGCGCATCTGGCCCTCGTGCGCGGAGTCGGCCATCTCGAACGCGGCCCTGACCTTATCGGCGTCACACTGGGCGTCATTTTGTTTCATGCTCCTGATCAGTTCATCAATGCGGTCCAATGTTTCACCACCTTCTGTGTTAAGGTTATGGATGTTCGTTATGTATCGGGTTTAGCGCTTTCAGCCTGTTTAACAGTTCACTTTCTTCCAAGTCAACTTTGGGCGGGTTGGGCAGGCAGGTCAGCCCGCCTTTCTCGCCGGCTTCGACGAGTTTCATCTCGATTAGTATATCCACGGCCGCCAGAACTTTGGCGTGGCCGATACCGCTTTCGCGAAGATGGTAGTAAAGCTCGGCAGCCGAATGCCGGTAGCACCCCGCCCCGCGCAGTGTACGATAGACCAGGGCGATATCCTCCCGGGTGGGCAGCAAGTCCACTTCTTCGGCCGGACCCTGCTCACCCCGCAGAAAACAGGCGTAAGCCTGGCCCTCACGTATAGCGGTCGTTTGATCTACCCCGCTTGGCCGCATATCACAGACAATCACCGAAAGCTGCGTTTTGCCCGCGTAATTGGACAAGGTCACGCTGGCCACCAGATCAACCATATCCCCTCTTTGGTAAGGGAAGTCCCCGGCCCGCCTGCGAAAATAAAGCGCTGAAAAGCTTGTGCTTTCACCAATTAGGGAAATGCGGATGTGCTTGCCCTCCGAGATTGGGGTGATCCGGTCAACGGTCAGCCTTTCGATCAGGAAACAGGGCGCTTTGTTCCCGGCTCCGTAAGGCTCCATAGCCGCGAGTGTGCGAATGTTTTCAACACTTAGCTCACTCGGCTTAAGCGGACAATCGACCTCGATGGGCAGAGCGGGCATGAATGGGTGGTGTGTGCGGGCGTACGCCTGCATCTGATCGGCAAAAGCTTGATAATGTTCGATGGGTACACTCATCCCCGCGGCCAATGTGTGGCCGCCGTATCGGCTTAAATGCGCACTACAGGCGGTGACCGCCTCAATCATCGAAAAGCCGCAGAAGCTTCTGGCACTCCCCCGCGCTTCGGTCTCATCCAGTGAAAATAGGATACAGGGCTTGCCGGTCTTTTCCATCACACGGGAGGATACGATTCCGACCACCCCGTGATGCCAGCCCTTGCCCGCCAGGATCAGCAGCCGCTCTTGCAGCAGGGACGGGTTGGCGGCCAGTTTATCCTCGATTTCACGGAAGACGGCCTGCTCGATGGATTTTCGCTGTTCGTTTAAGTCTTCCATCCGCTCTGAGATGTCCCAGGCGTAGGGGTAATCGTCGGTTAACAGCAGCTCAATTGCATCGTCCACAGGACCCATCCGCCCGACCGCGTTCAGCCGCGGGATGATGTTAAAGGCAATCGCCTCGGTGGTCAGCGCTTTGCCGGACAGGCCAACCCGCTCGATCAATGCGCTTAATCCAACCCGGTCGGACTGTGCGAGCTGCGCCAGCCCCCGGCGGACAATCACCCGGTTTTCGCCCAAAAGCGGGACAACATCGGCCACACTGCCGATCATGGCAAGATCTGCGTAATATTCAAGCATCTCGTCCCCGGTCAAGTCGTCTTCCAGCGCACAGACCAGCTTGAAAGCCACCCCCACGCCTGAAAGCTCGGTCAGGCCGCTCTGACAATCGGCGCGGTGCGGGTTGATGACAGCAGCGGCGTCCGGCAAAGTAGCCTGTGGGGTGTGATGATCGGTGACCACTGTGTCCATCCCCAGGCCGGCGGCGTATTCAATCTCTTTGTGGGATGAGATTCCGTTATCCACTGTCAGGATGAGGTCGACTTTCTGGCTGTGTAAAAAATCGACGGCGGCCATGTTCAGGCCGTAGCCGTCCAAGTCGCGGACGGGAACCGAATAGATGACGTTGGCGCCCACCGCTTGCAGATAGCCGGTCATCAGGGCGGTGGCGGTGATTCCGTCACAGTCGTAGTCGCCGAAGACGGCAATCCGCTCGCTGTTCTCGACCGCCTGTCTGATCCGCGCCACCGCTTTGTCCATATCTTTTATGCGGTAAGGGTCGGATAGTGTTGTCTCTTCGACAAAGAGAGCGTCTACCCGCTCGCGTGAGCCTTGTCCCCTGGCGCAGAGCACGCGGGCAAGAAGCGTTGAAAGCCCGGTCTGCGCAGCGAGCGCGGCGACTTCATCCTCCCGCGGGCGGGATACATTCCATTGTTTTATTCCCACAAGTTAAGTTCCCTTCGCGGATGGTGTTGGAACCTGTGGTCAATACCCAAAACGCCCCCGATCGGCGATTTTTCCGCTATGCTTCATCAATTCCCCTTGGAATACACAAAGTATTCCTGCGGGAAATTTCCTTGCCTGGCGAAAAAATCGCTCGGCTCGTGTGCATTTCTCGTTATTGACCACAGGTTCATTTCTACAGGCAGGCTGTTGCGTCCGTACCCCTTGGTGAAATACATTTTACCCTAAAACGATGGAATTTGCAAATGCAAGGTATAAAACGGCTTCCGCAAAGGCGCTAAGGGCAACCAAACAGGCCGCAGATATATAGCCAAAACAGTAGTTGCGCAGTGAAAACACCGGTTCGCTGCCTGCTGGCGACGGGCGGATGGCCGCGAAAAACCGGCCGGAAAGGCGGAGTGACTGCCTGCAGCAGAGCAGGATGGCCACTGTTGAGAGAAGCATACCCGGCAGCATGAGCACCCCGACCATCCCGGTGGCCGAAGCGCCGTAACGCAGATAGAGGGATGCCGCCGAAAACCCAAAGCCAAGGCCGCGTATGAGCGGTATACTCAAGATGACCGGCTGGGCAATCGCGCAAAACCCGCTGACAAACAAGACCAGTATAAACAGCATGGAAGAACCGAAAGCCGAGAAAAAGTTTTCGCTCAGCCCCGACTGTGCGCGGCGGGTGATAAACCCGCCCACCACCCGCTCAAGCAGGCCAACCGTCTCCTCCCCCGCCCCGCGCAGGATAACCGCGCCCAGGATCATACCGATCAAAAAGAGGGCGCCAAGGCCGATGAGCGTATTGTTCTTCTTTGTGTAATGCGCGATATGCCGGGCGTAGTACCGCCGCCTGGCCGCACCCGTCGTGCCTGCCGCCATCTTTATTACCTCCACTCACATTTTACTAAACACCGACGCAATCACGCTTTACCCGCCTTTGAATTGGTGAATGGTTCAGTATATGAGTGACCGGTTAGGGCTAGTACATTTTAAACATGTATCTTAAGGGGCTGTCAACAATAGAACGTTTTGATGTTTTCTCGACGAATTTCGTACCCTTTCTGCCCGCCGCCCTTGCGGGGCGTCAGGGTTACAATAAACGCATTAAATTTGTTCGAAAACCCACCAGACAACTTATTGCCGACAGCCTCTAAATCGCAAAGAGTCCGCCAAACGGCGGACTCCGGGGCATGACATTGATGATGGGCATTATTTGCGCTTTCTGCGCATGTTCACCCCAAAGACGCCGCCCAGCATGGCTGAGAGCATCATAAAGGTGATCTTGAACAGGGCGGTCAGCCCAAAGCCGTTGTCGCTGATTCCAAAGCTGGCCAGCATGATGACCAGGCTAAACACCCCGCCGCACAGCGCACCGTATGCAAGGCCCCCCTGGCGCAAAAGCTTCGCGCAACAAAACCCGGCCGTGAGCGCGCCTACCGATATGGCAAAGACGGCCAGCGGATTGATCAGCGAGTGGGGCACACTGCGGACAGACAGCACAAAGCTGAGCAGCATCAAAACGCCGATGCACACCATAATTCCGAACACAACGCTGATAAGTATCGGCCTGGCAACCGCGCTCAGGCCGGAACTCTCACCGGTTTGCACCCTTTTACCGGACATACAAACGCCTCCTACACCTGTGTTTTGGGAAAGGCCACTAAGCGCCTTTTCAGGCGGTGGCAGTGGTCTTTACACTATATGCAGGGCTTGTTTGCCGTATACCAGTGCTCGGGTTATTCCTTTTCCATCTTCTTTTCCAGTTCTTTCTCTTTCGCGTCGGCGACGGTCTCGACGGTCTTGCCGCTCTTTTCGGCTTTTTTGCGTTCTTTGGCGGCAGCGGCGGCTTTGGCGGCCTCCTGTTGTCTTTCATGCATCTTTTCAGTCGCCGTTACATTAGACTGAACCGCGCCCTTTGTGATTCTCAGCTTGGTGTTGGCCGAACCCGACTCGATGAGCAGGGTGTCGTCCTTAACCGCTACAACACGGCCCAGAATCCCGCCGATTGTCAGGATTTCGTCCCCGACTTCAACCGAGTTTCTCATCTCTCTCGCGGCTTTCTCTCTCTTTTTCTGCGGGCGGATCAGCAAAAGATAGAAGATGGCCACCATCAAAATCAGCGGCATCATCATCCCGAGCATATCGCCTTCGCCCCCACCGAAGAACAAAACGTATTGGTGCATAATAAGCTCCTTTTCTGTGCGCCGAACCGGCGCTTTATGATGGTATTGACGCCCGGGATAACAGTGAAGCCGCCCCGGACCAGTTTACAGCCAAGCTATAGTATAGCGAAAAACACTTACCATTGCAAGCGTTATTTACCAGCGGGCAATCCAATTGACAATGCACAATGTACAATTGACAATGAATGTATCGCTTCGCGATGTTTAAATAACGTTCGCAAAGCGGACTACCATCACTGTCCATTGTCCATTGTCCATTGTCCATTGTCAACTGTTCAGAGCCGCTTATCCAAAATCGGGGTCATTCGGGCGCGGAAGTCTTCGAAGCTGCCCGCTGTGATCTCTTCCCTGATCTTTGTCATCAGCTCGTTGTAAAAATAAAGGTTATGCTGTACGGCCAGGCGGTAGCCGAGCATCTCGTGGTAATTTAACAGGTGGCGGATGTAACCCCGCGAATGGTTCTTGCAGGCCGGACAGCCGCAGTTTTGATCAATCGGGCGGTCGTCCCGCTTGTATTCGGCGTTCCCGAGCAGGCGGACACCCTCCCAGGTAAAGACGGTGCCGTGGCGGCCGTTTCGGCTGGGCATTACGCAGTCAAACAGATCAACCCCCCGCCATACCGCTTCTATTATGTTGACCGGGGTGCCAACCCCCATCAGATACCGGATTTTATCCGCCGGCATATGCGGCTCGACCGCGTCGATGATCCGGTACATCTCCTCGGCGCTCTCGCCCACCGCCAGCCCGCCGATCGCGTAGCCGTCCAGATCAAGCTGTGCGATTTCCTGCATATGTTTAATCCGCAAATCTTCATAGGTAGAGCCCTGGTTGATCCCGAACAACAGCTGGCGTGGGTTGATGGTGTCGGGCAGCGCACTGAGCCGCGCCATTTCCTCTTTACAGCGCACCAGCCAGCGGGTTGTCCGCGCGATGCTCTTTTCGACATAACCGTGTTCAGCCGGATTTTCGATACACTCATCAAAAGCCATCGCGATGGTAGACGCAAGATTTGATTGAATGCGCATACTCTCTTCCGGGCCCATGAAAATTTCCCGCCCGTCGATGTGGGAGCGGAAGGTGACGCCTTTTTCGGCGATCTTGCGCAATTTGGCCAGCGAAAAGACCTGAAACCCGCCCGAGTCGGTGAGGATGGGGCCTTTCCAGTTCATGAATTTGTGCAGGCCGCCCAGGTCGCGGACCACGTCGTCCCCCGGCCGCAGATGTAGGTGGTACGTGTTGCACAGCTCGACCTGACAGTTCAGATCGTTTGCCAAATCGATTGAGCCTACCCCGCCTTTGATGGCGGCGGCTGTTCCGACGTTCATAAAAGCCGGGGTCTGTACCTGGCCGTGTACCGTGTCGAACTTGCCCAGCCGCGCTTTGCCCTCTTGTTTAAGCAATGTATACATGCAGGAACCTCCTCCCACCGGTGAGCGGCGCCCCTTTGCCCACGGGTTTCCCTGAGTTTTATATCTCCATATCAATCGCCAACTTGTACATTCTAGCAGAAGATGGAGATTTTTTCAAGAAAGGTGGGCTATCTCCCGGTTTCGCGCCATAAAATGTGGCATGAGGTATTGGACGTGTTTAGAAACTGTACGCATTACTTACACGGGAGGAAGAACCATGAAAAACCGAAAAAGAGCGCTGGTCGCGGTGAGCATCATCCTGGCGCTGGCCGTCATTTTCGCGCTCGCCTTTATCTGGAGAGGGCGGGAGGGCCGCCGCGCCGTCGACCATGCCCCGCCCAACATCACCGCTGAGCACATATCGGACAGGACCGACCTGCGCAACGCGCAGCCGCTCACCCCGTCGCAGTCGCTGGATGTACTGCTGCACGCACTGCGGGACTGGAATTTGGGCACCGCTTCGCAGTTTATCAGCCCGGCCGGGGTGGATATCTTTTCGGACAGCTACCGCGAAGCGCTCGGCCCGCTGATTGACCGGCTTGAGTTCGGTATCCGGGTAGAGCGGATTACCGAACAGGCCGCGGTTGTGGAAGTGGCGGTCTATGCAATAGACTTTGACAGGGCGCTGGGCAATATGACTGAACACGCGGCAAACTATCTCCTCCACCGGGAGCTGGACAGCTCACAGCCAAACTGGCCGGAGTTTCTGGCTGAACATGTCGCCCGGCTTGAGAATCCCGATCAACTGATCCGCGTTCAGCGGACAGCCACCGTCCACATGATTCAAGCGGAGACCGGACACTGGGTGCTGGATGGCGAAAACCCGGAGAACCGGGCATTCTACAACGCTGTAAGCGGCGGCCTGCTGGATATGATCGACCGGCTGGCGGAGGTGGAACCGGAGGCAGTTGACAGTTGAAAATTGACAGTTGACAGTGAATGTATCGCTTCGCGATTTGATTATAAAAATCATCGCGAAGCGATTCCATTAACTGTCAACTGTACACTGTACACTGTCAACCGCCTACACTTCCTCGATCTTTCTGAACTTGCGGCGGTCGCCGAACAGGCGGGTGCGGACATTTTCAAAAGTGATATAGATGGCCGGGATGACCAGCAGTGTGACCCCGGTCGAGAAGACAAGCCCGAAGATAACCACGGTTGCCAGCGGCTGCATGACCTCCGAGCCCTCTTGATTGCCCAGCATCATGGGCAACAGGCCGAGTGCGGTGGTCAGCGTGGTCATCAGGATGGCGCGCAGGCGGACGGTCGCCGCCTCCTGCACCGCCATGATCAGGGACAGGCCTTTCCCGCGCAAGAGGTTGATATAGTCGATCAGCACGATCGCGTTGTTGGTGACAATTCCGACCAGGACAATCAGCCCGAGCGCGGCGGTTATCCCAAAAGTCTGGCCGGCGATGAACAGCCCAAGCAGGCCGCCGGAGAGCGCAACCGGCACCGAAAACATGATAATGAACGGATAAAACAGCGACTCAAACTGGGCGGACATGATGGCGTAAACCACAAAGATGGCCACGATCATCGCGTAGACCATGTTGAGAATTTCTTCGTCCATAAACTGCTGGTTGCCGGTCGGCTCGATGGATACCCCTACCGGGAAGATGTATTCGCTCTGGATCAGGTTGCCGATATCGGTGGTGACCGAACCCAGATCCCGGCCATCCAGGTGACCGAAGATGGTGATGAACGTCTGTTGGTTGAGCCGGCTGATCGACAGCGGTGAGCGGGTCAGCTCGATGTTGGCCACCTCGCGCAGCGGGATGGACATCCCGAGTGGGGACGGGATCAGCAATGTCTCAAGCTCGGTGAGGTCGTTGATCGCTCCGTCGCCTTTGGTTACCCGCAAATCCAGCTCGTTGCCCTCCATCCGCAAAACACCCGCACGGCTGCCCTGAATGGATGTGCTGGCCGCGCTTATGATGTTCTGTGCGGTCAGGCCAAAAGAAGACGCCCGCATCCGGTCAACGTTGATCACAGCTTGAGGCAGGGTTTCGGCCACCGAGCTTGAGACATCCCGCAGGCCCTCTACCTGGGAAAGCAATGCGATCAAATCGTCCGAAACTTGAATGAGAGTGTCGATGTCGTCGCCAACTATATTGTACTGAACGGCCCCACCCCCGCCCATTCCGCCGCCGCCCATCATGTCGGTGATGGCTTCGACTGAGATTTCGGCGCCGGCCACATCAACCATAGCCGCCCGCAGCTGATCGGCGACCTCAATGGAGGACCGCGTCCGCTCGCCCATCGGGTAGAGCATAACCAAAATAGACGAGCGGGAGGAGTTGTTTCCGCCGCCAAAGAACCCGCCGCCCCCCAGCGACGTGGAGATCGTCTGAATCTCGGGCACACTCTCCAGCCGATCAAGCACCTGGTAAGTGACCTCCCGCGTTCGGTCAAGCACAGCGCCGGACGGCAGGTTCACGTCGATCTGAATCATACTCTGGTCGGCCGGGGGCAGGAGTTCCATCCCCACCCACAGCATCGAGGCAAGTGACCCGACAAAGAAGATGAAAGCAAAGAGCATGACCAATTTTCGCCATCTGGTGGCAAAGTCGAGCGCCTTGCGATAGACGGTATCGATCTTGCCTACCGCTTTGCCCACCGCATCCGATATGCGGGCGGTGAACCGCTTCTTTTCCGGCTTCTCACCCAGCGCGGGGATCGATTTGGGCGAGAGGAAGAGCGAGCAGGCCAGCGGCACAAAAGTGATGGCCACCAACAGCGACGCGCCGAGCGAAAAGGACACCGAAAGGGCAAGGTCGGTGAAAATCTGCGCAATCAGCCCGCCCAGCCAGGCCACCGGAACAAAGACCGACATGGTGGTAATGGTGGAGGCGACAATGGACATGGACACTTCCCGGGTGCCGTTGATGGCCGCTTTAAAGCGGTCTTCGCCTTTTTCCATCCGCCGGAAGACACTCTCAAGCACGACAATCGAGTTGTCGACCAGCAGACCCACCCCCAGGGTCAGGCCGCCAAGGCTCATCATGTTCAGGGTCATCCCCGCAAAAAACATGAACGAGAATGTGACCACAATCGAGACCGGAATGGCCGCCGCGACCACCAGCGTCGCGCGGATATCCCGCAGGAATGTAAAGAGCACGATGATGGCCAGGGCCAGCCCGCTGAGCGCGGTGATTGAGACCGCGTTGATTGAGTTTTCAATATAGTCGGCCGGGTTCATGATGACGCTGATATCCAGCTCTGGGAAGTCGGCGCGGATGGCTTCCAGCTCCCGCATGACGGCGTTGGACACTTGAACCGTGTTCGCGTCCGACTGGCGCTGTACCGTGACGTTGACCGACTGCTCGCGGTTCAGGTAAGAGTAATTCGAGCGCTCCCGATAGACCTCGCGGACTTCGGCGATATCCCGCAGGTAGATGAGCGCCCCGGTCGGGGTGTTAATCGGTATATTTCGAATATCCTCAAGCCCGCGAAACCGCGCGTCTACGCTGACGGTCAGGTTCAGTCCGGCTTCTTCGAGCGCACCGACCGGCATACTGGCGTTTTCCATGGCCAGAATCCCGATAATCTGCTGTTCGGTGATTCCAAACCCGCGAATCCGGTCGGTGATCAGCTCGACCACCACTTCCCTTTCCATCCCGCCGGACACGTTGACCGAAGCCACACCCGGCTGGCGGGCCAGGCGATTTTGGATTTGATCCTCCACTTTGTAGTTGAGGGAGACCAGGTCGTCAATCTGAGAGGAAACGGCGATTTGGATTGCGTCCATCGCGTTGACGTCGATCTTTAAGACCATCGGGGTGCCCGCGTCGTCAGGCAGAAAGTTGGCGATGACGTCGACCGCTTCCCGGATGTCGATGGCGGCCATGTCAATGTCGATGTTTGTGTCGAACTGCATGATGACCACCGACGACCCCTCGCTTGAGGTCGAGCTGAGGGTATCCAGCCCTTGCAGGGTGGCCAGGCTTTGCTCGATCGGCTCGGTGACCAACCTCCTGACCTGATCGGGGGATGCGCCCGAGTAGTTGGTAAAGACCACGGCCACCGGTATATTCATGTTGGGCAGAAGATCCATCCGCAAGTTGAGCAGACTCATTCCGCCGAACGCTAAAAAAACCAGTATAGTCATAAAAGTTGTAACCGGACGGCTTACCGCGATTTTGGTCATAGTGTGCTCCTATTATGGTGACAGTAGAGCGGTTGACAGCAAGAGAAATCCAAAGCTGTCAACCGCTACGAAATTATTCGGTATTGATACGCTTACCCGCTTACCCGCCGGCCATCGATGGCCACCACGTTGACCAGCTCGCCGTCTTCAAGGAACTCCTGGCCGACGGTTACGATCTGGTCGGTTTCGCTGATCCCGCTCAGGATTTCGATCTCGTTGCCGGTTTCCATTCCGGTGCGGACATTTGTGCGCACCGCATAGCCGTCCCGCACCACAAAGACAAACTCGCCCTGCTCGTCGGTTTGTACCACGTTTTTGGGCACAACGAACGTGTTTTCCCGCTGGGCTTCGACAAAGGTGACCTGTGAGAACATCCCCGGGCGGATCCGGCCGTCAGCGTTGTCCAGCTCGACCCGAATGGGGAATGTGCTGGTCGCCGCGGCGATCGGCGAGACGATGGTGACCGTTCCGGTCAAAGAAGTTTCACCGTCCAGAGCCTGGATGACCACATCCACTTCCTGGCCAACGTATACCCGGTTGATCAGGGATTCGGACACGCTGACCTGTACGACAACCGTGTCGATCTCTACAATGGTAAAGGGCGGGAATGACGGCGAGGCCATCTGCCCGACTTCGACTGTCCGGCCGCTGACCACCCCGGAGATCGGGCTGGTGACGGTTGCGCGGTTCAGGTTGGTCCGCGCAGTCGACATCTGCGCCTGTGTGCTTGCCAGCTGCGCTTGAGCGGTTTGCAGGCCGAACTCGGCCATTATCTGAACTTGATCCCGATTATTTTGAAGATAAATGTCGTGTACGCCCTCGGCCGATTCAAAAGAAAACTCAGCCATATCCTGTGAGATTTCCGCCAGCCGCTGGGCGTTTTGAAGCGTCTCCTGCGCCCTTTCGATTTCGAACGCCGCCGCGTCCAGCGGCCGCATCATGGCGCGCAGAGCCTCGTACTCACGGGCCAAACCCGGATCAAAGCGCTCCGGTCGGTTGCGGTTATAAATGTACTCGTCCCTGTGATGGCCGCGGGTCAGATCCCGGATTTCCCGGTTTAGTTCGCGGCGCTCGTCTGCTATGTCTCTGAGTGCGTCGTGATTATAGTCTCGAAAGAGCCTGTGCTGCTGGTTGGCGGTTTCCAGTTGCTGCGCGGCCGACGCGGCTGCGGTAGCGGCCTGTTGCAGCGCGATCTCCTGCTGGATATCCTGCATTTGCTGCTGGATTTCGGCCTGTTCAAGCTGGTGCTGCGCCGATTCCACCCCAATGTTCGCGAGCTGGGCCGCCGCGTTGATTTGGCGGATGTTGTTTTGAATATCGGTCGCGTCCACCGTAAACAGGATATCGCCTTCCTCAACCGAATCACCGATATTAAAGTGGACGGCAGTGACTTCGGCGGTAATCATACTCGCAACGTTGATGGTTCTCTGCGGTTGAATCTGCCCGATATAAGTCAGTTCACTGCGGATGGTTGTCCGCCCTAAGAAAGATGTTTCGACAGCTGTGCCGACCTGTGCCGGCTCCTCCTCCACATCCGCCGCCCCGGCAGCAATGCAGCCTGAAACCGCCAGAACAGCCGCCAAACTCAGGCTGAGAATTTTTAGCTTTACACCTTTTTTCATCATCGCAAGCCTCCGTAATCGCGCACAAACAGTTTATTTTATCACTTTAGCCCCAACGCGGGCAAAGCGCACTAGTAAAGATAGTACAGTTAATTATTGTAACTTTAAATTATAACCAAACTGTGAACAGATTATTATTTTTTCAAGATTACAGGTGAGTCGCCAATATACACTAGTGTACTATCACACTAACACACGTCGCGATAACTTGTCAAATAATATTTTCAGCTATTGACTTTTTTCGTGGTTGATGGTATAGTATGGGAGTTGTCCGGACTTTGCGCTTGTAGCTCAGTTGGATAGAGTGTCTGACTACGAATAATGCACTCCCTGCAAAAACAAGGTTGTTTTGAAAATTTGCGCTGGTAGCTCAGTTGGATAGAGTACTTGACTACGAATCAAGGGGTCAGGGGTTCGAATCCCTTCCAGCGCGCCAAGAAAATGGCTTTGTTGTGGGAAAAACTCGGTATCAATGATACCGGGTTTTTTCTTTTTCTTTGCTGGTCATCAGTCATCGAAAATACCCGCTTTCCGTGATTTATGCCACTGTACCTTCTCGCTACCGCTTAGTCGTTTGCTAATACTTTGCTAATACCACACTCGGACGCGCTCGGGTGGTTTTCCACGGGTTGGCCAAGGGTGGCAAGCAGAATTTCTAACCCCTGTGGATTTTCAACCAGCTTTTTGAGCAGAAGCATATGGTTGGCAACATCCACTTCGCTCTTTATTGCCGGCGTTGTCTGTGCTGGCTGATTTTTGTAGAAATCCTTTTCCAACGCTTGGGCCATCTTCTTTCGATTCTTGTCTTGAATCTTGGCATAGATGTCGGTAACCATCTTGGCGTTCGCATGGCCGGTATCCCCTTGTACAGCTTTGATGTCCCCGTGACTCAACACCAGCTTGTAAGTAGTGCTGGTGGCCCGCAGGCTGTGGAGTGTTACGTCGGGGAATACTCCACCATGCTTTTTGATGAAGAGTTTGAACCACTTGGCAATCAGTTTAGGTTCGACAGGTCTGCCGTCCTCTAAGCAGACTACAAGATTGTGATTATGGTACTCTTCATCAAGCACAGCCATTCGCTTACTGACCAATTGCCATCGCTTGAGCAATTCCTGTTTTAGGGGTCCGGTCATGTAAATTGCACGTCTGCTCTTTGGAGTCTTTGGTCCTTTAAGGATAAGGCAGCTTTTAATGTCATCGGTTTCACGAGTGCCAATTGCGTTGGGGAAAACCAGTAGCGGTGGGTTATCTGGAGAGTAGTCCAAGTCTCTTTTCTTCACCCGTTGGACAATTTTATTAATTGTCATGTTCTCTTCTTGCCAGTTGACGCAATCCCATGTTAACCCGGAGATTTCGCCGGACCGCATGGAACCGACAAAAGCCAGATGCAAGCAAAGGTGTAGCATTGGGTCCTTCACTTCATCTAAAGCCGCTAAAAGAGTTTCCTCGTCCCATGCCACACGGTGGTTAGACTCCGATTCCGGCGGGTCAAAAGTGATTGGGTTGCCAGCTATGTACTTCCACTCAACCGCCTTATTAAGTGCCATGTTGAAATAGATATAGATATGTCGGATGGTGTTCTTTGACAAAAACGGCAGTTCATTATCACTGTACAAGGTATACCTGTAATTGCCTTTCGCATGGCGCGTTTGTTTTAAATCAAGAAAAAAGTCTTCCGCTTCTTTCGAAGTTAATTCTTGAAGTTTCTTTTCGCCAAACGTCGGGATAATGTGATTGCGCAAAATACCTTCAACCATTGTGCAGGTCGAATAAGCATTGCCTTTCTTTTTGTAATAGCTTAACCACTCTTCAAGATACGCCCCTACTGTGAGCTTGGTGGGGTTAGCAAATGTACCATCGAGTTTTCTGGACTCAATTTCCAGCTTGCGAGCTTTTGCTTCCTTGTGGGATAATCCACTTTCCCACACTTGTTTGCTTACGCCCTCTTCGTCTTTTGCGTAGAAAACAACAGAATATGTTTTTCCACGTTTAATTATGGATGCCAAAATGATTCCTCCGTTCAGTTATAAGCCTAAAAACCAGTTATCAAAAGATTCCTTGTTAACTCGGATAGATTTTTCGCCTAACCGGAGCACTTTGAAATCCTTTTGGTCATTGCAAAGATTGTAGGTCGAACGCAAGCTCAACCCTAACATCTCAGAAACCTCTTTGACCGTATATACTAACTTTTTAGACTCAACTTGATTGATGCTCATGTTTTAACCTCATTTCATATCAAGGCAGCCATATTCGTAATGCAGAACAATCTCCTTTCAGCTTTATTCCGTTCTACAATATTGCATTGCACGCATTATAGATTATATCGCATTTTTATGGCTTAGCCAATGATTATTTTCAAAATTAAAAACAGCCTCCGAAGAGACTGCTTTCAATTTTCCAGCGAATTTCATTTGCATACAGCGCTATAGAATCCCTGCTCTCCTCATGCCCGAACCGCCCTTTCATGACATCTTCGTTAGAAAAAATGTTTTTTAGATTGAGCAAAGCAAACCGAAGTTAATTTATCGGTGCTTTGATATGAAGAACAACAACTCTACGGCTCTTATCAACGTCGATATTGCCAAAAGGGGTATCATACTCAAGTATTCTTGGAATTGACGCTAAGAGTTTTTTGTGAAGCGTCTGCCAAGCATATTGATTCAAGAGCTTTCCATCGGTGCTTTCGTTTATATTCTTTGCAAGGGTCAGGAGTTCTACGAGCGACAATGCGGCGTTGGGTTGGTCTACTTTCGAGGAGTATAAGTTGTCGAACAGCGCCCGAGATACACTTTCAAACCGCAAGGCAAGCTTTTTTGCTTTCTTGTATTTATTGTTTCCTCCGCAAAAGCTATAGCTGAACCTTGAATAGTTAAGAAAGTCTGTTTCCTGGAGTGACAGTAATACATGTCGGCGAAATAATGTTGTTTCTGGTTCTGCGCCAAAAACAATAGCCCGTAACGGAATCAATTTTGTCCTCAGTGCTTTTATATAAAGCTCCTCGGTATAAATCTGGAATGTAATCCTACCACTGCTAAGTACTCTTTTCATTTCCTTGTAAGCGCAGCGGACACCGGTTGAGCAGTTATCCCCATCACACATTTTTGCAGACAGCTCATGTGGGACTTTATTGCTGCGGCTTCCTTGCGATTGTTCTTTATTATGTTGAAATGCCTTGATTCTTTTCTGGCAAACATAAGCCGCGTCCGGCTTTCTAATCAGAGGAGACCCTAGTTTTGCGCCCTTTGCTGCGCCGGCTGCCAAAGATATTGTATTTAGAGACACCGAAAGAGCTAGTGCCTCGCTCTTATCTTCAACAACAAAAATGAGCGGCCTTACTCCGCCTGGAACTACAAGGTCCTGCGCAAGTGCGGAAACCACTTTTTCATACAAATCCTCTCTGTCCAAGTATATTGTGTTATTTTGCCGTGCATCGGTCAGCGGAATCAAAGTCATTGATTTTTCCAAGCACACTTCTAACCCATGAATCTTTGCTTGCTTAACAATTTGTTTGCAGCATTCTTCAATTCCTTTAGAAATCCGCACTGCCATGTTTTTGCTTCTTGCGGTAGCCACGGTGAAAATCTCCTCCTTTCGTTCAAGTGATACAATTAGTGAGTCAATTGGTGACACAATGAGGCGGCGAAGTTTTTTCTCCGGTGTTTGGTTGATTTCTCATTTCTTGCCGGTTCTCTTCGCCGCCCTATCTATCACCAAAATGATGATAAAAGCAAAATTAATAAACGATTGATGCACCCTATTTAATCTCATTACCCCGGGATGCGGGCTTGCCAAAATGCTAGGTGACGCCAACCACCAGTCACATGTCTGTGAGCCGACTTATCGCTTTCGCTCATCGGATTCCCAGAGACCCTGTTATTCGTCGACAGGCTGCCCAAGCCGCAGGCTTCTAGGCAGAAGTATTATTATGCCCCTTATCAGGTCGTAGCAAAACGCGGGCTTGAATTGACGCGCTTAGGAAAGCTCTCTATGGCTCGCATCGTTACTCCGATGGTCTCAGCTCAACGTAGCAATCCCCATGGTCGCTCGCTGCGTATGCGACAGACGCCACATACGTTTAAAGGGGGTTTCATTTGGCAGGATTATACTCCCCGCATCCCGGGTTCTTTTTCAATGTGCATCTTCCGTCTAGTGACGGCATATATCATCCTCTAAAAGCAGAGGTAGATATCAAGGTTAGCTATGCGATTATTTGATGTGTTTTTTTCGCCAACACACAGCTCTGATTCTAATATAGCGCAAGGGCTGTAAGTTAGCACCTGCAAAGTCACGGCGCGAGCCTAGAATCGCAATCGCATTTGCGATTATTTCAAGCGAGACATTCCCTTTCAAGAGCAAGTGTGGCTATTATATTGCTTAAAATTAAGTATAAATGGATTTGCAAAGGATGTCAACGAAGTGCTCTAAGACACAATTAAAGCTAAAAAAATCACATGCATTTGCGTTTTTATCTTGCACTTCGAAGCTTAAAGTGATACAATCACATGTACAAGTGAAAGTGAGGCTTTACTATGAAAAATACGAGCAGGCAATCTCACATTGTAAGAATCCTTGCCAATCAAGTTGGATGCAAAGATTTAAGCAGTTTTATTAAAACGAGGATTCCGTCGCTGGGGTACTACCACGTTTCCCGTCTGGCTTCTCAAGATATGTTGCATACAGCCAAGGATATCACTTTAGAAAAGCTTGCTGACGGATTCGGAATATCTGTCGAAGATTTCAAGCAATCTTTAAAAGAACAAATACCAATGGAGATGATTCGAAGACTCACACCCAGTTACCTAACGAACGCAGAATGTCAGCTCATCTCTGAATTACGCCTTTTACAGTCTGAAGACCTTGACGCATATACAGAAATTAAAGCGCTAATTAATAGGGCTGTGTCCAAAACCACAATAGCAGAAATTCAACTTGACAAATAATGATGCATGAAGTATAATGGCCGAAACAGGTAGTCAACTACCGGTAGTCAACTACCTGTTTCGGCCATTATACATCCAGGTCACTAGCTTGTCAATAGTTAAATGGAAAATATTTTTCTAGTAATTTGTAATATATTGGAAATTGTGAGAGGGTGTTAACGTGGAGTTTTCAGAGAAAATTCTTGCAGCAAGGAAAGCATTGGGGATAAGCAGAGAGAGGCTGGCGAGTATAACTGACTTGACTACCAAAACACTTTATACTTACGAGTCAGGGAAGGCAAAGCCCAAATCCATAGAAGTATACAATAAGCTGGCGGAATCACTGGGAGTAAGTGCTGGTTATCTTGCGATGGATGAAGACCGGGATGTTCGAGGGAAGCCAGAGAAGGAAATCTTTTTTGAAGAAATAGAAAAGAGATATGGCAGCGATGCGGTTGATGAAGCTAAGGAGCTACTCTCGAACGGCCTCGTTTTGTTTGAGGGCGGCACTTTAGATGACTCGGCACAAGAAACACTTGAGCGTTCACTACTTTCGGTGTTTATGAGCACCAAAGAAAAAGGGAGGTGACATCTTGATATGTCACTCAATTCAAGGACACCTGACATAATACATTCCTTAGTGATGGGCCTAACTACAGAGTTTGATACGAGTAGCCCTATCCTCTTATGTAATCGAACAGGGATATGTTTACATCGCCACGAATTGTCGGAGCGGTTCAATGCATATTATTGCCGTGTTGGGACTACTCGAAATATAGTTGTTTCAGACGGAGTTAGCGACGAGGAGCTTCGGTTCTTGATTGCACACGAGATTGGGCATGACCAACTACATAGAAACCAGGATTTGTTCTTTGACAAGAAGCCGTTTTCAATGTTGCGGTCTACCCTTGAATACGAGGCGAATTTATTTGCTTCTGAACTACTCTTAGATGATGATGAGATTTTAGAACTTCTCGCTTCAGAAGAGTATGATTTATTGCAAATGGCTCGGATGCTATATGTAGATGAAGCACTTTTAGATTTCAAGATATTCTCATTAAAGCAAAGAGGCTATGATGTTGAACCCATATATATTTACTGCAACAAGTTTTAACAGCGAAAAGAGAGGGGTGCTTTCCCCTCTCTTTTTTAGAAATTATGGACAAGCTTTTTCATGAGGTCCATCGGCAAGCTTGACTCAGCCGTGCCAATGATAAATCCGTCGTCAGTATCGGGGGTTATCTCCTCCGCGCTTGGAAGAGGCGATACGTCTCCTTCAACACTTCTTTTCCCACTTCTGTCAGGTGTTTTTATTTGAGCACCATCATCTCCCCTCTCGATTTCCTCTTTCCTGTCATAAAGAGTGGGCTTTACAGGGGGCGAAGGTGTGTGAGTCGTCCCGGGTGGCCCGCCAACAAACACGACTTTTGTGGGGCGAAAAGAGCCTCCTCCAAACGCTTCAAAAAAATCGTTGGGGATGATGCCTTGAGACTGACAGTAAGAGAAGTATACAACCGCCGCTGCAACAAAGTCATTTGCTCCGCCGCGGCCGAGCTGATTCAAGACGCTTACGGCGGCATCGTGAATCGGACTTTTCCCTTCGGGCTTGAAGTGTAAGTTTTTGCGGCGGGCATCTTTTGCTTCGGCAGCCTTATTCACGCAGAACACCACCCAACTTAAACACTTGCGAGCTTAATTCTTGCGAACAACTCATAACCTTTCGCATTGGCGTGAATGTCGTTCAGAACAGCCAATCCGCCGCAGAACTCGCTTGCCACTGCTTGGATTTGCTTTTTAAGCAACATCGACCCGCCGCCCAGGAACACAACGTGTGCAGACGCCAAATCCATCCCTAAATCTTTGTGCTTGCCCAAAATCGTGCGGATGTGTTGTTCAGCCACATCGTGGACGAGTTGGATGTGTTCAGCATCGTAATGGGTGTAGTCCCCACGCAGAAGGATGTCGTCAACCTTAGTCTCGGAAATTTTACGGCCAAATTTGGCGTCCAATTTTTTCGTCACTTCAGAGTACATAACAATCACGCCCAAGTCAAGAGAAACTTCCCTATTGTCTGACTTTGAATACTCGAAGTGAACAGTGTCGCTCGTGCCGCCACCGATGTCGATAAGATAGAGGCTCGGTAACATTACAATTGATTCACTCAGGGTCATAACGGCAGAGTAGTTCTGAGGACACACGATGACATCTTTGACTTTCACGCGGTGCCTCTTGTCACCGCAAAGAAAGCGATACTCACCTCCGTTGCTGAGGTAGTATTTCCGGTACTTTTCAACGATTGTTTCTTCGCGCAGATGACCCGGAGGAAGCCCGATAACCAAAACGACGTCTAATTCTGTCGGCAGCTTCCGAAACGCTATTTCTTTAGCGACCGCGAGAAGAGTGAGAATGAGATAAGTAGAATTCTTGGTTTTGTCGCGTTCCCACAATGTCCGCGAGAGTCCGATGGAATATGCGTCTCCATTGTAATGAATTGTGTCCATGGGGTTAGATAACGCTTTGAGAGACTCGGGGATTTGCTCTATCCCGGCCACAAAACTGGTGTTCACTGTTTTAATCAGCTTATTGCCGGTGTCAACCGCGATAATAACAGGCTTGTTGGTTTCCATGCGCCAGTAGCGCAGCAACCACTTTACGGATGCCGCGCCCTCCTTTCTTTTGAGAGTGAGGTAGTATAAAAATTTTAACTGAGGTACGAGCGAAGAATCAAGCAAGTGCGTTTTTAGCGAGAGATGCCGGGTATTCTTGCCTGAAATCTACTCCAAGTGCCTTTTCGAGTAAAGAAAGCTTCCCGGCTGGTGTATGCCCTCTTTTCATAAATAAAGGGATGCCACGCGATTTGCACACTGTTGAGACGTGCTGTAACCAAGCTGTTTTTGGGACAACTTTTCCCTTCCGATTACCGTTCTCAGCGCCAAGAATCACCCACTCGATTTTTCCAGGAGAATAGTCCAAAAACTCTCCCAAATCCACTGCCGTGAGAATCGGCTCAATGCAAAGGAAATTAAGTCGCTCAATCTGCTTTTCCAGAATGCTCTTTGCCATCCCCTGCGAGTCGATAGTGGCACCAAAATACATGTTATCAGGACGTATTCCGCCAGGGAGAAAAGTAAGTTCATCATACCGGGATGGATTTTTTGTCAAAAAGAGGTAGTTGTGCTTCTTCGCACCAAGAACCCTCTCGAAAACCTCCTCAATAACCCACGATTCAATCCATGAGCCAAACAAATCTCCCATACAGCATACGAAGACATTCCCAGGGGCTTTGCGGGCGGCCCTGTCAAACTCATCGTGCCGATACCGCTCATACGTCGGCGCAAACAGAAACGGGTAGCTTTCTTTTTGACGATTGAGTTCGTTTAAGACAGGCGTTTCGAGAACCCGAAAGACAGACGTGTCAATCGGCCTTTCCAAGGCCATGTAGTATTCGAGAGTTTTGTGGCCGCCATATCTGTGAGCAATACTTTTCGCATAACAGTATGGGCAGTCGTACAAGCATCCTGTCACAGGGTTCCATGAATCTGTACAAAACTCAATTTTAGAGCTTTTCAACGCGGCGCCTCCTTTCTATAGGAATCTATCTTATATATAGTCAAAAGTACGCCGAGTTGCAACCAGGCTACTTTGAGCACAAAAAAACAAGCCCTCTCGTATTTTACGAGGGAGCTTGCTTCAGATTAAGTGCTATGAGAGTACGGCATCCTCTTCAAAAAGGGAAAACTGTCCATTCTTAGCAGCAAACGAAAGACAGCATTCATCAAAAAAAGAATCTTCAGAAAAAATTGACGCTGCGGTTAGCCTGGCACATGAAGCGCCATAATGGTCATTTTCGAAGCTGCGGCTTTCTCCCAAACAGCTTTCAAATGCCTTGCCAATTTGCTTCGTGTTGAAGTAAGTCATAATGCTACCACCCTATAATTATTTTTGAATAGCGAAATCTGTTCGCCGGCGAGCACATGTTTCTCGTTGGCTATAACAACGCACGGTCGCTTTGTTGGCGTTTGTGGGGCGCAAGAATGCCTCATATACCCAAGAATCCCATCCGAGGCTACCACCCCGCTGTTTTCCTTTCCGTTGGACATGAGATATGAAGTTTCTCTACCGCCACAAGAAGGGCGATAGTATTTACCGTCTGGGCTGACAGGGATTCCATTAGGTAAAAATCTGATTAGTTTTCCGCAATACTTACACGCAACTGGCTTGCTTGCGCGATTGCGTCTGTAGCTACTCACGGCGGTCACCTCGTTTCTTTTTATTAAGCACTTATATATAAACAAGCCTCAGCTTGATGAATTATCAAAAGGCAAATGACTACAAAAGCACACCAGCCTGTTAACAGAAAAGGAACCCAAAGAGTCATACCTCTTCGCGTTCCTATAAGTTAAGGAGGCTGGTTTGTAAATACAAAAAGCATAAATACACCTTTTGTGAAGATGCACCTATGCCTCAAATATAGAAAACAACCGATTTGACAAACGAACTTCAAATCTTACCGTTCAGCTACGCTGTAAAACAAAAAATACTAAGATGTTTTTATTATAAGAAAGAATACATAGATAAATCAACCAAGTGCGCTATATTACCGCTTGTTTATCGTCATCACGGAGCAGAATTACCTGGCCTTCAAAGAGTTTAAAGTTTTTTCTAATTTTCCACAGCGGAACAAGCAAACCCTCAGATGTATACCGGCCTGCTTCACCAAATAGTTTGGTTGATGTATTCTTCACTACAAAGCTGTTACGATTCTTTATAACCCATTCCCGGAACATCTTCATATTCATAACGTACAATTCCGTTGTCTGCACGAAATAATAATAGAGATAATCCGCTTCGGAATACATTAGACAACCAGGCGTTTCTTTTTCAATACAGCTGACCGTCTCAAAGTATAAATTACCTGTCTTGTAGGTATCTGTTTTGATTTCAATTGTCTCAAATCCGACGACACCATCATTGAGAGTGATAACCGCTATATCTATATCAGCTTTCTGGTACTTCTGATGTTCTTCAAGGTTAAACACTTTGATAACACGGGAAACACTGCGCAAATAATCTTCGACAACAGAAACTCCTGTCTTTGAAATCTGCATACGGTCTGCCATGCTATACAGCTTCAAGTCTTGCAAGTGGTTCCCTCCTCGTTTGGTATGTAAGAGGAAGAGTGGCAATGGCCACTCTTCCGGTTTCGGAGCTAAAACAAAATTTCCGGCGACTCGCCAGCTTCAAATTCAGGCGCAGGCGAGGTCGTTGGTGTCGTTTCTGTCGGCTTGTTAATAGGTTCTGGCGTTTTGAGCTTATCCCACTTCGAAGATGAACTAATCGCCTCAAAAACCGACTCATTAAGCCGCAGAGGTAAGATGATGTGGGTAATTAAGTAGTTTTCCCACTCAACATTTATGAACGAAGGGCTTGTGTCAGAAATGAAAGTTTGAATTGTTGTTGGAGTTTTGATGCTCTTGTAAGCCACTTCCATATTGGCCGGGCTGAACCCGATGACCATATTATCTTTGAGAACACCGCTGAACTTAGCTGCAAGCAGATTGTAATAGGTATTTTGTGCGTGCTCTGCACGAACAACGCTGCTTTTGGCATCCAGATACATGACCACTTTATCAGCTCTTCCGCCCTCAAGCATTGAACCTTTGATAAAATGGAGCACATCTTGGGTCCGCATTTCAACGCTCATTGAACTTAGACTCTTCATTCGTTCAATTGCGTTTTCTATGCTGGGCTTGAAAGACGATTCTGCCGGTTTTGCTAAAGCGATTTCTATTTCGTCTACTTTGAAGAGATACTTATTTGCCGTCTCAGCGCCGAGAATTTCCATGTCGGCGTTCTTTGCAAACAGCTTAGAAAGACTATCAACCAGCCACTCGCTTATCAAATATTCAACAGATGTGCCATCATAATCAATGGCACCAATCGCATACATTGCGCGTGAGCCGGACGAAGCAACAACCACTCCTTTGCCTTTCTCAAAAGAAATCGAAATCTTGGTTCGGGCGAAAGTAGATTCCTCTTCGTCCTTCTTGTCGTCAACGGCATATCTGGACTGGGCAGCCACACGAAATATGTTTTCCGGCAGTCGATTAAACTCAATGCCGTCAAAGCTGGGAAAATCCCAAACAGGACCGTCAACAGCCAGCGGACGACTTTGTTCTTCATTGCCAGTTGCGTCTTCAACGCGGATTAAACTCTTGGAAACATCAACCTTACCCACCTTAAAGTGATTAAGTAAAGCTATAAGGCTTTCAGCTCCAATATTGAAGTCAAAAGTCCCTGTACATACTCCTTGGAACGTCCTTCTTGCCATCGCTTCCATCGAGCAGTGGCTGACCAGAAGATTTCCATTCTCTGCGATGACGCGCACAATGGAGTTGTTTTTGTTTTTCCGGTCAACGAAACCCTTCATGAACTTGAGGGTCTTAATAAACCCCTCATCAAACTCAAAAGTACCTATGACTTTTTTGGACATAGTTGCCTTCCTCCTTAATTAGAATTGTTTTTTCTTTCTTTTTTTATTGCAAGCAAGTGGTCATCCAACCCTTTACCCTTGTACCTGTTCTTGGGGAACGAGGTGAAAGTAGGAGGTGAGATTTCACCGGATTTGTACTTATCAGCTTGTTTGGCTCGCCACTTCCTCATAGAATCCCTGAGCATTCTTTCGAGATTGTCGCGGTCCCTTGCAACGTTTTTGTTTGGCGCTTCGAAGCCTTCACCTTCTGAATCTCTCATATCCAACTCAGCAGCGTCCGCCCTGTAAAATTTTCCGAAATCGTAAAATTCCACAATGCGTTCAAGATTGTATTTAGACAGGAAGTGGTCCATAAGATGAGGAATCCCGGCCATATTTGACGTTCCGGGCACGGCAAGGAATACGGCGTCGTCTCGCTCAAACAAATCTTTGTACAGGGCGTGGCCAACATAAGCCTTGATTGCCCCTTCCGTTACATACAGGTATTTTGGCGGCTCACTGCACATTTCGACGTGAACCACTGAGTCTGCTTTCGTACCGCAGTCTAAGGTTGCAACATCGCTCGTAAAAAACATGCATTTACCAACCTTAGTATCGTTCAATCTGATTTGAAGCGATACAATGTAACCGTTCTCGTCCCGAAGCGGAATTAGATACCCCGCATTTGTTGACAAGAGGTTCCATTCTTCGATGAGCTCGCCAGTTGTTTTGTCAACATACTCACCGTGCTTAAAGAAGCCGGCTATCCCGTCAAGAGACAGCCCTTTATCTGTCAGCTTTTTGGTAAGCGTAGCTTGACCAAAGAGAGGGGCTGATTTGAACCCTATTGTCGAGATGTCATCTTCTGTTAAACCTCTCGCCAGTAGGTCTCTTTTGTGCCGGTCGGTCAGCGGGAGAATCTCCAGAAGCGCCGAGTATACCTCGTGCTTTTCCTGGGGGGTTCGCGTGGAGTTTGAGGCTCTTTGAGCTGCTTCTTCCATTCGCTTCTGCATTTTGGTGGTTTTTTCTACAAACCCTGGTCTCTTGCGCTCTATCCTCATTTTTTCAGCAATTTCCCTTGCAGCTTCGCTCCTATCCTCTCTGGAGGGACGCAAGTAGGGATTACCTGACCTTGAAGTTTCGGTCACAAGGGTATAATGCATACCTGAGCACAGAACATAAAGGTCCAGTTTATCTCCCCCTACCGTACAGGCGGCGCAACGGATTACGCCGCTGTTTATGGAGGGGTTGATTTTAAACTTACCCTTTTTGCGACATTCAGGACACTCGTAGTACCCACCAGAGGCAGACCTCATTTTGTCCGTGGGCAGACCAGTAAGATACATCACGTCAAATATGGTGAACTCATCCCACATGGCTGGGCCCTCCTCTGAAATATATTTTCAAAAAGCGATTACAGGTTACGCAGCTGCTTGCACTGCGAACGCCGGAAAAGCTTCTTTAGTAGTGTTGTAGTACCAGAACAGGATGGCGGCGATGAACGCAACATTTGAGCTGGTAGAGAAAGTGAGCATTGAACGCAGCACTTCCCAGCCCAAAGTCCCATGAGCGGCAAGTTCTTTTAGGGGTTTGTCCACAAGGTGCTCTTGGTTTGCCTCCATCACCGTCTCAGTTACAAGTTCGGGATTGGTTCCGAAGAATCGAAGCGCTTTCACAAGGTCACCTTGCAACACGCCTGTCTCTCCACCCTTCTTGTTTAAATATAGCTCTCCAGGCACAAAATTGCCGCCAATACATTTCAGTTCAAATGCTGTCGGTTCAATTTCTTCTGAAGACGCAACGGCCGCGGCCACCTGGCTTTCAACACTTATATCAGCAATTGGCGCCGATTCTGTGTTTTCAGGAGAAGTAGTTGTGTCTTGCAGTTGCGCTTCCTCACCTTCACCGCCAGCTTCACCACGGGTGTTCGGGTCAGTTGTCACGGGACTCACATCGGGCTCACCAGCTTCAGACCCTTGCTGCTCATCCTCTGTCGGAGAGGTTGTGGTGATTGTCTCCGGCTCAGCATTGTCAGTTGTAGGCGGCGTCTCTGGTTCGGTGGAAGTACCGGTTTCTTGATTAGAGGGAATCTCAGTTGGCTCAGGAACCGACCCTGATTTAGCCCCTCTTTTCCTGCGCGGCTTTTCCTCAACCTCGCCGTTGGCATTGTTACCGGTGCTTACCAGCTTGTTTGCCTTGAAGCTATCCGGTTCAGAGGCTAAAGACGGAACTTCGGATGGCAAAGGAGGCATTCCATTGTCAGTAGGAGTCGCCGGTGCAGGGTTTTCATTTGCAATGTCAGAAACGTCCTCAAATGCCTTTGCAACCAGCTGGCAGCCGAAACCGGCAAAGTTCAGAGCGCGTCGGATGGCCACAGTTTCGGCAGCTTCGACGTATTTGAATGGTATGTCATGCACCATACAAGAGCCGCAGGCTGTTGCAAGAACCCTATCGTTCGCGGCATATATGGTCGCTTCCGCCCTGGCGCGGTACTCGTCCTCAAAAACAATCTGAGAACAGATGCGCCCTTCAGGATGCACGGCCCAGAACCAGGTCAGTTGGGAAGTCACCGGGAAGAGTTGCAAATTGCGCTCTCCGTCGGCTCCTTTGGCTGTTTGTACTAAATGCTCTATCCCTGCGACAAAGTTCACTTTGGCCGCCGCAGAGCATTGACCGTTACCGAGAAAAAAGCTTGCGTTTTCCATTTTGATATCTCCTTTTCAAAAAAAATTATAGGCCATCTTCACCAGTTGAAAATGCTCGAACCCGAAGGCCACGCTTTCTAAGCGAATCCGCCGCCTCAAAAGTCAAAAACACACTTTTATGGAGAATGCTTTCGGGGAACGTGTATTCCTCAGAGACGGGGCCATGAGCAGTAATCATGATACATTGATACGTGATGTTTCTCGGGAGGACAACCCATTGATTCCTTTGGTCATTGAAAACACCTCTTCTTCTTTATTTTGCATAACCGGGACATGTAAGCATGGCCGCAAAAAGTGGGTTGCGCTTAGCAAGATTTTGAACGATAGCCTTTTGAAGCTCTCGTTCTTCCTTAGCAGTCAACTTCCCTCTTTTGTATGCGCCTGGATAATTTGCTTTCACCTCATCACCTTCCTTTCAAAAAACGTTTGTATATAAACAAGTCAAAGCTTGTAGTTTTTGAGCAATAAAAAAGCATAATCACGCCAAAAGACGTAATTATGCTCGGAATGTATAAAATACCGGCAGTGATGCCTTACCGTGAGCCGAAGGCGAAGTGGAACGAGCTTTGCTTGTTACTTTGCCAACAACCTAAAATCAAAATACTAAGATGTATAAATTATATCAAATCGGCAGCCGCTCGTTCAAGTAAGTGCTTTGCAAAAAAGAAAGCCACAGTTGATGGCTTTCAGTATTTTTGTTCCTATCGGCCGATTTCCTTGAACAGCTCCCGGTCTGAAGCAGACGTAGACCCTACTCCGGTAACCTCCATAAGCATAACATCAAGAGCTGCTGCGATTAAGAATCCGTTTGTATCGAAGAAGTCTTCCGGTGGGTTTTCAAGAGCCTCAGCTAACGCTGATTCAAATGCGGCATATTCTTCAGCCGTGAAGTTTTCTGCGAGTATAGCAGGAGGTATCCTGCTCGATGTCCAGCTAACTATCTGCGTATAATACGCCCTTCCATTTGAAGCCGGGTCAACCACCGAATAAGTGATAAGGACAGATGCTCTGGGCATGAGAAAATCCATCGGAGATGCGGGGTTGTCAAAATTGAAATTGTCCGGCACCCATTCAAAGAACCTCATCGAGTATTGGAGGCTCCGGGCTCTTGAATCAGAGTTTTCAGAAGGGGTGTTTCCCGCAAACATAAAATACGCAATCTCACTCATAGGCGATGTACCTACTGACATTTCACGTATTGCATCGAAATTATTGTTTTGAACGTGGCTCAAGACCTGTTCAATTGACCTCACATAATGCACATTGTGAGCGTGCCCCATAAAGTGTTCCCGGCTAACCTCAGTTTTTGCGCCAAGCACACACTCGCTAATCAAATCGCCACCGGAAATCCCTCCAAAAATATGGCCGCCCCATAAAAAAGCGTATTGAGGGATACGAGTCCCATAATTTAGAGAGGTCGCGTGTACGATTACCGGCTCGTCGTCCACAACCAGCACATTCAAAACAATAACATCTGTTGATACAGGCAAGCTTTCAACACCCGCATTTGCAATCACGGTGGCAGCGCCAGAACCGCCCAAGAAAGACAGTTCTTGTATGGGCCACAATTTATCTCCACGAGAATAGCTTAGAATATCGGGGACAGCATAAGGCGTTTGCACTTCAACAAACACTCGATATGCATTTGGAGAGTTTTCGTCAACAATATGGCCGACAACCCTGTGCGTTGTAGCTGCACCTAGAACCTTAAACATTTCCCCAATTTGACGATTTTCTTCGGCAGTTCTAAGCATGTGATAAAAAGGATTTCGTTCCCCTCCGAAAGCTTGAGGCGAGACTCGTTCGAGAGATGCTGGGTCAAGTATTTTGAGCCCATCCAGGATGGCGGAGACTTCTCTGAGCACTTCATCTTCACTTAATGTCGTAGGAGCTAATGCATCTGGGTCAAGTGCATCAAATTCTGCATCACCTGCATTGCCGGCTATCATATTACGAGAGCCATCTGTCTTTGGTACGTAATCCTCTATAACAAATGAGTCCTCTCGCAGAGTTTGGGGGTCTTCCCCTCTGTATTGCAATAAGAAGAGGCTTGTAGCGATTGAAACAAGCACTACCAAAGCAAGCACGATTATCAGCTTGTTGTCTTTCCAGTTATTTCGCAGTTTTTTCTTCACCAAAATCACGCTACGGAAGCCCCTACTTTTAAGTGTGGGGAGGAAGTAGCCACAAAATAATCATATCCATCGCAGTTTTGAACCAGGGATACATATTTATGACTAACTCCGCATATCCGCCCTTTCTTTGTTTTAATATCAAAATACCCTGTCTTTCTGCACAGCACACGTCCGCGCCAGTCGCCCGAAGTCTTTAGCCCCGCAGACACAACTGCCCTTACCATATCGCCGGTCTTAAACCCATAGAACTGTGTTTTTCTTGCGTAATAACTTACAGGGAAACCGGAATCATTGGTGTTTGTACGGCAATGTGAACCGCGTCCTTTGGCGGTAATGTATAGAACACTCGTCGTCTTGAATATCAACACTTCCGGTGTAGACGCCCCGATACAGCAAGCATCAAGACAATGGCTTTTCTCCAGCCCCAACTTAATGCGGTTCATCTTTGTGCGCCCGCCAGTCCCGCATTCTACTGGCAGGCTGGTAGCAGTTAAGACCTCGTACACCTTCCAGCGTGTAGCATTAAGTACAGCAGGCTCCGTGTACGACTTTCTCGCCTGCTCATACAGTTCAAGGAATCCGAACTCTTCGGCTGTCTGCGCACCCTTCTTCAGGTTACACAGCCTGCACGCAAGCCCTAAGTTGTTAACTCTGTCAGACGAACCCGGCCTTGACTTTGGGATTAAGTGCTCGACTTCCAGAGGTACACCTTCTGCGCCGCAGTACACACATCTGCGGCTAAATTTAGCGAGCAGATATTCGCGTACCTCGTAGCCTTGAAGGACACCTTGCTGATACTCAATACCGCTAATCTCTGGGTTGCACATAAGCTGAGTGTCGAACTTACAGTTCTCATATGAGATGTGTGTTATCGGGCACACACTTCTAAGTCGGCGAATCCATGTTTCGATATTATCCACCCTGCTTTGCAGGGATGGCGGCAGCCAACCTTTTGGACGGATGCGGTTTAAAAAACGGGGCTTGCGGTATCTCAGATTAGCAGACCTTCTCCGGCGGCGATAGCCGCTGCGCTTTTTGAGCTTGCTTTTAATGTCGGTCCTATGGTCAAGCTGGGCCATCCAAACCACTTTATTACCTTGTAGAATGGCGAGTCCGGTGTGTCTGCTACCGTAGTCTATCTTGAGCCTCGTTTCCAGCAGCTCAAGAACAGGTTCTTTTACTTCTTTCAAAATAATCGTAAAGGGATATGTGCGCCAAACAGCAGCTCTGCCCGCTTTGAGGAGCTTGCGGGCACGGGCCGGATGGCATGGTGCTAAGGGTTGCTTGTTTGCGTCGATTATAAATACCATTTAGGATTTCTCCTGTACTGGCCGAAGCCGTAATTATCCTCTCGTCAATGTTATCGCAAGCTTGTTATGCATCGGACACTGTTTCTTACCCCTAAGATACTGTTTAATCCGATACGACAGTGTGCTACGAACTGAGGAGGCATCCGTAGGTGTCATGACTTGAATAACGTAGCTTTAAACCTTAGACTGGTCAACCGGGCTCTTACAAGCCCCCAACTTTAGATGTGGGGTGGCTGACAGTTCTCCTCCAAACCCAAGGAGGTAATCCTTGGTAGAATAGTGTAGCTCGCTTGAGCTATTATATTTTCAATAGGCATATAAGGGTTGTCCCAAAAACGGGAGTCTATTGAAAACGGCCGATTGTCTCCTAAGAAAAACAGATGCCCTTCAGGAACACAAAAATCCTGTGACCTACCATACCGCACGTTTTTCACATACGGTTCAAAGAGTTCGCACCCGTTAATAAAATGTTAGTATTCACACTATGTACAGGATCAAAAAGCGAGAAAAGTGAGAGTAAGAAGTGGTGTTGAAAAGCTGAGGGCAGAGGAGCAGGGAATAAAAAGCACGCAAAAACCTGGGGATGGA
>WRBI01000004.1 GCA_009784625.1 Oscillospiraceae bacterium | reverse complement strand
TCTACGATAGTAAAGCCCTCTTGCCGAACACGAAGTAAGAACTGCTTCACTAGCATTTTGTCTACGTCATTCATTTGGTATCTGGCCTCCTAAAATAGTTTGCCGCTTCCATCAGATAGGCGGAAGCGGTTATGTAATGCCCCGGAAACGCGAAAAAGCCGCCTATTCGTGATGAATAAGCGGCTTTGCGGTCTAGCTATATTATGTTGGTTCTTTCGGAAGAAGCCGGACAACCGGCTGTGATGGCGGCGGGTTTCCGCCTGCGGATTCCCATCCGGCCTTAAATGATATGCGAACGATTCTAAATAAATCGCCCTGCGCTTCGTCATATTCGGGTCGGTCGATAAAGTCACCGTAGGCTTTTTCAAAGTCATCTGATTGCATTTTCCGCCCCCCTTTGTGCCTTTAGTATATCCAAAAGGCAACCAAGGCGGCAATTGTGCGAATTGGACAAGGGTATCATGTGGGAGAGGCGATACTCTTGATTTTTCTCATATTCGTGATAGTTATAGGATTTTAGGAAGTGTATCAATCAATGGTATCGTTGCATGTATGGATTTGATACCCTTGACAAATAACGGCTTGGTTGTGAGGTTTATTGCATCCAGTACCATTCGTCTTGCTTCTTTATAGATTTGATGCCGAGGTGTCCCTTAACGCGCTTCACGGTAGCAGGGCTGATGTTGTTTTTGCCACAAGCGTCCATAATATCTGTACTGCGGCACTGTCCGCTGGCTGTCATGTTAAGTATGATTTCCTCCGCCTTGTGGCTCTTGCGGTTATCTGCGGGGGTGAGGGGTTCTGTATCGTCTAGCGCGCCCTCATAGTCCCCTAAAAACTCAACCGATGAATTTTCACATATCCGAAACGCGAACGCTGACGCTTCCGGGACTAGGCTACTTTTGATGTGTCGGACATATCTGGTTTCGCCATCTTCATCCCGCCCGACCAGCATAACGCTTCTTGCGGCGGCGGGGATGTCGATTGAGCCAAGTGCGCGGTATAAATCCTTTGCCCCTGCGGATTTATTCATGTGCGCGATTAAGACCATTGCACAATTATATTTCTCCGCTATCTTCATCAAGCCGCCCATCAGTCGCCGTATATCCGTTGCTCGGCACATATCTGCTTTGCTACCCATGAAAGCGGTGAAAGGGTCAAGTGTCAACATGGAGGCATTTGTTTCTCGTACATGTTGCTCTAGGATTTTGCAGTCTTCGTCAATATTTAGGGAGGCGGCCTCAATGAACGCTATCTTGCTACAATCCGCACCCATACTGATAAGCCGGGGTTTGAGCGTATCCGCTGCACAATCTTCTGCGTTTTGATATATGACGCTTCCCATTACCGGTTCACTGGTTGAAAACGGGAGCGGCTTGCCTGTTGATATATGTGCGGCGATGGAAAGTGCCAGCGTTGTTTTCCCGCTGCCGGGGTCGCCCTGTATCACCGTTATTTTGCCCCTCGCGATGAAAGGCTTGGCAAGCCAGCACACCGCTGTGGGCTTTACGTCGTTGAAGTATATGAGCTTGGATTCCTTTGTTTTGCCGCTCATGGCACACGACCTCTCGGCGGCTTTGCGCAAAAACCGCATGATTTCTACAGATATTGTAACACGGGGAAGGCGTGAGGGCAAGCCCCTAAAGCAATGTGGGTGCCTGTTGCGTTTTTTCTTGCCAAAGCGCCGCAAACTTGATAAAATAGAGATAACCGCCTGTGAAGTGTCATTTTCACAAACGGTTAAGCCCTTGCAATAAGCCTGTTTGCCGCTGTTTATCGCGGTTTTTGGATTCTTCACAATAAACACATTACTCAAAAAAAATTGCTAGATGATTAGGCACATAAAGCGCCACAAAAAGAAAAGACGCCGTGCATCACAATCACGACGTCTTTCTTTTTGATTATTCATCAAAGAATGTTCCCCTTTCAATATCCCGCTTTATCATTTGCTTTAGTAAATCTAGGAATGTTATTTTTCCGACATAATTTGATTGTACAATATAGGTCGCTCCATTTACTTTTTCAGTATGCACTACGCTTGTAGGGGGTATTGTTCGATTTTCGTCCATCTGCAAATCTCCTATTATTATAATATCACGCTAAATCAGATTGCACGGGATAAAGAAATTTTTTGCATCAATCGGTATGACCTCCTCACACATACATATAATCCCGCCGCAGCCCTGCTCTAATGATGTTTTATCCAATATATTAAATTTCTTTACCTCACGGCGGTCGGGGTTAGCGGACTTTTTAATTTCCAATGGATGAACGGAGGCATCACGTTCCACAAATATATCTATTTCCTTCGCATTGGAATCTCGGTAGTATGTCATATTCGCCTTAGTTTGAGCATAGGCATAGTTTTTTAGAAGCTCAACAACAACAAAGTTCTCAAAATAATGCCCGCTTGCAGCCCCGTTCATGAGGGTTTCCCGTGTTAGCCACATGGAAAGATGGGCGGCAAGCCCTGTATCGCAAAAATACAGTTTCGGTGTTTTCGTTAAGCGCTTCAATGCGTTATTGGCGTATGGCCGCAATAGATAAACGATTCCCAAACTCTCCAAAAGCCTAAGCCATTCTTTCGCGGTGGGCTGCGCTATTTCCGCTGTGTCGGCGAGGGTCTTATAATTGATTTGCTCCGACACAAGCGCCGCACACGCAGTCAAAAACTTGGAAAAACGCAAAGTATCTGTTATGCCGCCTAACTGAGCAACATCGCGCATGATGTAGGTATTTACATAGGCGTTATAATACTCCTGTCGCTGTTCAGCGTCAGCCTGTAGCACTTGTGGCATACCACCGCGCCAAATATGCTCATAAATGCGGATTATATCATTTTTTTGCGCTTTCGATTGCCGCGCCTGCAAACAGGACAGAGAAAAGTCTAAATCGTCCTCAAATGAAATGCTGTCTTTCTCGTTCTTTGAAAGACTGTATAGTTCCAATATACCAACTCTGCCCGCCAGTGTTTCGCGGACATTTTTCATCATGTTGAATTGTTGCGAACCTGTCAGCCAAAATTGTCCGGGTTCTTCGCTTTCATCACACATGATTTTTATCTGACTAAATAGTTCTGTCGCGTATTGCACCTCGTCAATGATAATTGGCGGCTTGTAAGTCTGGAAGAATAGAACCGGGTCGGATTTGGCTAAATTCCGCGCCATTAGATTATCGAGCGTAACGTAGGTTCTGTTATGGCTTTCAGCCAAATGCCTAAGCATAGTGGTCTTGCCTACTTGCCTTGCCCCAGTAACAAGTACAGCCTTAAAAAACTCGCTCATTCGAGTGAATTTACGCTCCAAGCTACGTTTAATATATTCCATAGCGCACCTCTTACATGATAATATAAAATTTATCTTATTTTATCGTAAATAATTGATTTTGTCAAACAGCAAAGTAGCCGCCCATGATAGACGGCTACATAATAATGACTTTACGCGGCTATAAACAACTTAATAATCCTCTCGGTCTTGCAAGGCGCAACCTTGTAGGGGAACGTGCTTTTTTCTTGGTCTAGCAAACTTCCACCCCACTTTGCGATTCTATCTTTGGTTGAGATGGTATGTATTAAAAGCCTATTACTATAAGGCTTGTCCGCTTTTTTAGTGGCTGAGACATTTTTATCCCCGACATACCTACATCTGTCAGTATTCCGGTAACTTCTCCGTAAGGGCAGCTATACCGCTGGTGCAGATAACGCATAGCCGCGCCCAGTTCCCCATCCGGCCCGCCCAGCTGGGTCATAACGATCCTTGCCATGGCAGGGTTGGGTGTTTTGATTTTTACCGGATATTGCAACTTCTTATCATAACTCCACATTACTTCTCCTCCTCTGTCTGCCAGGGCCAGGGGTCATCTACCCAGCGCCAGCGCGGGCCGCCGTCATACGCGCCTTTGGTCAGCGGCCCAAACTTTTCTTCAAAGTCCGCGACCACGGCCATGCGCGACTCAAGCTGCCGCTTGTAATAGGCCAAGGCATCGGCGTCTTCGGGATGAGTGTCCAGGAACAGGGCAGCATCGTTTAGCGCAAAGTCGCAGATCTGTACCCGTTTAAGCAGTAGTTGGCGCTCAGTCATGGCGGCAATCCCCCTTCCCGACAAACGGCAGGTCCAGCTCTTCGAAGATGGTGCCGCGGGCAAAGCCATCCTCAGGTGTGTAGAGATTTCCCCACACTTGCATTGGGATGTAAGCCATTCCCAGCGTGACACAATAGCCACACCCCTCGCTTTCCTGCGGAGGGACGGCCACCGTCTGGATTGGGGCGGTCATGGCCGGCACGGGAACGCTTGGGGCTGGGCGCTCTTCCCTGGTCGCCGGCGCGGAAATGGCCGTCGCTCGCACCTCTGTTCTGAAGTTCGCGACAGCGGCGGTAGTGGTCGATTCTGCTCTGGGCATTGGCATAGGCTGCGGCGCCTGCTCTGCTCTGGGCATTGGCATGGGCTGCGGCGCTTGCTCTGCTCTGGGCATTGGCATGGGCTGCCGCGCTTGCTCTGCTCTGGGCATCGGCATAGGCTGCGGCGCTTGCTCTGCTCTGGGCATCGGCATGGGCTGCGGCGCTTGCTCTGCTCTGGGCATCGGCATGGGCTGCGGCGCTTGCTCTGCTCTTGGCATTGGCATGGGCTGTGTCGCCTGCTCTGCTCTGGGCATTGGCATGGGCTGCGGCGCTTGTTCTGCTCTGGGTGTTGGTACAAGCACAGGCTGCGGCTCTTCTGGCTGCGGGGCGGCGGGCAGGGGCTGGCTGCCAACACGCATCCATCCGTTGCTTGTTTCCCTTTCCGCTTGGAGATACATATCCTTCTTCCTGTATTCCAATTTCTTTAGCTCCTTTCGTCGGTCTGATTCTACATTTATGTATGTTGCAAAAGCTTTGTCCCTTGTTTTGTTTTGGGGCAAAACGCCTTTCGCCCCATATTATGCGCCCAATTTATACCGGGTGCTGGCGGCGTGGGTACTCCGGCAGCCGGCTTTTGCCGGTTTCTTCTTTTTCGCGGCTATATTCGACGCGCAGGCAAGAAAAATGCGTCCAAAGTCAGCAGCTTTGAATTTTTGCCCTATGGCGGGTTAACACTAAGCTGTAAGATATTAACAGCGGCGAGTCGCCGGCGCTAAGCCTCTGTGGCATGGCGAACGGCATTTGACGGCAATAGTCACTGAATTTAAAAACCGACCAGCCTTGTGGCCTTTTTTTCCACTTGGCCGCTACTTTTGAAGTTCGTCGACCATAATCTTGATCGCGCTGATTTCGGAGGGAAAGATGAGCAATAAGGCAGGAAATCTGAACATAAGCGTATTGGCCGAGAACGCCGTGAAAGCAAAAAATAACCTGACCCCCGCCAAAATTTGTCGGGGTCTGCGCTCTATGACCACCCGGATGCGCGCACACTACCAAAAAGTGAACCAACATGCCACCCAGCACCCGGTTGACGAGTGGCTTTGCGACAATTATTACGTTCTCGAAAAAGAGTGCAAGCAGTCAATCAAGGATATAAACCATCTGGCCAAACGGGCGATGCCCGGTGAGCTTTCGCGGTTTTACGCCATGTTTGAGGTTGTCCTGCCCGCCGCTATGCCCAGCCTGGACGACGAGAGCATGACCGAGATCCTGCGCGGAGCCGAGCGGGCCGGACACATAAGCGAAAGCCAGTTCGGGTTTATACCAACCGCGGTCAAAGCGGTTCTGCTGCGGATGGCCTATCTGGCTTGTTTTGAAACCCGAAGTGAAGAGATGATCCGCTACGCGGTAGTCGGAATGAGCAAACTGACCGCCATCGACTTTGACGAAATCGTCTATAACTGTTCACAGGTTGAGCAAATCCTGAGGCAAGACCCCACCGGCGTCTACCCGCAAATGGATGCGGAAAGCCGAAATTATTACCGTCACCTGATCGCCAGAATTGCGGCAAAAGAGCGCAAACCCGAAGTAAACATAGCGCAGGCAATGCTTGACGGGTGTGCGGAAAAAACTGGCGCTAATGAGCATATAGGATATTCAATATTGCATCACCCCGCCATTACACGGCCAAGACGGCGAAAAGGCGGGTTTGCACTGATCTCCGGGGCGGTTTTGCCGGTTTTGTTGTCTGCCTTGATCGGCTGGCTGACCGGGCGGGCCTGGGTTGGCCTGCTCTGTTTTTTGCCGATTTGGGAAATACTGCGCACACCGATCTGGCAATGCGCGACCGCCGGGATATCCCCCGATTTTATCCCTCGGATGGATCCCAAAAAAATTACTGAAAAGCCAAAGTCGGTCGTGCTCGTCTCCACCCTTTTGCCGGGGTCGGCGCAAATTTCGGCGCTTTCCGACCGGCTTTGTCAGCTCTATTACTCCAACTCGGACCCCGATCTCTTTTACTGTGTGCTCGCCGATTTTAAGGAGTGGGATTACCCGACCGACGAGAAGGACGACGCTCAGGTAGCGGCGGTCAAAAAGCTGATCGAGACGCTAAACCGGGAACACGACAACCGCTTCATGCTCTTTTTGCGGGCGAGAACCTGGAACAAGACCCAAAAGAAATACAGCGGATGGGAGCGCAAGCGGGGCGCGATCACCGAATTTATCCGCTTTACCAAAGGCGAAAAGGCCGGGGTACACACCTTTGTGGGCGAGCGGGATGTTCTGCGCGAATTTAAATATATCATCGCGCTGGACGCGGACACCAACCTGCTTTACGAGTGCGCACAAACGCTGGTCTGCGCGGCTATTCATCCACTGAACCGGCCGGTCATCGGACAGGATGGGGTTGTGAGCGAGGGGTACGGAATCCTTGCGCCCAAAATGAGCCTTGACCTGCGCAGCGCAAAGGCCACCCCCTTCTCGCGGGTGATGAGCGGATGCGGCGGGGTGACCGCTTACGATACCCACGAAAAAGACTTTTATCAAGACCTTTTTGGCGAGAGCATCTTTGCCGGCAAGGGGCTGATCGACGTGGATGTCTTCCACGCACTGCTCTCCCGCCGGTTCCCGGAAAACCAGATTCTCAGCCACGATATCCTGGAGGGCGCGTATCTGCGGGCCGGGTTTGTATCCGACGTGGAGATGACCGACAACGCCCCATCCGGAATGGGCGGCTGGCTGAGCCGACTCCACCGCTGGATCCGCGGGGACTGGCAAAACTTAAAATTTATTGGCAGGCGGTACCGGGTGGCCGGTCTGGCTTACCAAAACCCTATCCGCCCGCTGGATCGGTATAAGCTGGCCGACAACCTGCGCCGGTCGATCACCCCGGCCGTCTGCTTTGCCTGCCTGATTGCCGCTTTGCTCAGCGGGGGCTGGGTCAAGGTGTTTTTGGCGGTCAGCGGTCTTTTGGGGGTGATGTTCCCCTCCCTTTGGGCCTCGCTTTTCTCGCTGGCTTCGGGCGGATTTCACACCCTTTCGCAAAAGTTTTTCACCCGCACACTTCCCCACGCTTTTGAACTGCTTGGGCAGGGCTGTTTTTTGCTGATTATGCTGCCCGCTCAGAGTTTGATCACGTTGGACGCGGTCTTTCGATCCCTTTGGCGGACTTATATTTCCCGCAAGAAGATGCTTGAGTGGACAACCGCCGCACAGAGCGAAGCGGCCAAAGTCACGCTTGGCAGCCTTGTCGGGCGGTTTTGGGCGGCCCAGCTTCTGGGGATCGCGTTTCTGGTTTTGGCGCTCAGTTCCGCGCTCAGCATTGTCGGGATCGCGTTTGTTTTACTGATTCCCGCGGCGCTGATCAGCGCCCGGCCCTCCCGTGAGGACAAGGTCAGCTTATCTTCCGAACAGAGGGACGCGCTGATTTCTTACAACGCGGCCATGTGGCGGTACTACGAGGATTTCGCGAACGCTGCCAATCATTTCTTGCCGCCGGACAACATCCAGCAGTCCCCCGTTTATCGGGTGGCCACACGCACTTCGCCGACCAATATCGGGATGATGCTGCTGTCCATCCTGGCCGCGCGGGATTTTGACTTTATTGACACGGATGGGCTTTACACCCGCGTTGAGCGGACAGTATCCAGCCTTGAGAAGCTTAAAACCTGGCAGGGCAACCTTTACAACTGGTACGACACCATCACACTGGACACCCTAAAGCCCGAGTTTATTTCAAGTGTAGACAGCGGCAACTTTATCTGCTCGCTGGTCGCGCTGGCCGAAGGGCTGCGGGAGTTTTCGCGCGAAAAGCCGGAGATGGCCGGGCTGATCGCGCGGGTTGAAAAGATCATCGACGAGTGTGACCTGACCGTCTTCTACAATAAGAAGAAAAACCTGTTCTCGATTGGGTACGACGCCGACACAGGCAAGCTGAGTGAATCCCATTACGACTTCCTGCTCAGCGAGGCGCGGCTGACCAGTTACTACGCAGTCGCCCGAAAGATTGTGGGCAAAAAGCACTGGGGCTCACTTATCCGCACCATGTCTCGGGCCGGTTATTACGCCGGGGCGGTCAGTTGGACAGGCACCACCTTTGAGTATTATATGCCGCATCTTCTACTCCCTGTATATGAAGGGTCACTGCTCAGCGAAGCGCTGATTTACTGTTTGTACTGCCAAAAACGGCGGGTTAGAGAGCGCGGCGTGCCCTGGGGGATCAGTGAGAGCGCGTTTTACGCTTTCGACAACAACCTCAACTACCAGTACAAGGCACACGGGGTACAGAAGATCGGGGTCAAGCGGTATCTGGACAAGGAACTGGTCATCTCGCCTTACTCGACTTTTTTGACCATCTCGCAAAACCCGAACTCGGCGATGGGGAACTTGGGCCGGCTGCACAAGCTTGGGGTTTACGGCCGGTACGGGTTTTTTGAGGCGGTCGACTTTACCGAAGAGCGGGTGGGCAAAGAGGGGCTGGCTGTTGTCCGAAACTATATGGCCCACCACATCGGGATGAGCATGGTCTCCTCCCTCAACGCACTGGAAGACGGCAAGATGCAAAAGCGCTTTATGCGCAACCATTATATGCGATCGGCGGGTGAGTTTTTGCAGGAGAAAATCGCTAAGAACACAGTTATTTACGACGAGCTGCACAACGCGGAGTCCCGGGGCGAGCGGCATGAGCGCCCGACAATACAGGAGGAAAGACAAGCTATCTTCCCGCAATCGCCACGCGCAAGTTTGTTGACCAACGGCGAGTTGACCCATGTTTTGACCGACACCGGGGCGGGTTATATGGGCTTTGGGGACGTGGACGTCACCCGGCGCTCGACCGATTTGCTTCGCCGGGCACAGGGGATCTTTACCCTTGTCAGGATGTCGGACACAACCCTCTCGGCTACCCAAGCACCTTTCTTTGACGAAAAGGCTGATCACACGGTCGAATATCAGGAGCACGCGATCACTTACTACGCTAAGAAAAAAGGGATCGAGATCGGGATGCGGTGCGCCATGCACCCGACGCTTTCCTGCGAACAGCGGCAGATCGTGGTCAAAAACCCATCCAACCAGCGGCGGCCGGCCCAGCTGTTGGTTTACTTTGAACCGGTTCTCAGCTCTTATCAGGATTTTGCCGCCCACCCGGCATTCTCCAAGCTGTTCGTGTCGGTGCGTTACTGCGAGGACACGCGCGCGCTGATCTTCTCTCGCCGCGATCGGGACAATGAAAAAGATTTCTGTTTAACTGTCGGCTTTTTGGATGATTCAGAGTTCTCTTACGAAACCCGGCGCGAGCTGCTGATGCCTGCGCCCGGCGGGGTAAGTGAGCTTAAAAACTTTTACAAAAAGCAATTTAGCGGCGGCACCGGCGTTCCGGACGCATGCTGTGCCATTTCGCTTGATCTGTCGGTCCCCGCCGGCGGACAGACGTCGGCCACCCTCGTCCTCTGCGCCTCTCGCACGCAGGAAGAGGGGATCAGCGGATTGGTGGCCATGAGAAAGCTGGGCGTGCTGGACGCTAAGAACGCGGCCAAGTCCCCCCTTCTTGGGAATACACTGGAAGGCCGGCTGGGCAGCAACATCCTGGGCCAGCTGCTGTTTGGACAGAGTCATGTGGTTGACCCAGCCGCCAAAGCGACCAACCGCCTGGGCCAGCGGGGGCTCTGGCCGATCGGCATTTCGGGGGATTTACCCATCGCGCTGATTGAAGTCGACAGCCAAAGCGATCAGGATGCGCTGAACAGTCAATTGATAGCAATTGAAAGCTATCTTCGCATTCACGCCTTTTTGCGCGGCTGTAAAGTCGAGTTTGACTTGGTTATCCTATATGATCAAGGGGAGCTGCGGGATGAATTGATCGCGCGAATCAAAACTTGCAGCGTGCCCAGCATCCTGAGTGAGCGGGGCGGGGTATTCCTTTTGCACCGTGAACAGACGCCGGCCGAGACGATCACGCTGCTGCGAGCGGTTGCCCGGCATATCTTCGAAAAGGGCAAGCCGGCCATCAGCGGCGGTGATTTACGGCCTTACCGGCCGGCGGAATTCTTACCGCTCGCCTCCGAACCGCTGCCGGGCGATCCCGAACTTGCAGTGAACGGCGGAGTGTTCAAAGATGGGCGATTCTACTGCGATAAAGCCTCTCCTTTGCCCTGGTGTCACCTGCTGGCCAATCCCAGCTTTGGTACAATGGTCTCGGACAGCGCGCTCGGTTATACCTGGGCAGTCAACGCGCGTGAGAACAAACTGACCCCGTGGTACAACGACATCTGTACCGACAACACGGGTGAAGCGCTGATTCTCAGCGATGGCGGGCGGTTTTACAACTTGACTTTGGGCGCGCGGGCTTCGTTCTCTGCAAATGACGCCTGTTATCAGGGGAAAAACGGCGGAGTATCCAGCCATCTGAAAGTCAGCATATCCGGGCGCGGGTGCGCAAAATACCTGGATGTCACATTGACAAACCGAACCGATAATTCCCGCAATGTTAAGATAGCATATTATATAGAACCGGTATTGGGTGTAAATCGAGACAACGCCGGACAAGTTTCGGCAAAGCTGACAGACAGCGCACTGGTGCTGGGCAACCCATTCAGCACACTGCCACGATCGATCGCGGCCATCTCGGCGCCCGGACTGGAGGATGCGCTGACTTTCATGACCTGCCGCGTTTCTTTTCTGGCCGGAGAGTGGAAAGAGTGCGGGCTGGAGCCGTCCTCCGACCCGTGTGCGGTCGCTGTCCTGTCCTTGCCGCTCCCCGCCAAGGGCGAGCTAACCGCCCGCTTTGTGCTTGCCTGGGGCGCGACCGAAGCGAGCGCTCTGGCCATGCTGACACAGGAAGTCGACGACCGGCCGCCGGCCGTCAACATCTTGCAGCTGAGCACGCCGGACAAGCATCTGGATCAGTTCATCAACCACACCTGCTCGCAGCAGATTCTGGCCTCCCGGATTTGGGGCCGGACAGCGTTCTATCAATGCGGCGGCGCTTACGGCTTTCGGGATCAGCTTCAGGACGCGATGGCCTATCGGCTGATCCGCCCTGAAATCTTGCACCGCCAGATACTGCGCTGTGCCGCCGTTCAATTCGAGGCGGGGGATGTCCTCCATTGGTGGCACCCGCTGCCCAAATCGGCGGGCGGGTTAAAAGGGGTGCGCACCCGCTTTTCGGACGACCTGCTCTGGCTGCCGCTGGCGGTGGCCGAGTATCTGACCGCTACAGGAGATCACTCGATTCTCGATCTTTCTATCCCCTACCTCAAAGCTGAGGAACTGTCAGACGGTCACCTTGAACGGTATATCTCGCCGGAGAAAAGTGATCTGCGCGAGGACATTTTTGGCCACTGCCTGCGGGCGCTTGAGCGGGGGCACAACCTGGGCGAGGGCGGGCTCCCCCTGATCGGCTGTGGGGATTGGAACGACGGACTCAGCCGGGTGGGCGCAAAGGGCAAGGGCCGAAGTGTCTGGCTGGCCATCTTTTTGGCCATGGTACTGGATGCGTTTGCCCCGGTCTGTGAGATGCGCGGCCGCACAGACGCGGCCAAAACCTGCCGTGAGCGCGCTGGCGCTTTGCGAAAAGCGGTGGATGACCTCTGCTGGGATGGCGAGTGGTATATCCGCGCGTTTTTCGACGACGGCGAGGCGATGGGCGCGAGCGGTTCGCGCGAATGCTCAATCGACCTTTTGCCCCAGAGCTTTGCGGTGCTGGCCGATATGCCGGACAAGGACCGGGTGACCCGCGGGATGGAAAGCGCATATCGTCAGCTGGTCGACGAGCGGCTGCGGATTGTCAAGCTCTTTCGTGAGCCTTTTCAGGACAGCCATCAGGAACCGGGTTACCTCAAGGCTTACCCGCCGGGGATTCGTGAAAACGGCGGACAGTACACCCACGCCGCCGTCTGGTTTGCCATTGCGCTGCTGAGAATGGGCAAACGCGATGAGGGCTGGAAAATCCTGCAGATGTTAAACCCGGTCAACCGGGCAGCACACAAAGAATTGTTCGATGCGTACAAGATTGAGCCGTACTATATCCCGGCCGATATTTACGCAAACCCCGCCGCCCCCGGGCGCGGTGGCTGGCCGATCTACACCGGCGCGGCTTCCTGGTATTACCGGGCGGTGTGGGAAGATCTGGTCGGGATGCGTATCCGGGCGGAACGCCTAAGCTTTTCGCCCAGCTTCCCCTCTGACTGGAATGAAGCGAAAATGACCGCCGAGATACGCGGGACAAAGCTCAGCGTCACCTTTGCGCGCGGAGAAGCGCCATCCCTGACAGCAAACGGCTCACCTGTGGAAAATATCCCGCTGGATGGCGGGGAGTATACGGTTCGCGTCGTCTATATTTAGGCCGCAAAAAAACCAGCTGGCCGGCATGGCTGGCTGGTTCTTTTTCGGGAACAAATTCTTATTATTTTTTATTGAAGATGGTTGCGAGCGACATTTTAAAGTCGGACGGGGGCGGGGGCGGAGCGCTGTAGTTTGGTTCTTTGTCCTCGCGCAGGGTGAATTTTTCGAACATGCCGTCCAGTTGGTCGAACTGTGCGCTCAGCCTGTGGCTGGATGTGGCAATCTCTTGAGCGGCCTCGCTGTTTTGCTGCACGATATTCGCAATCTGGTCGATGCTGTTGTTGATTTTTGCCACACCGCTTGACTGCGATTTAGAGGACTCGGCTATCTCGCTGACAATCTCACTGCTCTCATTGATTCCCGATACGATGCCGGCCAGGCTTTCGGCGGTCTCCATCGCGATCTTCGCGCCCCGCTCTGCCCGCTCAATCGAGTTCGAGATGAGCAGGCCGGTGTCTTTGGCGGCTTCTGAACTCTTGGCGGCCAGTGTGCGCACTTCATCGGCAACCACGGCAAACCCTTTGCCGTGCTGACCGGCGCGGGCGGCTTCGACCGCAGCATTGAGCGCAAGAATGTTTGTCTGGAAAGCGATGTCGTCGATGACCTTGATGACTTTGCCGATGCTCCGGCTGGACTCACTGATCTCGTTGACCGCGGCAACCATCTCATCCATCTGGCGGCTGCCTTTTTCCGCATTGCCTTTGATGGTGACCGCCAGGCTGGAAGCCTGCGCCGCCATCTCCGCGTTGGCGCCGGTCTTGTCCGCAATTTCAGCAACCGAGCGCGAAAGCTGCTGGATGGTGGAGGTCTGTTCGATGGAGCCTTGGGTCATGGTGCTGACGTCTACGTCGAATCTTTTCGAGTCTTCGTTGATTTCGTGTGAGATGCCGGTGATCTCACGGATCATAGAATCCAGGTTGTTGACCACCGCTTGCAGCGCGATGCTAAAAGTGTCGTTTTTCGAGCGGTGAATGAAGTTACAGTCAAGGTTGCCTTTTGCAACCTCGGTCAGCGCACCGGTCTTTCGCACCCACATGAATATAAATTCGTCAATGGCCAACGAGACCAAACCTACCTCATCCCTGCGCTTGCTCAGCTTTTTTAGCGCGTTTGAGTCGGCGTCCTCAATGGTAAGCGTGCCGGTGGACACCATAGATCTGATAATCCGGTTCCACAGCTTCATTGACCCAAACAAAAGCTTTGAAAAATACAAATTCATTGAGACCGCAACAGCGAGCGCCACAGCGGCAATTACTGCGAACGCAATCATCATATGCCCGGTGTTAACTGTCACTTCACCTCCGGCCATTTGGTTTCGCACAGCATTATAGCTGACAATTCCCATTGCACAGGCAATTAACAATAAAACAATCAGGCTGGCAAAACACAATTTGATTTTTAGTGAAATACTCATAATTTACCATTCCTTTTTAGTAGTAAAATATGTAAAATAATATATTGTTATTTTACCATTTATGGAATAAATAGTCAACAGAACAGGCAGCAAATCTCAGCAATTTGCACCTGCCATCTGGTAAAATCTTTCGATATGTGGTATACTAAAAGTTCATTAAGGAGTGAGCGCATTGAGTCAAAACTTTACAAGGACACCGGTTGGTGCAGGCGTATACTTTAGCGCCATTGTAGGTCCTAAATTCAAACACAACCGCTTGACTGTCAACTTCATCCTCCCCCTGGACAAAGCGACCGCTTCGGACAACGCGGTCGTGCCGCACATTTTGCGGATGGGCTGTAAATCCCTGCCCGACTTTACCTCCCTCAACGCGCGTTTGGATGAACTGTACGGCGCATCCCTTGAGGCCGGGGTCTCCAAATTCGGCGGGTATCAGGTGATGGAGGTGAGCATCCGGTTTTTGGACGGCCGCTTCGCGCTGGACAACGAAAATCTGACGGAAGCCGCCGCTGTCCTGCTGGCCGGGATCGCACTTGAGCCAAAACTGGCCCAGGACGGCCTGTTCACCGAAAAGGATGTGGACTTGCAGCGTCAATATATTCAGGATACCATTGAAGCCGAGATCAACGACAAGCGCAGTTACGCGATTCAGCAGTGCGCCGCCTTTATGTGCGAGGGCGAGCCGGTCGCCGTCAAAACATTCGGCTATCCCGAAACAGCCGCAGCCATCACCCGCCAGTCGGCTATGGCCGCTTATCGCAATATGTTAAAGACCGCGCCGGTCGAGATTGTCTTCACCGGTTCGGGGGATGCCGAGGTGGCTAAGAAGATCTTTGCCGCCGCGTTCTCCGCGTTAAAAGACCGTCAGCCGGTTGGCTATCCGCTGATCAAACTGCGCCCTGTGGCTGAGTCTGTCCGCGAAAAGACCGAGACCATGGACCTCAACCAGAGCAAGCTGGTGATGGGTATGCGGTGTGGTGAGCTGAATACCCCCGCCGAGCTGACGGCCGCCCGCCTCTTTTCCAATCTCTACGGCGGCACACCGTTCTCCAAGCTGTTTGCCAACGTTCGCGAGCGGCTCAGCCTCTGCTATTACTGTGCCTCCCGCTTTGACTTGACCACCCGCCTGCTGATGGTGGACAGCGGGGTCGAAGCGAAAAACAAGGACCTTGCCCAGAGCGAGATTCTCGCACAACTCAAAGCGGTCGCCGACGGCGATTTTACCGATGAGGAACTGGCCAACACAAAACTGCTCATGACCAACTCGATCTTGTCCACCACCGACTCGACTGTCTCGCTTGAGGGATGGTATATGGCACAAATCCTGCGCGGGCAGAGTATGTCACCCACGCAGGACATCGAAAACCTGCAGAAGGTCACCCGGGAAGAAGTGATCGCCGCCGCCAAAAAAATCACGCTGGATACCGCTTACTTCCTGAAAGGGGAAGATGAGACGAATGGATAATATAGCAAGGGTAATCTCCCCGCGCGTCAACGAAGAGTATCAAAAAGTTGTACACCCTTCCGGGCTGACCATCCTGCTTTACCCGATGAAGGACTTTGTCAGCGCTTATGCCATTCTGGCCACCAACTACGGCTCTGTGGATGAAACCTTTAAGACCGGGGCTGACCGGGATTTTGTCAGCGTTCCGGCCGGGATCGCCCACTTTCTTGAGCACAAGCTGTTCGAAAACGAAGAGGGGGACGCGTTCGCCCGCTATGCGGCAACCGGCGCTTCGGCCAACGCCTATACCTCTTTTGAAAAGACGGCTTATCTGTTTTCGTGCACCGACAATTTTGCGCAGTCGCTGGATATCCTGCTCGATTTTGTCACCCGGCCCTACTTCACTCCCGAAACAGTGAACAAAGAGCAGGGGATCATCGGCCAGGAGATCAAGATGTACCAGGACAACCCCGATTGGCGGGTTTATTTTAACCTGCTAGAGTCCCTTTACCACAACAACCCTGTTCGATTGGACATCGCCGGAACGGTTGAGTCGATCGCGCAGATCGACGCCGACTTGCTCTACCGGTGTTACAGCACTTTTTACAACCTTGGCAACATGACGCTGGCTGTGGCCGGCAACTTTGACCCCGCCGTGGTTTTGGCGGCGGCCGACAAGCACCTGAAACCGGCGGCTGACCCGGTCGAAATTACCCGCGATACCCCCGACGAGCCCTGGGAAGTCCGGGAACCGCTGGTTGTCCAGAACCTGCCGGTCGCGCAGCCTTTGTTCAATCTGGGCTTTAAAGGTGTGGCCGGCGGGGACGAGCGGGCAAACCTTTGGGGCAAGATCGCGGACGAAATCCTGCTTGATGTGATCGCGGGGGAATCCAGCCCGCTTTACCGAAAGCTGTTCGACGACGGGCTGATCAACCAATCCTTTGAGGGGGAGGCAATGGCCAGCCGGGATTACTCGCTCGTTTTCTTTGGGGGTGAATCCCGCGACCCGGAAAAAGTCCGGGATGCCATCTTGGCCGAAGTCGCCCGGCTGGAGGCCGAGGGGATTCCGCCCGAGACTTTCGACCGTGTCAAAAAAGCCACTTATGGCCGCTATATCGGGATGTACGGCCGCCCGGACGCGCTGGGGGGTCTGCTTGTGACCGCCCACTTCGCCGACTGCGACGCCTACCAGCCGCTTGAAATGCTGGCCGCCCTGACTTTAGATCAGCTGACTGTCCGCCTGCCGCTCAGCTTTGACCCAAAACGCTGCGCACTGTCGATTGTAAAAAGCAATGGACAATAAACAATTGACAATTGACAATGTTGGTATCGCTTCGCGATGATTTGAATGCAAGATGATGCCCGCACAGCGGATTCCATAACTGTCAATTGTCCATTGTCAACTGTCAATTGAAATCCGGAGGTTTATTCATGACCATCACACTCTTCTTCCCTGGGCTTGGGCTTAGCTTTGAGCTCAACCGGGTGGCTTTTACGGTCGCCGGCCAGCCGATTTACTGGTACGGGATTATCATTGGGCTGGCTTTTGCCGGCGCCGCACTGGTCACCGTCAAGCGGGCGAAATTGTTCGGGCTTGACCCCGACCGCATGATGGACGTCTTCATTGTCACCGCTATTGGCGGGGTAATCGGCGCGCGGCTCTATTACGTCGCGTTCCGGTGGGAACTGTATGCGGGCGACTTTATGAGCATTGTCAACCTGCGCCAGGGCGGGCTTGCCATCTACGGCGGGGTGATCGCGGGGATTCTTTCCTGCTGGCTGATCTGCCGGCTGCGCCGTGTGAAGTTTCTGCCTGCCATTGACCTGATTGCCAGCGGGCTTTTGCTCGCACAGGCCATCGGGCGCTGGGGAAATTTTGTGAACATTGAGGCGTTTGGCAGGAACACCACCGCCCCCTGGGGAATGAGAAGCCCGGTCATCACCGACTTTTTAATTGCAAACGAAGCCCGCCTGACTGAACTGGGTATGGTGATCGACCCGTTTATTCCGGTTCACCCGACTTTCCTTTACGAATCGATTTGGAATATCATCGGCTTTGTGCTCATCACCCTTTACATTAAGCACAGAAAATTTGACGGCGAGATTTTGCTGATTTATCTGGGCTGGTACGGTTTGGGCCGGGCATGGATCGAACCGCTGCGCACCGACTCGCTGATGATGGGCGGGGTGCGGATATCGCAGCTGATCGCCATCCTGTGTGTGGCTGCTTCGGTAATTACGCTGCTGGTCATTCACTCGCGGATCAGGCAAAGCCCCAGCTACCTCACCCTTTACCCCAACACCGACGAAGCCAAAGCCATCCTGGCCGGTACTTTCTATAAAAAGGGTGGCATCGACAGCGGAGATTCAGTCGTTAAATCCTTTGCCCCACGCCTGCACGAGTGGCGCAGAATCAAGGCGAGAAACAAGTGGTCGGCCAGTAAGCGTCAGATGTCGGAAATAAGTCGCGGAAAAATCACGCTTAGGCGCCGCAAACGACTCTAACGGTGAGTGCATGAAAATTCATATTAAGGCTTGGATGATCTGGCTTGCCTTGCTGGCCGGAGTGGTGTCCGGCTGTGGGGGCGGGGGCGCCGCGCAGCCGCAGGAGCACGGCCCGCCGACCGACGATGAGGTGCGTGCCCTTTACGAGCGGGCGGCGCAGGCGTATGAGTGGTTTTTTACGCACACTATGCCCATTGAGTGGCCGCCGATTGTTTACGATGGGTATTTTTATCATCGGGTGACTTTTGGCGGGATCAGAAACATGGCTGACCTGCATATACATTTAGAAAGCATCTTCACCGACGAGATGGTCGGACATATCCTGGCACAGGGCGCGGGGCGTTACCGCGATATTAACGGTGAGCTGTTCGCGCGGCCGGTGGCCGAAGTGTGGGCCGGGGTCTTCAGCGAGGAGCAAGCCGGGCGGATTGTCCGAGTCAGTGAAAACGAGATTACTTTCCGGGTGATCGTATACTATCCGGAAGATTTCGACGTTCAGACATTGGCCGGAACTGAACATAGCCGCCACGACTTTATCCTGACCTTGACAGGCGAGGGCTGGCGGTTCGCGGACTTTCCGCTGCCTGATTTCCCCACATACTTTGATCCTGACGATATTTGGGGCGGCTAGCCCGGCGGCAGATAAGACCGCCGGCAACGAAAACGCAAGCAGTGATGCGCAGCATCGGCAGTGGCGGCCGGCTGGCGTGCTTGACTTTTTTATCCATATCAAATATACTGATCGTTGTGCTGTGCGGGGCCGGACAAGCCCGCGCGGCGCGTATGTTAAAAACTTTTAGAATGCCGATGTCCGGCTTCTGAACATTGGAGGATTGCAAGTGAAAAAAGTGGGCAAGCCGGTTTTCTTTATTGTGGCGCTGCTGATCTTCGCCCTGACTGCCCTTAGCTTTACCGGCATTTACACGCAGTACGGCGACATCACGACCACACATATAAAAGGCGTGCAGGACGTCCGCTGGGGAATCGATATCCGCGGCGGGGTTGACGTCACCTTTTTCCCGTCCGGCGATTATCAGGCCACCAGCGCTGAGATGGTCGCCGCCGAGGCCGTAATCCGCCAGCGGCTGCTGGTTCAAAACATCACCGACTACGAATTATATCCCGACCATGACCGCAACCGCATCATCCTGCGCTTCCCCTGGCGGGCGGATGAAGTTGACTTCAACCCGATCCGCGCGATTGAAGAGTTGGGCGCGACCGCCATGCTCACTTTCCGGGAAGGGGTGGAAGTGGACGAGTATCTTCGGCCGGCCGGCCATACCGCTGAAAACATTGTACTTACCGGCAGCGACGTGGCCTCCGCCCGCGCGGATATGATACAAAACGAGTTCGGTGTGACCGAGTTCGTTGTTGACCTGGTATTGCACGAAAGCGGCAGACAGGCTTTCTCCGAGGCAACCGGCCGGATGATCGGCCAGCAGATTTCAATCTGGATGGACGACGACATGCTCTCAGCCCCGGTTGTGAGAAGCCATCTCACCGACGGACGGGCCACTATTTCCGGCGACTTTACCGCCGAAGAGGCCGGGCGGCTGGCCGATCAGATCACCGGCGGCGCTTTGCCTTTCAGCCTTGAGACCGACAACTACAACACCATTTCGCCCACCCTTGGGATGGGCGCGCTGCAGGCCATGGTTTTGGCCGGTGTGATCGCGTTTGCGCTGATCTCGCTTTACATGGTCTTTCAGTACCGGGCGTCCGGGTTTGTGGCTGTCATCGGCCTTGTTGGCCAGCTTGGCCTGATGATCGCGGCGGTTACCGGGTTCTTCCCGTTTGTGCCGTCATTCGTGCTCACCCTGCCGGGTATCGCGGGCATCATCCTCTCAATCGCGATGGGTGTGGACGCGAACATCATCACCGCCGAGCGGATTAGGGAAGAACTTTACCAGGGCAAAACCTTGGACGGCGCGGTTGCCTCCGGTTACAGGCGGGCGTTCACCGCCATTTTTGACGGCAACATCACCGTTATCATCGTGGCCGTTATCCTGATGGGTGCGTTTGGGCCTTCAGGCAGCTTGTTCGCCAGTATGCTGCGCCCCGTCTTCTTTATGTTTGGGCCGACGACCGCGGGCGCGATCTATTCGTTTGGCTACACCCTTTTGGTCGGCGTTATCGCGAACTTTGTGATGGGCGTGTTTGCCTGCCGGCTGATGCAGCGCTCACTTTGCCGGATTGGCCCGATGCGCAATCCTTGGCTGTTTGGAGGTGCAAGATAATGAAGATACCAAATTTTCAGTTTATGGCGAACTGCAAGAAGTTTTTTATCATCTCGGCTGTATTGGCCATTGTAATTTTGGCCGCGACTGCCGTGATTGGCGTTGATCTGGACATTCAGTTCAGCGGCGGCGCGATCATCACATATTCGTATCAGGGCGAGATTGAGGCCGCCGAGTTCGCGCGGATGGCCGGTGAACTTACCGGGGTGAATGTGTCTGTTCAGCAGAGTACCGATCTTGCCTCCGGGATCGAAACACTGGTCATCAGCCTGCCGGGCGCGATGAGCTTGACCAATGATGAGATGGTCAGGCTGGACAGCGGTTTGATCGCCGCTTTCCCGGAAAACGCCATTCAGACCGAATCAATCACCAACGTCAGCGCAACCATGGGCGGCGAGTTTTTGGCCAAGTGTCTGGTCGCGCTTGGGTTCGCGTCCCTGTTGATGATTATTTACATCGCCTTTCGCTTTAAGCAAATCGGCGGACTTTCGGCCGGCGTGATGAGCGTGATCGGCCTTGTACACGATGTTTTGGTGGTTTTTGGGGTTCATGTGCTGTTTGGGATTCCGATTTCGGGGAACTTTATCGCGGTGGTGCTGGCCATTTTGGGCTATTCAATCAACGACACCATCATTGTTTACGACCGGATCCGCGAGAACAAAAAACTGTTTGGCGACAAGCTTTCCCTTTCCGACCTGGTTGACCGATCCATCAACCAGAGCCTTCGCCGGACCGTGAACACAACCATTTCGACTGTCGCCGCACTGGCTGTCGTGGCCATTGTTGCCTTTATCTTTAATGTGGATACCATCCTCACCTTTGCCTTCCCGCTGATGGTCGGCTTGCTTTCAGGGGTCTACTCGACCATCTTTATCGCCGGACCGCTTTGGGTACGGTGGAGAGAGCGCGCATCCGCGCTAAGTGCATAATACAAAAAATTCCCGCCCGATTTTTAATATCGGGCGGGATATGATGTGTGCTGTGAAGGGCGGAAATAACGTAGATAATGCTTATTAGACACAATGATACTCACGCCAAATTGAGTCGTGCTTTTATTATTTTATGGGCAGCGATATTATGAGTTTTTTTCTTTAATCGTTCAAGGCGTCTCTGTCCGATACGCCTATCCGCTGCACGAAAAATATTTATAAGCCCCCAATGGTCATTATTAAATATTTTGCTTAATAATTCTTCTTTAGGTGTGTCAATATATTCTCGAATTAAATTAGAAATGTCAGATATATCGGTGTTATGGGGGTAGCCGACATGAAACCCGGAACAATTTATTGTTCCGCCCCACACTGCAAATTGCTTAGGGTAATCAAATATGATTTCTTTATCAAGTGTAATCCAATATCGTGGCAAGTCGGTGCTTCCACGTTCACTATCCATTGGGTAGCGGGTGCAATGGATTTGGAAATTAATTTTTTCGTCAACTAATTTATATATTTCACGCTGTAACTTGCTCCATCTCATCCCACCAACCGCCTCACTAATATAAATTTTCGCATGTACCATACTTGTTGTGGTACATAAGTGCGTTTTGTTTTGAATGTTCAGTCAGGAAAATTATTTTAACATAATTTAATGCTACTGTCGCGATGTGTTCAGAATGCGTTATTTACACCCTTCACAAATTACATCCTGGGACTTTAAAGGAGGCCTCCCGCGATCAGCGATGCCAAGACCCCGCTGATCAGCGGGCAAACGAAGTTTACAAGGTCGTTGTTCACCCAGCCAACCCCTTTGAGCAAAGGCAGGGATTGGCCGTCTTGGGCCGGGCGCTCGGTAAGCCCGCCGCCGGGCAGGGCGTACTTGGCCTGCAAGGCCGCGCCCAGCAGGCTATCCAACAGGCAGCCCGCCAACCCGAACACCGCCGCGATCAGAAAGCCGCGCCACCCAAAGGCGGGCAGCGCCAACAGCGCAACCGCGCCGGCACCGACCGTCCCAGCCAGCAGTCCCAAAAATGTCACCCCGCCGGACAGACCACGCGCCAGCTTTCGAAAACCAAAGATGGACACCGGATCTGACTTTGACAGCATCCCGATCTCTGAGGCGAATGTGTCCGCCGCCGCCGCGCTGAAACTGGCGATCACACCCAGCAGAAAAGCATCCCGCCCGCTAAAAGCGTAGATTGCCGCCAGGCAGATAGCCGGACCGGCGTTGGCAAAAACCTGAACCGCGCCGCGCGAGCCAACCCGCTTGTGCAACGCGTAAGCCGATATTTTGCGCGATTTGCCAATCCGGCTGGCGAGGCTGCCCAAAAAGAAGAACGCACCGAGCGCCAAAAAGCTGACCCATCCGCCCAATGCGTAGAGGGATACGCCCACCAGGGTAGCGCTGTGCAACCCGGAAAGCGCCAGTGAGCCCGCGTGAAAAGCCGGAATCAAAATGAGCAGAGTAGCGGCCAGGGCAAGCGCCAGCCCCGCCTGTTCAGGAAAGAACACAAGCAAGGCCGCGACCCCGCCAACCGACAGCGGCAAAGTCAGGTTGTCAAGCCCACCGGATGAATACAGCTCGGCGGCCATGGCCACAGCGCCGCCCGAAATAGCGGCGACTATTGCCAAATGTGGCGCAAAGACAGCGAAAACGATCCCCACGCTCGCGCCGGCAAAGATAAGGACAGCAAACGAGCCCTCCAGCGTTTTGCCGCTGTATGGGGTCGGGAATGGCCGCCTGCCCCAGCGAATGCCGATCAGGGCTGCAAGGCCGTCCCCGTAGCCCATAGCCAGAATGCCGGCCGCGGCAATCAGGGGCTGGTCAAGCGACCAGCCGGCCAGACAGAGCAAAAACAGCGAAACCGCATACCAGACCGCACCCGGCGTGTTCCCCTCTTCCCGCTCGATTCCGCCGAATGTGCCTTTCCGGTAAGACAGGTAGTTAAGCGCCACAAAACATCCGGGTACGATCAAAACAAGATGCAGGCTTCTAAAAAAGAGAACGGCCAGGATAATCCAGTTGCCGAGCAGGATGTGCACCATCTTGCGGCAAACTTCGCCGCCCACCCCGCGATTTTTCAAAAACCCGGCCAGCCCCAGGATCGCGAACACCAGCGCGAAAGATAATCCAATCCCTAAAAGTTCTGTTACCATAAAGTCACCCTTAAACAATGATTGACACAACATTCCTATATTAACACGGAATAAGCATACAGTAAATACATAACTGAAAGATCTCCGGATAGCGGCAGATGAATGGGTAACATTAGGTATGGAAAAAAGATCGATAAGGCCCGGAGGAAAAACTATGATAAAGGCAGTGACAGCATCCCCCGGCATTGGAATTGGCCGCGCCGTAATCGCAAAAGCACGGCAATGGGTACTCACGCCGCAAAAAGTCGACCCCGGCCTTGAGCTGCGGCGGATGGAAGAGGCGGTCGAGGTCTTCTGCGAACAGGTGTCGGCTGCATGTAAGCTCGCCCGACAATCTTTCGGCGAGTCGGAGTCGGCCATCATCGCCGCACAGATCGCCATTGTCCGCGACCTCGACTTTATGGAGGCGATCGAAGAGCAGATCAAGCGGCAGAGCCACTCAGCCGGAGGCGCGCTCGCCCATGTGCTGGACGGCTACACCACGCTCTTTTCTGAGATGAGTGACCGACTTATGCGCGCGCGCGAAGCCGATTTTCGGGATATCAAACACCGCCTGCTCGGCATACTGGCCGGGGAAAAACCGGCCGATTACAGCCATATCACCGAGGGAAGCGTGATTGTGGCCGACGACCTGCACGCGAGTGTGCTGGTCTGTATGCCTGTCGAAAAAATCGCCGCCATCCTGACCGAGGGGGGCAGTCCGCACTCACATCTTGCTATCCTGACCCAGGCGGCGCGAATCCCCCATCTAATCGGCGTAAAAAATGTCTGTAAGCTGGTCAAAGACGGTGAGGGGCTGATTGCGGACGGCCGGGCTGGCGAGGTCATTATCCGGCCAACGATTGAGGAGGTCGGCCGTTACCAGGACCGGCAGCGGCTGCAAAGCGTGGAGCGCAAGCGGCAGGAAACCCACCGCGAACGCGACACCCAGACCCGGGACGGCAGGCCGGTAAAGCTGCTGGCCGCGCTGACCGCGCTGGGTGATGTCTCGCAAGCCCTTGAATATGGGATGGACGGCGGATGTGTGCCCTATCTGGAACAGGCGGCCGGTACAACAACCAGTAAAGTCGAACAGCAACAGTTTCTGGTCTACAAAGCGCTCACCCGCGCGCTGGAGGGCCGCTCGGCCATCATCACGGTCGAGGGGTTGGCCGCAAGGCCGGAGATCTCCCCTGATTGGGCTGAGCGGAAATCCCCATCCCCCAAAGAACAGCAGCTCCGGGCAGCTTTTTCCGCACTGCTCAGAGCCTCGGCTTTCGGCAAGGTGGAGATCGCACTGACCGGTGGACAAGGGCTTTGCCAAGTGCGCAAACTGTTCGACGACTGCAAGGCCGTGCTGCTTGAGCGCAAGCTTGGCTTTGATACGCAGATGCGCCTTGGCGCGGTAATCGAAACACCGATCTCAGCGCTCAACGCGTCCTCACTGGTCAAAGAGGCCGATTTTCTGGTTATAGAGACGGACGTGCTGGCCGGATACACACTGGCCATAGACAGGATCGCGAAAAAACCGGAAGAGCGAGGCCTGGTCTTTCACCCCGCTTTCTTGCGGCTGATACACGAAACCATACAGGCGGCCCAAAGTGCCGGCCGGCCGGTGGTGGTAGCCGGTGAGATCGCCTGCGACCCGATGATGATCCCCTTTTTAGTGGGGTGCGGGGCGAGCGCGCTCAGCGTGCACCCGGCGTTGCTGCCGAGCGCACGGAACCAGTGCGTAAACTTGCGGTATGTTTACTGGCAAGAGCGCCTGCCCGAGATTTTAGCGCTTTCCACCGCCGAAGAAGTTGTGCAATACCTCAAGCAAAACTGGGCTGAGCGGCTTTAATCGGCGAGCCGCCGGAGCTAAAACCCCCACTCTTGTGTTTGCAGACACGCATTGTTTTTGCACACGGCCATACACAAATTGTCCGAGTCTTTTTGACTAGTATTTTACGTTTTAATTAACATATTTTATGAAGATATACAAAAACGAGGAGCGAGATAATCGCTCCTCGTTTTTGTAGCGTTTTCAGGTTGCATCCCGGCCTGTTTCACCCCTTTAGTAAGGGGACATTTCGCGATGAATAAGGAGGAGGGTTAAGGATGAACGAAGATCAAATATCCGCGCAACTATTAGAGCAAAGGGGTGAGATTTCCGCTTTATGGGAAAACACAAAGTCTGCCCACCGGCGGATCGACCAAAATGACGGGATCACAAAAGGGATTCACATACTGGCCTCAAACATCGAAGGGCTGGCGACCCAAGTCAAGCTGTTGACCGAGCGGGTGGACGCCAGCGTCGGGCGGATGGAGCGCTCGATCAAATCGCAAGGCGAGCGGATCGGGGCGGTCGAGCTTTCCTGCCGGGAGACCAAGCGCTTTGAGAAAAGCCTGCAAAGCCTCACCGAAAAAGTTGAGGCGATCGAGCGCGAACCCGCCGCCAGGTGGAGGAGTTTGGTCAAACAGGTAATCGCCCTGCTGATCGCCATTTTGGTGGGCAGTGTGGTAGCCGGCGTTGTATCAAACTCGGTCGGTTCTTACTATTATTATTAGAGGTGACATTATGATTGATCTGACACCTGTTTTACAAGCACTATCCGCGCTGGCCTGGGTGGTTTTTACCGCATTGATCATCCCACTGATCAAAAGCCGGATGAGCGCACAGCGGCTGGAACGCCTGCTCGCTTGGGCAAAAATCGCGGTCAAAGCCGCCGAACAGCTGCACACTCAACCGGGGAGCGGGCAAGCGAAGAAAATTTACGCCCTGCGGCTGATTGACACTCACCTTGGCCGGATAGACAGTGAAGATGCGAGCGCTGCGGTCGAATGCTGCGTAAACGATCTAAAGTGCGGACAATCCGTCATGAAAGAGGATGAGGACGAATGGCATTTTTAACGCCCGACCGGGTCCGGGAGATTGGCCCGGGGGACTTAAGGTTGACCATAAACGAAAAAATTATACCGGACAATGCGCGCGCGCCGCGGCAGATCGCCGCGCATGTCCCGCAGGGTGGGCGGATGAAACCCGCCGCCCCGCTGGGCGGCAGCGGAAAGGCCCGCGGGATTACCATTCATAATACCAGCGAGATCGCGGCCCCGGCCGGCACAACGCCGGCCGAGCAGTACGCCAGGGCTACCTGGCCAAACGCCAACATGGCCGGTGTGGTCGTTCACTTCTATGTCTGGAAACGGGCAATCTGGCAGCTTTTATCCCTGACCGAACAGGGCTGGCACGCATCCGACGGAAGTACCCGCCGGGCATCCAAGCGGGCGGGGCAGGCCATTGGCGGGAATTTGGACACCATCGCAATTGAGGTAATCGGCAGCGACTCCCAAACCCAAGAGAGCGCGGCCATCCTCACAGCCTGGCTGATGACCGAACTCAGCCTTGCGCCGCCGACCGACCTTTACACCCACAACTACTTCATGGGCCACCCCGAGCGGATTGTGGCCGGTGCGACCAAGAACTGCCCGCTCTTTCTGCTGCCCCGCTGGGAGGCGTTCAGCGCGCAGGTGCAAAAATTTTACACAAACCTGAATGGCGCAAAATCCACGCCGGCCACTGCCGCACAAGGATTCGTGCGGGGCGACCGGGTACACTTTGCCGGTGGGCCGGTCTTTCTTTCGAGCGACGCGAAAACCGGGCAAATCCGCACGGCTGCCGAATGCAGAGTAACCGCCACCGCCCCGCACAACCCTCGTCCCTATCATCTGGAAAGCATCACGCCCGGCATTGTTTTCGGCTGGGCGGACGCTGTGAACGTCTCGCTTTTGCCGCCCGGCACGTCGGCGGTGACTTCGCCGGCCGACCCGCAGGCACAATCACAGCTGCTGGCCGAACTGACAACGCTCAAAGCTGAGCATGACAAACTTGGCCGCGAGCACGCCAAACTGCGCGGCGAGATAACGGCCCTGGCCAAAAACTGGCCGGCCGGGTAAACGCAAAAAAGGGAATCGGCCGTCATTGCCGATTCCCTTTTAGAACCTGTCTTCATAAACGAAGTGTGCCGACGCGACAGCGATTTTTTCACCGGGCAAGAAAGTTTTTCGCAGGAATACTGTATGTATTCCAAGGGAAACTGACGCAGGTCGGCGGAAAAAGCGCTGGTGCAGCGGTGCGCTGAGTTATAAAGACAGGTTCTTGCTATTAAATATCCCCGATTCGCTTGCGTTGATCCATCTGTTTTCGCATGACGAACATACTGATTCTGCTCTGCATCTGTTCGTGAAGGTCCTCGAACCGCACCGCGATCCTGAACCGATAAGCCGGGGAATCGCTTGTGGTTACCCGCAGGGCCGTTCCGTTTAGCGTCACCGGCGACCCAATGTCAAAAGTGAGCGTGATGTTCGCCCCGTTTTCCAGGCGCTCCGCGCTGGCCAGCAACATGCCGCCGGCGCTTATATCGACCGTTCTGGCCTCATAACTTTGCTCCTCTTCATCTTGATCCAGATACCCGACTGTTACGCTCAGTGCGTGCGGCAGACGGTAAAACCCCCTGGCCTGAGTAGATCTAATCGGCCCGTCCAGATACACTTTGGCGAGCAGCAGGCTGCCCTGAAGCACCCGCCGGTCATATTTTAGCTGTACACTATAAAGATCGGTTTTTGTCATAAAGCGCAAATAAATCAGATCACTTTTGGCCATCTTGTAATAGTCGCCCTTGTAGGTGGGCATATGAATGAGCAAGCTCTCATCATCGATGATCTCTTCAACCACAGTGTTTAGAGTGAGAAAAGGGGTGTACATTTCTTTCTCTGAGTTGACGTGGGACATAAAATCTATAATGACTTTCATGCCCGCCGTAATCACCTTTGAAAGCGCTATATATTTCTCCGGCATACAACTACCTCCGCTCAGATTTTCAGATTAAATTTATACTCATGGTATAATATTCACTGAATGGCGTGAACATTATACGGATTTTAATGGCCGCGCCTACGGCGATGGCCAATTATACCCATGGCTGCGCTCATGGTATAATATTCACTGAGTGGCGTGAACATTATACGGATTTTGTTAGCCGCGCCTACGGAGATGGCCAATTATACCATGGCTGCGCTCATGGTATAATATTCACTGAGTGGCGTGAACATTATACGGATTTTAATGGCCGCGCCTACGGCGATGGCCAATTATACCATGGCTGCGCTCGTGGTATAATATTCACTGAATGGCGTGAACACTATACGGATTTTAATGGCCGCGCACACGCTGCCCGGCCATCCATTTCTGTCTGTTATACTTAACTATATGCTATTCTAAAGCGAAAGGCAATACTATGTTGACTTTTTGAATATACGATTCAGTATATTTATAGCTATTGCTAGTAATTAGCGAATTCTCGCTATCTAAATATATATTTTGTCAAAATTATACAACACCAGATTGGTTTTCATACCCAAATATTTCGGTTCCAGCATCCGACACGCTCTGGAGGATTCGCTTGACCATATCCTCGGAGGTCGCCGCCTTACTCACCTCTATTTTCAGCCCGTGCCTGCGCGCGGCGGCGGCGGTTTCCTCTCCGATGCAGACGGCGGTCAAACCGGCGCGGTCAAGGACCACCCCATCCAGCGCGCCGACAAAGCCTTGTACGGTAGACGGACTGGTAAAGGTTACAAACCGAATATTCCCACCGCTGACCAAGCCGCGAATCTCACAAGCTGTCTGGGTTCCGGACGCTGTCCGGTAGGCCGGGATATCCTCAACCTCGAATCCCCTCTCCCGCAGGGTGGATACAATCGACGGTGCGCCTTCGCGCGCGCGAAAAAGCATCACCCGTGTCCGGCCGGCAGCCAGGGGCAATCCCTCGGCCAACGCCTCCCCGCTGTAGGTTTCCGGGGTGTAGTCGGCGATGATCCCGAACCCGGCCAGCGCTCCCGCTGTTTTGGACCCGATGGCAGCGAACTTTACCTGCGCCAAACTGCGCAGATCGATCGCCTGCTCCCTTAGCGTCTCAAAAAAACGCCCGACGCCGGCCGTGCTGGTGAAGACAATCCAATCTTGGCCGGCAAACCGTCCCGCGACCTCACCGGGAACAGGCAAAGGCGCAGTCTGGGCACAGGGGAAGCCGATCACATCCGCGCCCAACTCGCGCAGTTGGCGGGAAAGGTCATCTCTCCCCCGCGGGCGGGTGACGATGACCCCCACCCCGCACAGCGGCAAGCGCTCGAACCAGTTCATCCGCCCGGCCAGCCCGCAGACCTCGCCAACCGCCAAAATGGAGGGCGGCGAAAAACCGCGTTCCCGGCTAACCGTCGAAATCTCGGCCAGTGTTGAGACCGCACTCCGCTGGTTTGGTCGGGTGCCGTTCTCGATCAGGGCGGCCGGTGTTTTTCCGTCCATCCCGCCGGACAGCAGCCCCTCAGTAACCGCAGACATAGTGCGAATACCCATCAGAAATACCAGTGTACCGCCACATTTGACCAAGCTTTGATAGTCGATCTCAGGCGGAGCGCCTTTTTTTCGGTGGGCGGTAATAATGTGCACAGAGGAGGAAAATTCGCGGTGGCTGACCGGAATCCCCGCAAAAGCGGGTACAGCGATGGCCGAACTCACCCCCGGCACTACTTCGAACGGGATACCGGCCGCCAGAACCGCATCCAATTCTTCGGCCCCCCGGCCAAAAAGATAAGGGTCCCCGCCTTTGAGACGGACCACCTGTTTGCCCTCGCCCGCGCACCTGACCAACATCTCATTGATTTCATCCTGAGAAACCCGGTGTCTGCCGCAACTCTTGCCGACATGCATTTTTTCCGCGCTGTCAGGTATCATCTCCAAAACTTCACGGCCAACCAAGCGGTCGTACAAAACGAGGTCAGCCTGTTCGATTACCTGCTTGCCGCGCAATGTCAAAAGTCCGCCGCTGCCCGGGCCCGCACCCACCAAAAACACTTTTCCAATCCGGCTCATAAGTCACCTGCCAATTGTATTTTTTGCGCCAATTGCTCGCCCAGTTCCTGCGCCCGCGCCCGGTCTCCAATGATTTGCGCCCTGTGTATGACGCCCCCCTCCCCGCGCATCCCGCGCAGGGTCAGCGCCTCACCATCAATCTGCGCGAAAACGCCGACCGGCCCGCCACAGCCGATCCCCAGCGCCCGGACAAACGCCCGTTCGGCGGCTGCCACGGCTACGCTTTCAGGGCTGTTGTATCCGGACAAGTAGCTGTAATCCTCGCCCACCCGGCCCTGCACGGCCAGAATCCCCTGACAAACGGCGGGGATCATCTCTCCTGTTTCAAATGCCCGGCTTACCCGCGGCCAGAGCCCCAGTCGTTTTAGCCCGGCCGCCGCCAGAATCAACGCCGAAAACGCACCGCTATCCAGTTTTTCCAGCCGGGTGAGGACATTGCCGCGCACCGGCTGAACCCGCGCGCCGGGATAGAGTTCGGCCAGCTGAACCTGCCGCCGGCTGCTGCAACATCCGACCGGCTTGGCGGGGTCGAGCTGATCCACCCCCGCTGGCAAAACGAGCACATCGCGCGCGTCTTCCCGCTCGCTGACCGCGACAACCGGCAGCTCGGGGTTGTCCTCCATCGGCATATCCTTGTAACTGTGCACACAGATATCAACCTCGCCGCGCAGCAGCGCCTGATCCAGCTCTTTGACGAACAGCCCCTTGCCGCCGATTTGATCCAGCGTCTTATCCAGGATTTGATCCCCGGTGGTTGTAATCTTAACCAGCTCGATTTCGATTTCGGGATGAGCTGCCCGGATGGCGGATGCCACCAGCTCGGCCTGAATGACAGCCAGCTTGCTTTTCCGGGTGCCGATTCGCACGGTCTTTGCCATCAATTTTCCCCCTTTAACGCCTCGCGCACCAACTTGGCCGCCTGTCTGGCCCGCCGATGATCGCCATCCTCAGACACAATTCCCGCGACCACCCCCGCCCCCCGCGCAATGGCCGGGAACCAGAAAGTCGATTCCTCTTTGGCGTCGGCCACGCTGACCGGCAGACCTAATGCTTTGGCCTCCACGCCGATTTGGCGGTTGACTTGACGGTCGTTTGTTGCGGCGATGATCAGCATATAATCTTGTGCGATTCCGCTGTAATGCTCTTGCCGCCACTCGATCTGATCGGTCATTTGTGCCAACTGTGGGCAAAGTTTGGGCGACACAACGGTGACGGCCGCGCCAAAACTGAGCAAAACATTCACCCGCCGCGCGGCTACCTGGCCGCCGCCCACAACCAGCACCCGCTTTTCCTCCAGTGAAATGAAGATCGGGAACCGACGGCCGCTCATATCGAATCCCCCGCGATCAGGCGGCGGCTAAACCACGCCTTGCCCCCCAGCCGGGCGCGAAAAGCGAGATTCCGCACCGCCCAGTCACCGATCATGGCGATGTTCAGCCCGACCACACCCAAGCCCAACAAGCCGGCAAACAGCCAGCTGAGCGTTACCCGCACCCCCCACATACAGCCGAGCACACAGACCGAAACAAAAGTCGCGTCCCCACCCGCCCGCAAGGCCGCCGGTATCGACAAAGACCCGGCCAGCAAGAGCGGCCCGGAAATATAAATAAGCGCAAGGCTCCAGGCAGCCAGCATGGCCGACTGAGGGGACAGGCGATAGCTGTAAACCAAAAGCACCGCAACCGGTATAGTAATCGGCATCAAATACAATAGCAGCCCGCGTATCAAGCGCATAAACCGGTAGACATACCGCTTGGCCAGGTCATACCGCCCACAGCCGATACACATCCCGACCACGGTGACCAGCGCCTCGCGCAAGGTGATCTGCGGCAGGTTAAAGATGTTAAAAACGGCGTTGACCACTCCGTTGGCCGCCATATGCTCGACCCCGTGCATGGCGACAAACCGGTGTGCCACCGCCCTTCCGCTGTTAAAGAAGAATTGCTCAAGCGCCAGCGGCAGCGCGATGATCAACATACATTTGAGCACAAAGCGGTTGGGCCGCAGATAAACAAGCCATTTGACCGCAAACTCCCCGCGGTGGCGGGCGAGGATGATAGCGGCAAAGATCGCACCCAACAACCGAGACGAAGCCATCGCGGCCGTGATCCCAAGCACGCCCAGCCCATATCCGAGTAAGAGGATGGAAATCAGCGCGAGCTCGGTGATATTTACAAACAGGGTGACCTGCCAGGCAAGGCGGCTGTAGCCCCACCCGCGCATAGCCCCGGCAAACGCCTGATAAAAAGCAAAAAACGGAAAAGACAGGCAGAACCCGATAAAGTACAGTGTGGCCAGCGAAGTGATTTCACTCCCTACACCGGGCAGGAGGTAGCCGATCAGCGGACCGCGCACCCAAAGCAAAATCCCACCCAACACGGCGGTTAGTAAGACGGCGGTGCTGATTGTTTGAATCATAGCCCGGCTGGCATCGGCCGTCTTGCCCGCGCCGACGTTTTGGGCGACCAGAACCGTCCCGCCTGTGACCAGCCCCAAACACAGGCTGGTGAACACACGGCCGACCACCGTCATCATATTGACCACCGACATCGACCCCGCGCCGTCAAAACTGAGCAGCCACAGGGAAAAGAGCGCGAGAAACGCAAGAAAAAACTGCTCCCAAAAGATCGGAAACAGGATTCTTTTCAGCAGGGGGAAAGAGATCACATCGCTGGACAAATAATCCTTTAGCCGCCCGCCTGCCTGTGCGATTTTGCTTCTCACCGCGCACCACCTTTGCAGATGACAGTCGACAGTTATTTCGCCTGCTTCGGTATACTCATTGAAGTTGTCAATTGCCCTTGTCCCAAATGATAGCCGCTGCCGCACTTTTTGTCAAGTCACATTGAAAAATGCCCGGGTAGTGTGTATACTTGAAATATGAGTTCCAATTGGGGGGATGCCGGGTGAGTCGTCAGGATCGTTACCTTGCCTTTTCGCCCGGTATGCTTGCGCGGCTGGGCGAAGCCGGTGAGGCAGCGTATTACAAAAAAGGCGGGTATATTTTTCGGGATAAATTCCATGTGCCTTCGGTGTTTATCCTGCTTGAGGGCAAGGCGGCCATCTGTAAAAACTCAGCGTCCGGCGGCCAGCGCACCATCTTTATTCTGGATGCCCCAACCCTTTTAAACGAGCCGGGCGGGCAGAACCTTGCGCCCTCGGCCGATTGCGTTGCCTTTAACAACTGCAAAGTACTGGCTGTGGATACAAAGGCTTTCTTTGACCTGATGGCCGGCGATTTTGAATTGACCAAAGTCGTGATCGACCAGATTACCCACAAGACCCGGCGGATGTACCGCCAGCTGAAAAACACCATGAGCACAACCAAGGCCGAAAAGCGCCTGGCCGCCAAACTTTGGAAGCTCTGCCGCGATTACGGGAAACCGGCCGGCACCGGTACACGCATCGACATCGAATTGACCAACGCCTCGCTGGCCGATTTGATCGGGATCCGGCGGGAAACGGTCAGCCGCGCGCTTAAAACTTTACAGGATGAGGGTTTGATCGTGTACAAAAAAAGAGAGATAATTGTTTTAAATACAGACGAGTTGTCGAAATATTTTAAAAGTATGTGACGATGATCACATACTTTTGTTTTTACCGCGTTTATAATAAGAGTGTTATGATGTTAACAAAGGGGATGTGTTGTGGATGGCCTATAAGATCAGCGAAAGCGCCCTGGACGCGATTATAGCGGGATTGTCGGCGCAGTGCGCGGTGTACGCCCCCCGCCTGCTTGCGGGCTGGGGCACAAGCTCGGATGTAGACATTGTCGGTTACGCGAAAATTGAGAAAGGCAGCCAGATCGCCTTCGACAAAAAGTCGATGTACTCGTTCAAAGAGGCGATCCTGCCGATCTCACAGACACTGTTTTATTTTACCGAGGACGAAATGCGCGAGCCGCGCCCGGCTTTTGCGCAAGCGGTTGTTTTCCTGCGCGGGTGCGAACTGCACGGGCTTAGCCGGCTGGACGACGTTTACCGGGCGGATGGCAAGCTCGACTTTTACTACGAACAATTGCGCAGCAATACAAAGTTTATCGTCATCGGCTGTGAAGATGGTTTCGAGAGCTGTTTTTGCGAGAGTATGGGAGCAAGCGGCGTCCCCGCTTGTGACGGGTACATCCTCTCGCGCGGCGATGGCTACGTGCTCATCAGCAACTTTGACGAGCTGACCGACCTTGTAAAAGCTGAAAAGGCCGAACAAATTGACTTTACGCCGGTTCCGGCCAAAAACACGCTGAAAGTAAATGTGCCGGATGAGATCCCCGAAGAGGTCGCGACCTCACCGATCTGGGACGAGTACGACGCCCGGTGTATCATCTGCGGGCGATGCAACTTTGTCTGCCCGACCTGTGCCTGTTTTACCATGCAGGATATCTTCTACGACGAAAACGTGAACGCCGGGGAACGCCGGAGGGTCTGGGCCTCCTGCCAGATTGACGGTTATACCGACATCGCGGGCGGGATCGCTTTCCGCAAAACAAAGGGCGAGCGAATGCGCTTTAAAGCACTGCACAAGCTAAAAGACCACAAAGGCCGGTATGGCCGGAATATGTGCGTGGGCTGTGGCCGGTGCGACGACGTTTGCCCCGAGTACATATCATTCTCAGCCTGTGTAGGCAAAGTAGCCAAAGCGTGCAAGGAGGTCGGCGGCAATGGATAACCTTTACAAGCCGTTTCTGTCTAAAATTTTGAAAGTCAATCCGCACACCGACATTGAGTATACTTTCCGGATGGAGTATGCCGGTGAAGTTAAGCCCGGGCAGTTTTTCGAGGTGTCTATCCCCAAGTACGGCGAAGCGCCGATCTCGATCAGCGGCATTGGCGATGGCTGGGTGGAACTGACCATCCGCCGGGTGGGCAAAGTAACCAGCGAGCTGTTTGAAAGCAGTGAGGGCAAAAGCTTCTTTATGCGCGGCCCATACGGAAACGGGTTCGACCTTGACCTTTACAAAGGCAAACAGCTGGTGGTGGTAGCGGGCGGGACCGGGGTCTCGCCTGTACGCGGGGTGATCAACCACTTTTCGCGCAACCTTGGCCAAGTGGATGGGTTTTCGGTCATCGTCGGCTTCCGTTCACCCGAAGACATCCTCTTTTCAGACGACATCGCGCTCTGGAAAGAGAACAAAGGCTTTACCCTGACCGTTGACCACGCCAGTGAGGGTTACACCGGCAGCCAGGGGATGGTCACCAAGTACATACCGGATATTCAGTTCAAAGATATAAACACCGCCCAAATAGTGATTGTCGGCCCGCCGCGGATGATGACCGCCTGTGCAGGCGCTTTTATTGAGCGCGGGGTGCCTGAAGAAAACATCTGGATTTCCCATGAGCGCAGGATGAGCTGTGGGCTGGGCAAATGCGGCCACTGCCGGATGAGCCACAAGTATGTCTGTCTGGACGGCCCGGTTTTCAATTACGCCGACGCCAAACATCTAGTGGATTAGGGGGAGCGGACAAATGGATTTAAACACCAAAAAAATAAAGAAGAATGCGTTCCGGGTTACCAAAGTCCGGGGGCAGACCGCTTCGAGAATCCGGGTGCCGGGCGGATACCTGCCGGCCGAACATTTGGCGGCCATCCAGGAGATCGCCGAACAATATGGGAATGGCAGTGTGCATCTGACCACCCGGCAGGGCTTTGAGATACCGGGGATCGATATGAAAAACATCGACGCAGTCAACAAACTGCTCCAGCCGATCATTGAGGGACTGAAGATCAACCAGCACGACCCGGGCAAAGGCTACACCTCGGCGGGTACGCGAAACATTGCCGCCTGTATCGGGAACAACGTATGCCCTTACGCAAACTACAATTCTACGGGCTTCGCCAAGCGGATCGAGAACGCCGTCTTCCCGCATGATTTTCACTTTAAGATCGCGCTGACCGGCTGCCCCAACGACTGCATCAAGGCGCGGATGAACGACTTCGGGATTATCGGGATGACCGAGCCCCAATACGACGCGGGCCGGTGTGTGGGCTGCGGCGGATGCGAAAAGGCTTGCCGGCTCAAGTCGGTGGACGCACTTGAACTCGACCACTACAAGATCAAGCGGGACCACGTCAAATGTGTCGGGTGCGGCGAGTGCGTGCTCGCCTGCCCCACCCGGGCGTTCACCCGCAGCCGGGAGAAGTATTACCGGTTGGTCATTATGGGCCGCACCGGCAAGAAAAACCCCCGGCTGGCCGAAGACTTCATCGCCTGGGCAGACGAAGATTCGATCATCAAAATCATCAAGAATACTTACGCCTTCGTAAAAGAGCATATCAATTTAGGCGCACCCGGCGGCAAAGAGCACATAGGGTACATCATCGACCGCACCGGGTTCGAAGAGTACAAAAAGTTCGCGCTCGAAGGCGTTGTGCTCTCACCCAAAGCCGTGATGAACCAAAATGTATATTGGAGTGGCGTCCATTACAAGCTGCCGAGTTATAAATAAGATTGAGCGGAGGAGGACAAAGCGATGAAAAGAGGAATCATCCAGAAATGCGCACTGTTACCGGTCAACGTGATTGCGACCGCCCTTGGTTTCGCGACCCTTTCGAATATGTGGGGCACAGCGCTCGGCTTTCCCGGTGCGCGGGTGGTCATCATGATCGGGGCCATTCTGGTCTGGCTGGCCGCTATCGTCAAAATGACCGTACACTACCCCACTTTTAAGGCCGACTACATGCTGCTCGTTCCCTCAAGCCTTTACGCGACCTTTTCGATGTTGACCATGTCGATCGGCGCGTTCGTCTTTGAGTTCACCCAACCGGCCGGACGGGCGCTCTGGCTGGCCGGGGTCTTGCTTCACGCCGTCCACCTGTGTATTTTCACTTACCGCTTTGTGATCAAGGGCGTGATTCTCGACACCTTTTTGCCCACCTGGTTTGTCACATACATGGGATTCATGGTAGCGGTGGTCAGCGGAATGCCGATGGGCTTCCGACCGATCTTGGAGTTTATTATGATCTACGGTTACGTCGTTTACCCGGTTATCTTGATCGGGATGCTTTACCGGTTGTCTAAAGTTCCGATCCCCGGGGTTTTAAAGCCGACCGGCGCGATTTTCTTGGCACCCTCCGGTCTGTTTTTTATCAGCTACCTGAACATGAATTCAGCGCCGATTGACGCGCTGGTAATTGCCGTTTACCTGATTGTATTCGCAACCATCATCCGGGTGGGCAGCCTGCTGCACAGCTATCTGCGCGGGCCGTTCGGCCCGGGGCTTGCGGCCCTCACCTTCCCCACAGCCGTCGCGCTGGTGGCCACTTTTAGAATGGTCGGCTACCTGAACAACACCGGCCGGGAAGAACTCGCCGTTTGGCTGAACCACTTCTTTGGGGTGCAGGCATTCATCACAACGGGCATCATGCTCTATGTGGGATACAAGTTCCTGCACGCTTTCCTTGACTCGTTCAACCCGGCGCCCGCCCCGCCGCCGGTCACCAACTTCAGCGCCGCAAAGCTTGGCGATTGATCGTGGACGATGAATGAATCGCTGCGCGATATATTAAAATAACGTCCGCTTGCGGACACCATAATTGTCAACTGATAACGTTAGGAGGGTCATTGTGAAAAAAGTACAAACCACCTGCAACTACTGCTCGTTGTCCTGCAACCTTGACTTTTATGTTGAGAACAACGAGATTGTCAAAGTTTTGCCGACTTCCGGCTATTCGGTCAACGACGGCTTTGCCTGTATCAAGGGGCTGAACCTCGACAAACAGCTTACCCGCCACAAACCGTCCCCCCAGCCGCGAATCAAAAAGCCGGATGGCACTTTCGAGATCGTTTCCTGGGATGATGCAATCAGCTCGACCGCCAAAAAACTGCTCGAAATCAAAGAAAAGTATGGCCCCGAAAGCATCGCCGCGCTGAGCACTGCCCAAATGCCGTTTGAGGAAATGGCTTTGTTCAGCCACCTGATCCGCGGGTATATGAAAGGCAACTGCGACGCGAACACCCGGCTTTGCATGGCTACCAGCGTCTTCGCGCACCGCGGCGCATTCGGTTTTGACGCCCCGCCCTATGCCCTTAAAGATTTTGAGATCTCAGACACAATCATCTTCATCGGTGCGAACCCGGTGGTTGCCCACCCCGCCATCTGGAACCGGGTCAAAAAGAGTGGTCGCCCCGAGCGCAAGATCGTCGTCATCGACCCGCGCAAATCCGAGACTGCCCAGCAGGCCGACTATTACTATCCGCTCAAGGGCAAAAGCGATATCAAGCTCTTTTACACCTTGGCCAACTACCTGATCGAAAAAGGCTGGATCGACAACAATTACATAAGAAGCTACACCGACGGCTTTAGCGCATTTAAAGCGTTTGTGGCCGATTATAAACTGGAAAACGTCAAAGCCGAAACCGGCCTCGAACCTGAACAGGTCAAAGAACTGGCCGAACTCATTCACAACGGCAAGGCGGTATCGCTTTGGTGGACAATGGGCGTCAACCAAGGGTATGAGGCGGTGCGCACCGCCCAGTCGATCATCAACATCGCACTCATGACCGGGAACATCGGCCGCCCGGGTACCGGCCCAAACTCGCTGACCGGCCAGCCCAACGCAATGGGTTCCCGCCTGCTCAGCAACCAGGCCATCCTGCCGGGTGGGGGCGATTACGACAACATCATCCGACGGGCGGCCTGCGCCACCGCAATGGGCGTCCCCGACTGGATGCTCCCCGACAAGCCGACGCTCACCTACAACGTCATTGTCGAAAAGATCAATGCCGGTGAGATCAAAGCCCTCTGGGTGGTGCACACAAACCCGCGCCATTCCTGGACAAACAACGAAACGTTCCAGAAAGCAATGGAGAAACTCGACCTATTGATCGTAAATGAGATTTACGATGACACCGACACTTCGGCGGCTTGTGACGTCTTCTTCCCGGTTGTGCCCGCGCTAAAAAAAGAGGGAACATTCATCAACACCGAACGCAGGCTTTCTGCCCTGCGGCCTGTTCTTGAGCGCGAACCCTACGAACACTCGGACTTTGAGGTCTTTCTCAAAATGGGCGAGGCGCTGGGGATGGGTGAGCTGCTGAACAAATGGCGTACCCCGCGGGATGTCTTTAACATCATGCGGCAGTGTACCCGCGGGATGCCCGCCGATTTCACAGGTGTTGACTACGACGGCATTGTCGGCACAAAGGGGATTCAATGGCCTTTCCGCGAGGGCGAAACCCTGACCGACAACGACCGCCGCCTGTTTGAGAACGGCGTCTACTACACCCCCAATATGCGAGCCAAGTTCGTCTTCGAAAAGCCGATGGCCGACCCGCTGCCCGTGAGCAAAGAGTTCCCGTATATCTTCAACACCGGGCGGGGGACAGTCGGGCAATGGCATACCCAGACCCGCACCCGCGAGATTGACGCGGTACAGGATGCGGTATCTCAAAACGCTTACTGCCTGATCCACCCCGGCCTTGCCAGCGGCCTGGAAATCGGCGAGGGCGATAAGGTCGAGATCACATCCATCAACGGGGAATCGGCCGTCTTTGAGGTCCGGCTGACCGACACTGTGCAGGAGGGTGAAATCTTTGCGCCCATCCACTACCTTGAAACCAACAAACTCACACCATCCGTCTATGACCCGATCTCAAAAGAGCCATCTTATAAAACAACGCCGGTAAACCTGCGCAAGGTTGGGTAACGGGCATTCACTGTACATCATGTTGAAGGAGGATTCGACACCTAATGAACCGAGACACGATCAAAAAACGTGAAATCTCCGGCCGTATAAAAGTCGACCGCGACAAGTGCATCGGCTGTCTGGGCTGTATGTCCGCCTGCATTGTCTCCCACGACGGACATTCCCCCCGCAACCGGGTAGTTATCAGCTCAGATAAAGTCTCTTCACCCATCTTCTGCCAGAACTGCGATCTGCCCGAGTGCACATATACCTGCATGTGCGGCGCGATGCATATTGACCCGGCTACCGGCTTTGTCCTGTACGACGCCGACCAGTGCGGCAGTTGCTATATGTGCGTTATGGGCTGCCCTTACGGTGTATTACGGATGAACAAAATCGACGGAAAAATTTCAAAGTGTGACATGTGCGTCAGCGACCGAAACGGTCAGCCCCAGTGCGTGGACAGATGCCCAATGGGCGCGATCGCCGTTGAGAGGGGGGTGCAGGCATGAGACATCTGATCATCGGCGCGTCAGCCGCCGGGCTGAACGCCGCCAAAACCCTGCGCCACCTTGACCCAAACGCCGAGATCACCATCCTCTCAAAAGACGAGGTCATCCATTCGCGCTGTGTGCTTCATCACTACCTCAAGGGCAAGCGCGACCTTGCGGGGCTAAACTTTGTCGGGCAGGATTTTATCACCGAGCAAAAGCTGAACTGGAAAAAAGGCGTACAAGTAACCAAAGTTGATACCGGTAAGAGCGAAGTCGCTTTGGCGGACGGCAGTGTCGTCGGGTATGACAAGCTGCTGCTGGCGGCCGGGTCGTCCACGGCTTTTCCGGCCGGGATCAAAAACCTGCGCGAAGCAAAAAGCGGTGTGCTTGGCTTTCGGAATATAAATGATGCGCAGGCCATCAAAGAGCTGGCCGGCCAGGCAAACGTTCAAAACATCGTGGTGATGGGCGCGGGGCTGGTCGGGGTGGACGCGGTTGACGGCCTGCTTGGCTTTGGTAAAAACATCTCTCTGGTCGAATCTTTTAGCCACATCCTCAACCGGCAGCTGGATATGCGCGCGGCGCGGCCCTACGAGCAGGCGTTCGCGATGGCCGGGGTCAAGCAGTATTACGGCACAAAAATCACCGAGCTGGTTCTGGATGATGCCGGCGCGGTCAAACAGGCCGAGTTGGGCAGTGGAATCCGCATCCCGTGTGACCTGTTTATCGTCACCTCCGGCATCAAGCCCAACGTCGGCTTTTTGGAGGGCAGTGGGATTGCGCTGGGCCAAACCGGCCTTGACTTTGACGGGTACGGTAAAACCAACATCGAGAACGTATTCGGCGCTGGGGATATTTCCGGCCGCAGCCCAATCTGGCCGGCCGCCGTCAAAGAGGGGATTATCGCCGCCTACAACATGGTTGGCCGCCCGCTTGAACAGACCGATTTCTTTGCCAGCAAAGCGACCATGAACTTCCAAAGCGTGGCCACCATGTCCCTCGGCCTGCCTGAATCGCCGGACGACAGCTACACCGTCGAGGTCGACGAAGATCAGGCCGGCAACTACAAGAAGATTATCCACAAAAACGGTGAGATTGTAGGCGCGATCGTACAGGGGGACCTCTCCTACGCGGGAATCCTCACCCAGCTCATCCGCGAAAAGATCGACGTCTCAAAGATCAAGAAGCCGCTGTTTAAAGTCGACTACTCAGATTTCTTCGGCGAGTTTGTCTTTTGACGCCGACAGGGAGGATCACCCCAATGAACACCTGGCGGTCTGAGATCGAACTCGAACAGGCCTGCGCGTTGATCGCAGGCACGCAGGCTTTGACCGGCCGGGCTACCCTGCCTTTGCGCGAGACCGGAGGGCTGTTGCTGGCCGAAGATATTTATGCACCCATCGACCAGCCGCCCTTTGACCGCTCCCCGCTGGACGGCTATGCCCTGCGGGCGGAGGATACTACAGGTGCCGGGCAGGATACCCCCGTTTTTCTGCGCGTAGTCGATAAGCTCTACGCGGGCGACGTCCCCGGCCGGGCGGTAGAATCCGGGCAGGCGGTGCGGATTATGACAGGCGCCATGCTCCCGCCGAGGGCGGACTGTGTCATCCGACAGGAGGACACCGACTTGGGTGAGCAAACCGTGGCCATTTACAGGCAGCTGAAACACCACCAGAACTTTTGCTTTCGCGGGGAAGATTTTCGCGCGGGCAGCCTGCTTCTTCCAACCGGTACAAAGCTGACCGCCGCTACTTTGGGGGTTCTGGCCAGCGCCGGTGTGACCCATATCACTGCCCGCCCAAAAGCCAAAGTCGCGCTGCTGACCACCGGGGACGAGCTGTTTGACGCACAGCCGGGCGTGTCGCTCCCGCCCGGAAAAATCTACTCAAGCAATTTGGATATGCTCTACGCCCGGCTGACCGAACTGGGCTATCGGCCGGTATATACCGCCCAGACCGGGGACGACCCCAACGCGGCGGCGGACGCCATCCGCGCCGGGCTGGAATCGGCCGACCTGATGATCACTACCGGCGGGGTGTCGGTCGGCGAAAAGGATATTTTCCACGAAGTCATGCCACTGCTCGGCGCCGAGCGGATCTTCCACCGGGTCAAGATCAAACCGGGCACCCCGGCCATGTTCTCCCGGGTCGGGGGCAAGCCGGTCCTCTCCCTTTCGGGCAACCCGTTCGCCGCCGCCGCTACGTTTGAGCTGCTGGCGCGCCCTTTGCTCGCGGCAATCAGCGGAGACCACTCTCTCCTGCCTCTCAAAGCGCAGGCCGTGATGGCAATGCCTTACAACAAAGAGACCCCCACCCGCCGATTTGTCCGGGGGCGGCTGGAAAACGGCGGGGTCACCTTACAGGGCGGGCATTCATCCGGGCAATTGCGCTCGCTGGTCGGCTGCAACTGCCTGGTAGAGATTTTACCCGGAACAAGCGCTCTCAAAGGTGATTGTGTCGCGGTTTACATCATCTGAAGCAGGGGGCAGGTTCATGCAAAGTGCGCACAGTCTCGGCGCGGTCATCCTGGCCGGCGGAAAAAGCCGGCGGATGGGCGAAAACAAAGCTTTTCTGCCCTTGCAAGGCAAACCGATGGTCGCGCACGTCGCCGACCAACTGGCAGAAATGGACGAAGTCCTGCTCTCGGTTGACTATCCGGATGCGTATACCGGCTTGGGGCTTGACATTATACCAGACCTTTACCCCGATTGCGGCCCGATCAATGGGATCCTCTCAGCCCTGCGGGTGAGCCGGTCGGATTACCTTCTGGCGGTCAGCTGTGACGCCCCCCTCTTCCGGAAAGAGCTGGCGCAGTATATGGCCGGCTGGCTGGACGAGCACTACGATATCTTTATCCTGGTCACCCGGGATGGCCGGATGCAGCCGCTCTGTGCCATTTATGGCCGGGGGGTATGCAACGTTTTTGAAGCGCAGATCAAAACCGGCAACTACAAAATCATCGACGCGTTCGACAAACTGCGGGTGCGGTATGTGCCGCTTGCGCACAGCGCATTCCCGGATGAGATGCTGCGCGGTGTGAACACCCCGCGCGCGTACGCCGAGCTTGTCCGCCGGGTGGATGGCCCGCCGGTTGTCGCGATCTGCGGGCTGAAGAACGCGGGCAAAACCACGCTGTTGGCCGGTGTGATCCCCCTCTTAAAAGCGCAGGGGCTGCGGGTGGCGGCCATCAAGCACGACGGCCATGACTTTGACCCCGATATTCCGGGGACAGACAGTGACCGCCTGCGCCGCGCGGGCGCGTTTGGGGTGGGCGTTTACTCGCCCAGGCGGTATATGGCCACAGCCACCCAGCCCGAAACAACCCCCGACTTTTTCACCCCTCTTTTTTCTCGGGCTGACCTGATCTTGCTTGAGGGCGGCAAAGATTTGCGCTACCCGAAAATCGAAGTTGTGCGCACAGGCAAGCCGGCCAGCGACCCGAACACCCTGCTCGCCGTTGCCACCGATCTGGATTTGCATATCCCCGGCAAGCCGGCCCTCTCCCCAAGTGACTGGGATGGACTTGCCCGGATCATCCTCGATCATCTGAACAGGCAGCAAATCGCAAACACATTTCAGCCGCTTTTACATGAGTGACAGCGAATCCTGGGCGTTCAGCGTTGCATACCTGAATGTACTGATAATGAGGGAGTTGTGTGCATATCGGGAAAATCGTGTAATTACGAGACAAACGGACACTTTGAAGGTGTCCGTTTTGTTATTCAAAAATACGCTTCGCTTTCAGGTGCATTTTGCACGCTCAACACACGTGTTCGCTACGCAGGCGGACGCTTGGTTTTTAGCGAGAGTATGTGCACGGTGACACAGACGCCAATCAGTCCAAGCAGCGCCATCAGCCAAACCGGCTGCACTATGTAAATCGAGCTTCCGATTCCGGCCCACAAAAACAGGATTACTTTGATTTTATAAGCGCGGCTGACCCCAGTACCCATATACCAGTTCTCAAGGTAGCCGCCAAACAATCGGCTTTTGCGCAGCCGGGCGGCCATGCCCGGGTTAGCGGTCGAAAAACATATAACAGCAAGTAAAACAAACGGCGTGGTCGGCAAAAGCGGCAGAAAAATCCCGAGTGTCCCCAACGCAAGGGCGGTAAATCCCGCAACATTCAGCAGAAGTTTTTTGAAGCGGCTTGGTCTGGCCGCGGTAGTGGGAATGTCCGCTCGCTGACTTGTCTTGGACTTTCCGGAAATCACCCTGTATACGCCCCCTTCGGCTTGAGATTATATGTATAAGCACAAGCGTTGGTACATCTAAGCTTTTCAGTGAACATTATACCATGCGTATAGTCATGGTATAGTTGGCCATCGCCGTAGGCGCGGCCATTAAAATCCGTATAATGTTCATGCCTGTCAGTGAACATTATACCATGATTTTATATATCAGAAAACCGGAACTTATTGCTGAACAATCTATAAAGTGTGTTGACATATCTTTTTTCACGATATATAATAATTGTCATATTATGAAAAAATCAATTCGTGAACGAAAGGATTTGATATTGTATGAACAAGAGAGATTGGATTGTGCTCTCAATCCTTGTCAATTTTGGTTATACCGGCCAAAGGGAGATCGCCGCGCGGACCGGCTACTCGATCGGGCTGGTCAGTTCATCCCTCAAAAAGCTGGACGAAGAGGGATATATTGACGAGGGTTACAACACCACCGACAAGGCAAAAAAACACCTGGAAACTTCAAAGCCGCGCCGCGCAATCATCTTAGCCGCGGGGATCGGCCTGCGAATGATACCGATTACGAAAATGCCAAAGGGTCTTTTAAAAATCAGTGACGAAGCGCTGATCGAGCGAATCATCAAACAATTGCACGAAGTGGGGATCACCGACATTGTAGTGGTCACCGGGTTTATGGCCGAAAAGTTCGACTATTTGATCGACAAGTATGGCGTCGCGCTGATTTATGACCACGAATACGCCCGCCGGGACACCCTGCACTCGCTCAGCCTGGCTGTTGAAAACCTGTCGAACTGCTACATCGTACCCACCAACATCTGGTTTGCCCGCAACCCTTTCCACAAAAATGAGTACTTTTCATGGTACGCGATCTCTGACTACATAGACGATGAGAGCTATCTGCGGCTCAACCGCAAACTTGAACTGGTCTACACCGAAGACGAGCACGGCGGCAACTCAATGGTCGGCCTGTGCTATCTATTGGAGTCGGACGCGGCAAAGGCGAAGAAGCGGATCAAGACGATGTCTGGCCAGCGCAAATACCTGAAATCAACCTGGGAAAAAGCGCTGCTGAGCGGAAACAAAATGATCGTCTACGCCCGGGTGATGCAGGGGCAGTCCACTTACGCGATCAACACCTATGAGCAGCTGCGCGAGCTGGACAGCGAATCACAAGACCTGCGCTCAAAACGGATTGACCTGATCAGCAAAGTATTTGGCACACATCCTGAAAACATCACCGATATCTCCCGGCTGTTTAAGGGGATGACCAACCGGCTGATGCGCTTTTCGGTAGATGATAACCCCTACCTTCTCCGGGTGCCCGGTGAAGGCAGCAACGAGCTGACCAACCGCGCGCAGGAGGCCGCCGTCTACAACGCCCTGGCTGAAAAAGGGATAGCTGAAGAGATTGTCTACATCTCACCCAAGGATGGTTACAAGATCTCGATTTACTTAGAAAACGCGCGGATGTGTGACCCGCGCAGCCTAAGCGACGTGACTGCCTGCATGAAACATTTACAGAAACTACACCAAATGAAACTGGAAGTTCCGCACGAGTTCAATATTATGGAAAAGATCGAGCGGTACGAGGGGCTGCGCGGGGGTGAGTCCTCTTTTGGCGACTACGACGAGGTTCGGCGCAATGTCACTGACCTGCTCGCCACCCTTGACTGCACCGCGGGCGAGTACACCCTTTGTCACGCCGACCCGGTACATGACAACTTTTTGTTCGTCGGCGGCCGGCTGTACTTGATCGACTGGGAGTACGCGGGGATGAGCGAAGCACACGCAGATGTGGCCATGTTCTGCCTTTACGCCGATTTTTCGAAAGAAGAGGTCGACCACGCCATCGACATATACTTCGGCGGGCAAGCCCAGCCGATCGACCGGTTTAAAGTGTATACCTACGCCGCGGCCGCCGGTTTTCTCTGGACAGTCTGGTGCGAATACAAAGAAAAAGTGGGCGTCAGCTACAGCGAGTACGCGATGCGCCAATACCGCTACGCCAAACGGTTTTACAAACATGCCATCCGCCTTGCCGACACATGTGAGAGCCTAAATCCACCCGTGTGCGCAAGCGTTTGACATCGAGAAAGGACATGACATCGTGGAAAAGAAAGAAACCTTAAAGAGTTTAATACCCAAACTGGACCTGCCGTTGATCGGCCTGCCCCTGATTGTTGTTTTGGCGCTGTGCGTTGTATTTCTCATCCACCCAGAGCGCTCAACTGAGCTGACCGACGCCATCCGCAACTTTTTAGGGAACGAACTCGGCGTCTTTTACATTCTATTGGGCTTCGGGATTTTACTGGTCACACTGTACATCGCCTTTTCGCCCTACGGACAGATCCGCCTTGGCAGCTTGGACAAGCCCCGCTACTCCGACTACAAGTGGGCGACGCTTATCTTTACCGGCGTTTTTGCCGCCGACCTGATCTTCTACTCTTTCATCGAGTGGGCGCTCTACGCGGGTGAGGCGCGAATTGAAGAGCTGGGCGGCATTCAGGAGTGGGCCTCGACTTTCCCGCTCTTTCACTGGGGGCCGATTCCCTGGGGGTTTTACGTGATGCTTTCGCTTTCGTTTGGGTTTATGCTGCATGTGCGAAAGCGCCAAAAGCAAAAGTTTTCAGAGGCCTGCCGCCCGCTGCTCGGCAGCCGGGTAGACGGCCTGGCCGGAAAAGCAATCGACTTTATCGCGATCTGTGCGCTGATTGCGGGTACGGCCACCACATTTTCACTGGCCACCCCACTGTTGGCCGCCGCTTTCAGCCGGGTGACCGGTGTACCGCTCAGCGCCACGCTGACCATAGGGGTCCTCATTTGCATCGCGATCGTATACACCATCACCGTTCTCAGCGGGATGAAAGGGATTGTCAAGGCGGCCGGGTACTGTACCATCCTCTTTTTCGCCATGCTGGCCTACTTCCTGCTCGCGGGCGGCGAAACACGGTATATCATCGAGACCGGCGTCACCGCAATCGGCAACCTCGCCCAAAACTTTATCGGGCTTGCCACCTGGATGGACCCTCTGCGCGCTTCGGGTGACGGGGTGACCGGATTTGTCCAGGACTGGACCGTCTTCTACTGGGCTTACTGGATGGCCTGGTGTGTGGCTACCCCGTTCTTTATCGGGATGATCAGCGCCGGGCGAACCATCAAGAACGTCGTGCTTGGCACTTATGGCTACGGGCTGGCCGGTACCTACCTTTCGTTTATCATCTTCGGCAATTACGGGCTGTCCCAACAAATGGCCGGCAATGTCGACATGATCGGGATGGTGGCTGACGGTTACGACATTAACCTGGGCATCATCCAAATCTTCGAAACCCTGCCCTTCACCGAACTTTTGCTGGTGACCCTGTTCGTTATGCTGGTACTCTTTTACTCGACCACCTTTGACTCACTCACCCTGGTCGTCTCGAAATACTCATACAAAAGCCTGCCGCAGGAACAGGAATCCTCCCGCGTGGTCCGGGCATTCTGGGCGATGGTCTTTATCATTTTCCCCGTAGGGCTGATCTTTGCCGAAAACTCGATCAACTCACTCCAGTCGGTCTCGATCATCGCGGCTTTCCCGATCGGCATTGTCTTTATACTGATTATCGCCAGCTTCTTCAAGGACGCAAAGCGCTACCTGCACGAACAGAAGACAGCACGGCGATCAGGCGGCTACCTCCCCTCTTAGGATTAACCGGGGTCATGGTCGCCGACAGGGCGCTAAAAAACCGGCAGCGTGCGTCGCTGCCGGTTTTTTTGTGGCTTTGCGGCCTACCCTTTCGTATATCTCACCATACAGTCGATTAACGCGTCCATCTCGCTGTCCAAGCCGATTGTAATGCGCAGATAATCTTTGGTTCGCGGCCCGTCGAAGTGTCTGACCAGTATCCCATCTTCCCGCAGCTTGGCGCACAGCTGCGCGCCGGGCAGGGCGCCTTTGAGGAAAATAAAGTTTGCGCCGGAGGGCAAAATCTCGTACCCGGCCGCTTCGAGCGCTTTGATCGTTTGTGCGCGGGTGAGTATAATCTGCCTAATCTTTGCGTCGGTGTATTCGCGCTCTTTGATGGACGCAACCCCGCCGGCCAGCGCCGCCCGGTCGATGTTGTACGGGCTGAACGAAAACTTGATCCGCTCAAGCGCCGCCATCAGTTCGGGGTGGCCAAACCCGAGGCCAAGGCGCATTCCGGCCAGACTGCGGCTTTTTGAAAAAGTCTGCACCACCAACAGGTTGTCGTATTTGTCAATCAGTTCCACACTGGACTGCACATCTGAAAAGTCGATATACGCTTCGTCCACTACCAGCAGCCGATCCGGGTTTGCTTTGAGTATGGCCTCAATTTGATCCCGCGAAAGGGCAAGCCCGGTCGGCGCATTCGGGTTGGCGATAAAAATATTGCAGTCAAGCCCAAAGTAGTCGGCAATGTTGATCGCGTAGTCGCCGCCGAGCGGGATCTCGACTTTTTCCAGCCCAAACAAATTCGCGTAAACGCTGTAAAAACCATAGGTGACGTCGGGGAAACAAACGCGGTCCCCCCGGTCGAAAAATGCCATGAACGCAAAAGCCAGCACCTCATCTGAGCCACAGCCGGCAAAAACCTGTTCCGGCCTTACTTTGTAGCGCTCGGCCACCACATTGCGAAACTCGGTGGATGCAGGGTCGGGGTAAAGCCGGAAATCCCCGGCGCGGACAGCCGAAATAGCCTCTAAAACACTGGGCGGCGGCGGATACGGGTTTTCGTTGGTGTTGAGTTTGATGAACGTCTGCCCGCGCGGCTGCTCGCCCGGCGTGTACGGTTTGACGCTTGCCGCTGATTTCGATAAGAACCGGCTCAAAATATTCCCCTCCAAACAATGTCTGCGTGTTTCAATGAGTATTGTAACACAAGCACAGGGTGTATACAATCCAAAGTTCGTGAATTTACATCCGGCGCGGGGATAGTCGCGGCGTTGACATCCTTGTCGGATTTTGCTAAAATCTGTTCACCGGATGTGAAAAAGGAGAGATGATTGGTTGGATGCTCTGGTGCTGACAGGTCATGTGATGTCGCTCAATAATGTGCGTCAGGTGGCGAGAGATGGCCGCAAGGTGTATATTGACCCACAAGTATACGAAGCGCTGATCGAGACGCGCAAAGCAATCTACGCGATGGCCGAAAAAGAATGTCCAATCTACGGGTTTACCGTCGGTGTTGGCTGGAACAAAGACGTTAAAGTCTGCAAAACTTTCTTTGAAGAATACAACACAAATTTGGTTTACGCCCACTGTGTCGGAATATCGCCTTACATCAGCGACGAAGAAACGCGCGCGGTTATGTTGACCCGGCTGAACACGCTGTTGGCAAACACAACCGGCGTTGCCCCCGAGCTTGCAAAGATGTACGCCGACATGCTCAACGCAGGAATCCACCCGCTTCTGCCCGAGCGCGGATCGGTCGGGCAAGCGGACGTCGGCTGCAACGCTTTTATCGGGCTGGCTATGATCGGCGAGGGCCAAGTGCGGTATAACGGATCAACCATGCCTGCCGGCGAGGCGCTTCGCCAGGCGGGGCTCAGGCCGATCGTGCTCGGGCCAAAAGACGGCCTGTGCATTGTGGCAAACAACGGCCTGGCCGCCGGACAGGGCGCCGTGACGCTTTACGAACTCAAAGAGTTTATGCTGATGGCTGATATCGTCTACTCTATGTCGCTTGAGGGGCTGGGCGGCAACACTTCGCCGCTTTTGCCCGGCACCCACAAAGTCCGGCCTTACCGGTTCCAGGTTGAAACCGCCCGGCGAATCACCCAGATGATCGAGGGCAGCTACATATACCGGCCAACACCTGGCAAAGCGCTTCAGGACCCGCTCAGCTTTCGGGGGGTCGCGCAGATTCACGGATCGGCCTGGCACGCGATCGACTACACCGAACAGCTGCTCGGCATTCAGCTCAACTCGACCGATGACAACCCCTGTTATCTTCCCGAGCTGGAAAACTTCTTCTCCTGTGCCAACTACGAGCCGCTGGTCTGGGTGTTGGGATTTGAAATGCTGGCCGTCGCGCTCTCACACGTCTCAAAAAGCTCCTGCCTGCGGACAATCAAGCTGTCTGACCCCGACTTTAGCGGCCTCAGCCGCTTTTTGACGCCGAATCCCTCCACCATTTGTTTCTCGACTCTACAAAAAACATTTGCCGCACTGGATTCCGAGATCCGGCATCTTTCCAACCCGTCTTCAGTAGACGGCCTGCCCATAGCCGGGGATATTGAGGACAGGCACACAAACGCGCCCTACGCGGTGCAGCGGGTGCGCAAAATTCTCGACACACTGCGTTACATTTTCGCGATTGAGATGATGCACGCCGCTCAAGCGCTCGACTACCGCAAAGGCCTGCCGCTGGGCAAAGTCACTGGGGAGGCGTTTGCGCTCGTCCGCGAGCATTTGTCATTTTACGATAAAGACCGGCCGATTACCCCCGACATCGAGGCGGCGTACGCGCTGATCAAATCTCGAAAGCTGCTTGAGCTTTTAGAATAATAAGCCCGCTATAATGCGGGCTGTGCCGTGAACCCGCCTTTGAAGGAGTTTACGCCGGGTGGGCCTGTTTGTCCTGCTCACCCGCGAGCCCATCGGGCCGGTACGGTACGGCATCAACATTTCGTGTCTTATCCATATCTATGGCCAAAGTCACAAACCCCTTGTATTTTCCGCCGGGATTCGTTATACTGTGCTTAACAAAGTGAGGTGTAAGAATGATTCGCTAATCCGATTAACCAACGCAGTCACCAAATGCCCGGCAGCAACGGGCATGTTCGTGTTGGAATTGGATTCGCGCATTCATGGCAGAGCGGGCGTAAGCCCTGTCTCTTTATCTGCGCTTATTTTCCTTTTCCGGCATGGGGAAGGATATTTTTATGTCGCTTATCAACGTGTCAAACCTAAGCTTCGCCTACGAAGGCAGCTGCGATCCTGTTTTTACCGACGTATCTTTTCAAGTCGACACCGGCTGGAAACTGGGCTTTTGCGGGCGGAACGGGCGGGGGAAGACGACTTTCCTAAAGCTGTTGATGGGGAGTTACGAGTATTCCGGCAACATCACGGCCAGCGTGGGCTTTGAGTATTTTCCGTTCACGGTGGACGACCCCTGCGCCAGCACAGACAAGGTCATGTACCGTGTCGCGCCGGACGCGCAGTTCTGGCAGATTCAAAAAGAACTCTCAAAGCTAAACGTGGATGAGGGCGTACTCTGCCGTCCGTTCGAAACCCTCTCAAGCGGCGAGCAGACAAAAGCGCTGCTGGCCGGGTTATTCCTGCGCGAAAACGCGTTTTTATTGATTGACGAGCCGACCAACCACCTGGACATGGCCGCCCGCCGGACGGTAGCCCGCTATTTGCACGGCAAATCCGGATTCATCCTGGTCTCACACGACCGCGCGTTTTTAGACGACTGCGTGGATCACATCCTTTCGATCAACAAGTGTGACATCGAGGTGATGAGCGGCAGCTTCAGCGTCTGGTGGGATCAAAAGAAGCGCAAAGACGCCTTTGAACTGGCGCAAAACGAGCGGCTGGAAAAAGAAATCGACCGGCTGAAAGATTCGGCCGCCCGCACCGCCCGCTGGTCGGACAAGGTGGAAAAGAGCAAAAACGCGCCGCTAAAATCCGGTCTGAGCGCGGACAAGGGCCATATCGGCCACAAGTCGGCCAAAATGATGAAGCGCTCAAAAGTCACCGAAGCCCGCCGCCAAAACGCGGTGCAGGAAAGTTCCAGGCTGCTCAAAAACATCGAAACGCCAGAAGAGCTCAAAATTCATCCGCTGCGCTATCACGCCTCCCGCCTGCTCTCGCTCGAAAACGTCGCCATCTCTTTTGGAGACAGACAGGTCGTGCATGACCTGCGTTTCTCGCTTGAGCAGGGCGAGCGGCTGGCCATTGTGGGCGGCAACGGCTGCGGCAAAAGCAGCCTGTTAAAGCTGATTCTCGGCCAGGATATCCCTTATACCGGCAAAGTATCCGTCAGCAGCCGCCTGATCATCTCTTACCTGCCTCAGGACGCGTCCTTCCTTGCGGGGGATTTGAACGGCTATACCCGGCGTCTGGAAATCGATCAGCCGCTGTTCAAGTCAATCCTGCGCAAGCTCGACTTCTCACGCGCACAGTTCGAGAAAGATATGGGCGACTACAGCGCCGGGCAAAAGAAAAAAGTGCTGCTCGCCGCCAGCCTTTGTCAGCAGGCCCACCTGTACATCTGGGACGAGCCGCTCAATTACATCGACCTTTACTCGCGGATTCAAATTGAAGATTTGCTCACGGCCTACAAACCGACCATGCTCTTTGTCGAACACGACCGGGCTTTTTGCGGCCAGGTCGCAACGCGGGTGCTGGATTTAACCCCTCCGGACAAAAGCAAGTAACCGCGATTACAAGCAAAAAGCAGAGCCTTTGACTTTTCAATGGCTCTGCTTTTTGGCTTTATTAAAGGCTCTACAGCTTCAAGTCGATGTTCGCTTTCCTCGCCTGTGCGTGTTGATGTTTGCGCGGAATACAGTAGATTTTTCCATCTTTTTGAAAGCGCGCGCCGGTCTGTTCGAAGTGAAAGGGCAGCCCGGCGGCCCTGCACTGCTCGCGGATTGCCAGTATCCAGTCGTAGCTGCATACTCTCGCCCCACTGCCTGACTCCCCGCCCGCGATTACCTTTTCGATGGCGGGGGAAAGATAGGGCGCAAGGTCAATCGGCCCAAGCAAGGGCGAGCAGACAATCATCTTGTGCCTGACCGGCTCACGGATTAAGATAGGCAGGCGATAATCGGCCCGATCCTGATTTTCGGCGGTTGCGCAGATACAGACGTTCTCGTACCCATCCCCCCAGTCTTCCGGCAGCCCCACACGAAAGCGGTCTATCCGCTTGGTGATAATCAAAAAGCGCAAGTCGCCGCGCGCGCGGATCATCTTCCAGATATCCGGCCGCCACTCGTCGGCGTCGGGGAGAAAGAAATCGGAGGTAAAGCAGGTATAGATGACGTCGTCGTCTTGCAGCTTATATCCCCCGGCGCGGTTTTTACGAATGGGCAGGTCAAACGCCGCGTTCTTTTTGACAACCGCGCTGTCTTTGTCGTATTTTGCGTCGGTGCAGTAAACGTAACAATTTTTACAGCCATCGCTGATTTTGTGACAGCCGTGCCACGGGTTCCAAGTGGGCATGACCGCCACCTCACTTTTATTCTGTCTTTATCCGCAAATCGGCGGGATACCGCGCTTGACCATCGAGAGCGCCAATCACATCCCGGTAATTTCACGCAGGTATTGCCGCGCCATTTTCGCAAAAGTCAAAGCGTCGGGCGTATTGAGATACTGCTCGGCTTCCACGATCATCCACCCTTGATAGTCATTTTTTGCAAGGGCCTCCAGCACCGCCGGGAAATCCACATAACCGTCACCGGGTACGGTAAACATATTCACAGCCACCGCTTCATTAAAGTCAAGTTCCGCAGCCTTTACCGTTTTCATGACAACCGGCCGCAGGTCCTTGAGGTGCACATATTTGATGCGCGGCGCAAAGTCATTGTAAAATTTTACGAGATCCACGTCACAGTAGCTCAGATGCCCGGTGTCAGCCAGCAGGAATACGCTGTTCGGGTCGGTCATTTCCATCAGTTTTTGGGTCTCCTGGTAAGTTTCAACCACAGTGCCGGTGTGTACATGGTAGACCAGCTTGATGGATTTGTCGCGGCAAAACTGCCCGGCTTCGCTGAGCCCGTCGGCAAATCGTTTCCACTCTTCGTCACTTAGCTTTTTTACGCCCTTGCGGCCGCGGTATTCGCGCGGGTCCCAACAGGATGAGTTTGTACCTTCGGCGGCAACTACCAAGCCGCAGCCCATCTGCTCAAAAAAATTTACCTTTTCTTTGAGCTCTTCAAAATACTTATCCCGCAGCTCGGCGCAGGCGAACATGGTGTCGCACCAGCCGGTGGTGAGCACAAGGTTGCGCCGGGCCATCGCTTTTCGCAGCACCTTGGGGTCACGCGGAAATTTTCGTCCAAGCTCAATGCCCTCATACCCGGCCTGAGAGGCCTGGTCGATGATGTCCTCAAACGAATAATGATCACCCAGGTAATCTACGTCGTCATTGCACCAGTTGATCGGGTGTACACCAAAACGCACATCGTAAAACATTCTTTTCTTCCCCATTCCAGGCACCTCATCATTTTTTGTGTTTAATTAAGTTTTACAGATTAATCATAATTTTAAGATTGCTTTTTTGCTGATGGTGTTTCACGGCTTAAAGCGTCATTGTTTTGCAGCCGCCCCACATTATGAGCATTGAGCCGCTATTTGTCAAGCGTAATTCTATCTTTTCGTAATCTTTGGAGTATCTGATATTTTTCACTTGACATTATACGCAACCTGCACAAAGATTTCCGGCAGGTACAGAATGCATGCGCCCGACAGATATTGTATCACAACTCGCTCAGCTACAGCGAATAGTATGCTTTTTCTTGAAAAATCCGGCAATACCAACGCGATCCCCATCGGGAAATATATTGACAACATTGGCTGAATCTGATATGATACAATCAGTTTTAGAGGTTCAGCGCTTACTCAAATCAGATCATCTGCCGGTGTTTGAACCTACATAAAAGTTAAAACCAAATCAAGTGCCTTTCGCAAGAAAGGAAAACAGGGAAATGGGTGAGAATCCCATACGGACCCGCCGCTGTGAACATGGAGCCGGCTTTATTATGTCACTGAGCGAATGCTTGGGAAGGCGAAGTCGTGTGTTGATGTGTGAGTCAGAATACCTGCTTGATTTGATGGCGATACGCGCGAGGATAGTCGTATCTCATAGGGTTTGTTGATTAACGGGCAACAACCGGATTGTATCCGGTTGTTGTCTTTTTTTGACGATTGGCGAAATGGAGAAAACACTGGCATGGACAAAAAAGGCCTTCGCAACCAAATAGCCGAAAAAACGGGAATACCCCCCGAGACGGTGGAAACTGTGCTGGACAGCTTTAAAGAAGTTGTGGTCGAGCTGCTGACACGCGGAGACCAACTGCACTGGGGCGGCTTTATAAGAATTTGGACAATCCTTAAGTGCCCGGTAGATAAAGCGGGGCAGCTGATTTACACCGACACCAAAAAGAGCAAGATTCGCTACCGCAGGCCCGACTGCAACTTTGTAACGTCGCTGGGCAAGGATATGAAAGAGGTCTATTATAACACCGCGGTCAAGGGCTGGGAAAATAAGCCCCCGCTGCCGCCGGCGCGACAGCCAAACAATCAGGTTGATGCTTGTATGGAAATATCCTAAACACATATTGAGGAGGGTCTGCCGTTTATGAAAAGAAGCCGAAAATTTCCGGCGTTATTTATGGCTCTGGCGATATCGCTCACCGTCCTCCCTTTCGCTGCGCACGCTTCTGCCCCGGATATTCCGCCGGCCAGAATTGAGATTCTCTACGGCAACCGCAGCATTTCATCCGGCAGCCAGCAGATCACGATCGCGCTGGATGACGAACTGACACTGGCGTATCGCGTATTCCCTGAAAATGCCGATCACACAGATGTTGTGTGGACATCGTCCCGGGTAAGTGTGGCGTCTGTGGACGGATATGCCGGCAACATTACCGCCCTGCGGGCGGGTGAGAGCATAATCACCGCCCGGACACAGGGCAGGAGCGGAAGGGCAATAACCGCTGCCGTTGTGGCATATGTGCCACAGCGCGGCGGCACAACCGGGCGCGTTCAAAATATCCTGCGTGAAGAAAACGAGCAGCCACCCCCGCCTTTGACAGCAAATATCTCCCCCCTGCCCGGTGATACAGTCACGCTCAGCGGGCCGGTGCCCCGGGAAGTATTGCTCAACGCTGTGCGGCTTGGCGACAGGGGTACTCCTGTGGTATTGAGAGGGTACGAATCTGTCTCGCCACAATCCCTTAACGCGGCCGCCGGAATCGGTCATTTCGCGGTAATATTTGAAACAATGCTCGGTGAAGTGGTTGTTGGCCGCCTGACGCTCAGGCCGGAAATCGCGGACTATACTTTGGAGCCGATCAGTCTCGGTGTGTACAGTAAAACTGAAAACACGGCAAGGATTCAGAGGATATTCGATACTTTCTACACAAACACATCCGTAGTTATTCTCGCCGAGCAAGACCACTTCCCGGTTCCGGTGGAGATATCCGCAAGGGTTGGCAGCATAAACCGCGGCAATCTGCATTTTTACCGCTATAACCCGGATAGAAACAACGTAGCTCGTATAAGCGTCACGGACGCCCGGGTAGACAGCAGCAATTACATTCATTTCACAACTTCCACAGGCGGGTACATTGTTGTGTCCGACGGCCCGCTGACTTTAAGATCCTCATAGTTTTCCGCGATAAGCTCGAATTGGGAGGGAAACCATGCGAGACATACACAAAGCCACCGCGCGCAACTTATATGGCCTCGCACTCATCCTCACAGGCCTTATTGCTGCTTTATGGGGGGGCTTGCACTTTATCTTTTCCGACAGCTGGATTTTACTGCCCCCGGCCGCGCTTGTAATCTTTGTCGGCAGGCAATATCTTCGCCGGCAAGACAAGGCCGGGATGCCTTCACCTGGAGGTATAAAAAAGCAAAGCGCCGCCCCGAAGTTCCCTGCCCACAGCGAAAAAAAGAAAGGTGATGTATTTCTCCCCACTCACGGCGGCAGACAAAACCAAAGCGTCAAAGCGCAGGAATCGCAAAAGCCCAAAGTCGAAGCGCTGACCGTAAAGTAGCGCCAAAACAACGAGAGGAATGATTACAGCTATGAAAAAGTATGTGGCAATTATATTGTGTATAGCGCTCGTATTTTCCCTTACGGCATGTGCAGCCGCAAACCCCGGATCGACGAGCGCAAACACAGTGCTTGACGTTGATGTCCTCACACCCGACGGGCGGATAGAGCAGCGCTCTCAAGAAGAGGAAAGGGCCGCGGAAGAAGAACCCGCCGGCTTATTCGCCCGGATGCAGGAAAGGTTGGTGACCGACGCCCAGGGGCCGGCTCAGGCAGAAGGCCAGCCGCCCCAAAACGGCGGATCTCAAACACAAAATGACACCGCGGCAGGCAGTCCGGGCACACAGGGCGGCGCCCAAAACGGGCAAACCGGCCAAGATACGGAGGCAGCAAGCGGTGAAAACCCCGGCAACAGCGATGATGAGCAGCCCGCGCAGTCCCAGGGCAGCGCGGTTACATTGCAAATCCGCGCGGATACCTTTGTGGCCAGTATCCATTATACCGACAGATGGGCCCGCCATATCCCGCCCAGCGGCGTAATCCTTCCGCCGTCGCCTTTTGAGATCAGCGCCGGGGACACCGTTTATGATGTGCTGCGCCAAGCCGCGCGAAGTCACGGAATCAACATATCCTCCCGCGGAACAACTTTCGGCGTTTACATCGAAGGCGTAAACGGCCTGTTTGAATTTGACGGCGGTGCGCTCAGCGGGTGGATGTACAGCGTAAACGACTGGTTCCCCAATTTCGGCGTCGCCAACTATGTCCTCAGCCCCGGCGATATGATTGAACTGCATTACACCACCGATTTGGGCAGGGACCTCGGGCAGGACTGGCTCGGATAACCGGCGGATGAGGAGAATTTACGCGCAGACGGTGCACCCGGCTTGTATCTTACTCTTCTATATCGGGGCAATCGGCTTCACTCTGGCCTGCCACCACCCGGTTATCGTGTCCGTCTCATTTGTCTGCGCCTGCCTTTACCTGGCAGTCTTGGGCGGGGGGTGCGCGCTTTGGAAGTCACTGCGCTTCGCGCTGCTGCTGATGATTGTCGTGTCGCTGTTCAATCCGATTTTCAACCGCAGGGGTACTACGCTGCTGTTCATGCTGGGCAACAACTGGGTCACGTTGGAGTCAACTGTGTTTGGTGTTGTATCGGGAATTCAGCTGGCCTCGATCATCGTGTGGTCCGGCAGCTATATGATCGCGATGACAAGCGACAGGTTCCTTTATTTGTTCGGTAAAGCCGCGCCGTCGGCATCTTTGCTTATAACGATGACGCAGCGTTTTATCCCTACCATTCAGTTGCAAATCGAGCAGATATGTACATCCCAGCAAATGCTGAATCAAACGCCCAAACGGGTTTTGCCGAAAATGAACGCCGCGGTCAGAAATATCTCCGCTTTGCTGAGCTGGAGTATGGAAAACGCGGTTGAGATGGCCGATTCTATGAAAGCGCGCGGGTACGGCATCCGGCGCAGGACAACTTTTCACCTTTTTCGCTTTGACAGCCGGGACAGCGTTATTCTCTGCCTGCTCTTGCTGTTGAGCGGCATATGTGCGCTGGCAAGGTTGTTCGGCCACGGCAGGATGGAATTCTTCCCCGATATGACCCTGATCATCACCGGCGTCAGCGGGATAGTGATGTACAGCGCGTTCGCGCTTATGGCGCTGTTGCCCACTTTCTTTGAGATATCACAGAAAATCAAGTATGCCCGGATATTCCCGAAAGGAGATCCAAAACTTGGTTCTGTTAGAATTTGACAAGGTGAGCTTCGCTTACCCGGGAGCCGGCTCCCGCTCACTTGACCAGGTATCTTTTACCATGTGTGAGGGCGAATATCTGGTGGTTTGCGGCCAGTCCGGCTGTGGAAAGACCACCTTGCTGCGCAATGCCAAGCGCGAACTTGCCCCGGCCGGCGCCAGGGAGGGCGTTGTGTTTTACCGAAACACCCCTCTGCACCAGCTGGACGCGGATATCGCCGCAATGGAAATCGGGTTTGTGCAGCAAATCCCCGACAATCAGATCGTCACCGACTTTGTCTGGCACGAACTGGCTTTCGGTCTTGAGAACATGGCACTGCCCACCCCCATCATCCGGCGGAGGGTCAGCGAGATGGCGAGTTTCTTCGGGATTGAGACATGGTTCCGAAAGTCGGTGCATGAGCTTTCCGGCGGGCAAAAACAGATGGTAAATCTGGCGTCAATCATGGTCATGAACCCAAGCCTGTTGATTTTGGATGAACCCACCAGTATGCTCGACCCAATCGCAGCGCGCGCGCTGTTCGACGTGATAAAGCGGATCAACAAAGAGCTGGGGGTCGCTGTGTTGCTCACCGAGCACAGGCTGGAGGACGTTTTTCCCACCGCGGACAGAGCCCTGATCATGCAAAGCGGGCAGATAATCGCCGATTCGTCACCCGCACAAGTGGCAAAAGAGCTTGCCGGCTTCCGGGAAAGGCAGCGAATATATTTCGGCCTGCCCGCGCCCGCGAGAATTTTCAGCGAGCTGGGTGCGGTGAATGAGATACCGCTGACCATCCGCGACGCCCGCACCTGCCTAAGCAAATACATGCAAGGCAAAACACCACAAACAAGCGAATTTGCCCCTCCTTCTGACCAAACCCGCCCAAACCCGGTACTCAGGGGGCGGGAACTGTGGTTCAGATACACGCCGGATGGCGCGGATGTGCTGCGCGGCTTGGATTTGTCTTTGGAGGAGGAAGGGATTCTCTGCCTGCTGGGCGGCAACGGATCGGGCAAAACCACCCTGCTGAAAGTCCTGGCCGGTATTGTCAAACCACATCGCGGCAAAGTGAAAGTGTCCAAGAGCGCTAAAATCGCGATGCTGCCCCAACATCCACAGTCCATGTTCACACGGGATACCCTGCTGGAGGATTTGCTGGACAGCGCCGACGGTGACCGAAATGCTGTAGACTCGTGGGCCAAACGGCTGGAAATTGATGAATTCTACGACCGTCACCCCTTTGACTTGAGCGGCGGCGAAATACAGCGGGCAGCAATCTGTAAACTGCTTACCCGCGGCGCCGACACTCTGCTGATGGACGAGCCGACCAAAGGGCTTGACGCGTACATCAAGCGCCGGCTGACCGGAATTTTGCGCGAACTGAACAAGTCCGGGATGGCGCTGTTGATCGTCACACATGATTTGGAGTTCGCGGCTTCCTGCGCAAAGCGCTGTGCGCTGTTGTTTGACGGCACCATCATCTCGGAGGATACCCCGCACACATTTTTCGCCGGGAACAGATTTTACACAACAGCCGCCAATCAAATCGCCCGGGACTACTTCCCGGACGCAATAACCTGTGAGGAGGTGATCGCGTGCTGCAGAACATCTTTCACAGCAAGCGCACCGCTGTCGCGTTCGGGATAATCTGCGTTGTCCTGCCGGCAATGCTTGTGGCTTACGGATACTTTGAGGCGAACCGCCCCCCATTGACCCAGCTGACCGAGCACGCCGCCCGCCATTTTCTGGTCAGAAACGCACATGTTTTGCTTGGGCTGTTCTTTTTGCTGGCGTCCACCATCCCGTTTGTATTGGTATACGACAAGCGCAGGCCCCAAGCGAGAGACCTTGTGCCGGTCGCCGTTATGGCGGCGATCGGCGTGGCCGGAAGAGCCGCGTTTGCGATTGTCCCGATCCCTCACTTCAGGCCGCTGAGCGCCGTTATTATCATCGCGGCGATTGCTTTTGGTCCGGAAGCGGGGTTTATAACCGGCTCTCTCGCCGCTTTTGTCAGCAACTTTCTGTTCGGGCAAGGCCCCTGGACACCGTGGCAGATGTTCAGCTGGGGGATGATCGCTTTTATAGCGGGACTTTTATACAACGCCGGCTGTTTCCGTAAAAAAACCGGAAAAGTATACTTCCAAAACAAGTGGTGGGACCGCCTTTGCCCGCCGGATACAACCAGGGGCGATCTGATTGCGTTCACCCGAAAAGTCACCGACCACGCCCCTATCAGCCTGTGCCTCTATGGTCTGTTCAGCGGTTTTATCTTCGGGACAATTATGAACGCATATTTTCTGTTCGGCTTTGTAAACCCGATCACATGGCCGGCTGTTTTGGCTGTCAAGGCGTCCGGGCTGTTGTTTGACCTCAGCCACGGGATTTGCACTTTCCTCGTCCTGTGGGCGCTGGCCGATCCGTGGTCCCGCAAGCTGGCGCGCATCAAAGTCAAATTTGGGCTCGCAGGCGAGTCAAAGCATTATGTGCTGCCTCCGCCATCAAAATCAGAGGGCGCCGTGTTATGACCCAGGCAATTTTCACCAAAGCAGTCACAAAAGACTATTACGTAGGCGATCATCAAATCAGGGCGGTTCGCGGAATAGACTTCTCCGCCCAAAAAGGTGAGTTCCTGTGTATATCCGGCAAAAGCGGCAGCGGCAAATCCACCCTGCTCAATCTCTTGGCCGGGTTGGAAAAGCCAACCGGCGGCGAAATAACTTTGCTTGATAAGCGAATCGACACAATGAGCGAAACCCAGCGGATTCGATTCAGGCGGTCGCATGTGGGTTTTGTCTTCCAGTCTTACAATTTGCTTCCACAGTATTCGGCATTGGAAAATGTCGCGCTCCCACTTGCCGTAAGCGGCATCCCCGCGCGGGAACGCAGCGATCTGGCTATGAAAATGCTTGAGATGGTGGGGCTGTCCGGCCACGCGGCACACATGCCCGGTGCGCTTTCGGGCGGACAGCAGCAGCGCGCAAGCATAGCGCGGGCGATCATCACAAGGCCGGATATCGTGTTCGCGGACGAGCCCACCGGCAATCTTGACACCGCGACGGGCGATGAGGTCATGCGCTTGCTGACCCGCATTTTCCGCGAGTGGAACACGACTTTTTTGGTTGTTACCCACGACCCGGACATGCGCAAGTACACCGACAAAGAGATATTCATGCGGGACGGGCGGATCGTTTCCGGTGTTTAGAACCTGTGGTCAATAGCGGGAAATGACCACGAGCCGAAGCGGTCTTTCGCCAGGCAAGAATTTCTTTCACAGCAATGCTTTGCGCATTACAAAAAAAATGATGAATCATGGCGGAAAATTGCCGGCTCGGGGGCGTGACCACAGGCTCTTAGCGCAGTCATTTTACAAAAGAGGTGAGGGCACTGCGAATACTAAAAATCTTTCGGCAGACATTTGCGTCACTTATTGTTCTCGCCCTGATGTTGGGGTCAGCGCCGGTTGCAGCGGCAAACGACGATCTGCCGGCCTATACCCCAAGCAACGAAAACCTGATTGTGCTGCGGGACATCGGCGCACAGTCCCCAAGAGGCGCGCCCGGAGACACGGTCAGAATCGTGTTGCCGCTAGCCGTCAATCAAGAGGAAGTGCCCACCGAAAATTTCCGCCTGACCAACATCACAATCGAGCCAATCATCACGGCCGAGTGGCCGTTTGACATCATAAACGCAAGCTATCTGCGCCCGCTGCGCGATATGAGTTTCAATGACACTGTAAACGTATCCTACGATTTTAGAATCTCACAGCACGCCGCAAGAAGCGTCTACCCCATCAACTTCGCGATTTCGGCCACCGTCTGGCGGGATCACGGTGCGTTTGGCGCCAACATCTGGGAGAATGTGACTTTTATCGTCGGTGTACATGTCACCGTCACAGAGTATGGCTCCGCAGTTTTTCCACCGGCCGCCGCTGCCGGCGGGCCGCTGCAAGTGGCCGGCACCACCGACGGGCGCGGAATCATCCCAACGCCGTCCGGCCGGCCGGGCGAGCTTATAACCATGCATATCCCGGTTGTAAACATGGGCGGTGCGCTGACCGATATCACGGTGACACCGGTTATTTCAAGCGATGTCGAGGAGTTCCCCTTTGTGACACAGCACCTCAATTATGGGCGCAACCTGGCGGATATGGCAAATGGGGCACAAGTCACTCTGGATTTCAGTTTCAGGATTTCGCCATACGCTACAAGCGGCGTCAAAATTATCTCGTTCCACGCGCTTCACAGAGAAAACGGCGTACTCAGGGAAAGCACTTTCAACGCACACATTATCATTGAGGATGGATTTATTGACCCCGGCGTTGTCTCGGTGCCGATTGTGGTTAACCGCGCCGAGCTGTTAATCGACGGCCGGCCCGTAAGCCACTTGATGGCGGGTGAAAGCGCGGTTCTGCGGGTTTATGTGATCAACCACTCAGATTATGACACCGTCTACAATGTTGCGGCGGCTGTCGCCATCGCAACAGCCAACCACAATGCGCTGACCCTTACACCGGGGTACAGCGACACCGCTTTCGCGCAGAGTATCGACCCCGGCGAGGCCGGCGAAATCGACTTCAATATTTCGGCGCGCGCAGCCGCGCCGGTCGGGCCGGTACCCGTCACGGTTCACCTGCGTTTTGTGGACGCGCATTTCGAGTCGGATGAAATCAGCCAGGTGCTTATGGTCTCGGTGGCGCAGCCCACGCGGCTTGTGGTGGACGAACCGATTGTTTTTGGCCAACAGCGGGTCAATGCGCCGATTGCCGTAAATATATCAGCTGTGAATATGGGGCGGGCCACCCTTTACAACCTGGTGATCACCGCCGGCGAAAACAACAGCGCAATCAGCATGTACGAAAGCTTCTTCGGCGGCGACCTTATCCCGGCGGGGACGCTAAGCGCGGATATCCAGGTGATAAGCGGTCAAACCGGGGGATTCACCGGCACGCTTTTCCTGAATTTTGAGGACAGCGAAGGCCAAACTTACTCCCAGATGATCGAGCTGCCTCTGAACATATCCGCGCCGGCCCCCGCCCTGCCCGAGCCGCCTCCCCCTCCGCCTTCGCCCACTTTCGGCCCAGTTGACCTTGGCAATCCGCGAGCGGCGGATTACTTTGCGGGGTTCTTGACTTTGCTGGGTACGGGCAGCGGAATATGGTACCTGCTCAAGATCCGCGGGAGGCGGCTTACATGAAACTTACCGACCTTTTGCGGATGGGGTGCGTAAACCTTTGGCGCAGGAAAACCCGCACACTGCTGACCGCACTCTCGATGACGATAGGCGTAATGTGCATCGTTGTGTTGATTTCGATCGGCATTGGTTTTGAGCGGGCGTTCCACCAAAGCCTTGCGGAGGTTGGCAGCCTTACCAAAATACACGTGACGCCGGATATTTCCGCCAGGGACACAGTCTCTTTGCTCAACGACAGGGCGGTTGAAGCCATCGGCTCCCTTGACGCGGTCGAGGCGGTCACTCCGGTCATCCAGGCCAGCGCTTTCCTGCGCAGCGGAAGATATGTTCACACAAGAGCGAATCTTTATGGGATTGACCTTTCGACTGCAGACCGCTTTATGCTGATACCCAAACGCGGCCTGCTGCCGACAGAGGGCGCCCGCATGAGGCCGGAAGTCATGGTAACCGAAGATTTAGGCGAGCGGTTTCAAAACCCAAACGACAGCTGGAACCCGGCGGTTGACGCCGACGGAGACCCGCTTATCGACCCGCTTTACGCAAATATCCGGCTGACATTTGACTTTAATTCCATTTCCGGTGAGCAGATAGCCGGGCCGGACGGGCGGGCGGTTCAAACCGGTGATTTTTATCAGCTGAATGTAGCCGGCGTCTCTTCAACACAAAACGGCGCCTTTATGTCGTCTGTTTTTTTGGATATGATACGCTTGCAGGAGTGGATTGACGCCAACGCCCCGCCCTCGGCCCCCGAAACCATGACGCGGGAGGCGCGGGTTGCGCGGGCCGCAGCCGAAGCCGGCGGTATGACATACGACCTCGTTTGGGTAAAAGTAAGGGAGATCGGCGACGTGCAGTGGGTCGCACAAGTGATCCAGGAGGCGGGTTTTAACACATACTCGCTCAACGACGTCCTGGACGCGGTTAACACCCAGGCCCGGCAGGTGCAGGGGCTGCTTGGGGCAGTAGGTGCGGTAGCTATGATCGCCTCCGCATTTGGGGTGGCCAACACAATGACCATGTCCATTACCGAGCGAACCCGCGAGGTAGGAATCCTCAAAGTGCTTGGCACCGAGCTTGGCGACATCGCCAAAATATTTTTAACAGAGGCCGCCATTGTGGGCATTCTCGGCGGGGCTTTGGGTTTGGGGCTGAGCTTTCTTGTACAGCGATTGCTGCCGTTTATAGAACTCGCGGAAATGGACTTGTACAGCGTCATCCCGCCCTGGCTTGCGCTGGGAGCGATTCTGTTCGCCGGGGCGGTGGCCCTGGCCGCAGCGCTGCTGCCCGCGGTAAGGGCCATGCGGATAAGCCCGCTGGAGGCAATCAGAACGCAGTAGGGTATACATCCCGTATACAGTATAATACTCACTGACGGGCATGAACATTATACGGATTTTAATGGCCGCGCCTGCGGCGATGGCTAAACATTATTTATGAGAAAAATATTGACAAAACAAGAAATTTTTGCTATGCTACTTGTGTAAAAAAGACATCGGTTTAACCACAGATAAAACTAAATATTGAATCGAGTGCCTTTCGTAAAGAGAGGAGAACAGGGAAATGGGTGAAATTCCCATACGGACCCGCCGCTGTAAGCGCGGAGCCGGCTTCATATGCCACTGAGTGAACGCTTGGGAAGGCGAAGTCAGGCTGTGAAACGCAAAGTCAGAAGACCTACTCGATTTGTAGAAGATGAGCCGCGAGTGTCGGCGCGTCGTTTAGGTATGTTGAGTAACGGGCAACAGCCGGATTATATCCGGTTGTTGCCCGTTTTTTGTACGGCAAGTACGAACCGGATGAATGTCCGGGCAGTTACAGTCAACGCACAAGGAGGAAAGTTCAGATGCGCGCATTTAAGGGAACGCTTTCGCTGCTGCTTGCGCTTACACTTGCTTTTGGCGGAGCAGTTGCTTCATACGCGGCCACAACCCATACGGTCAGAACCGCCGCTGTAAGCGGGGGCAGTGTCAGGCTGAGAGCCGGAACCGCAGGCGTTTGGAGCAGCACACTGACAAACGTGAGCGTGGGCGCCACCGTTCAGTTTATGGCAGAGCCCGATCCCGGCTTTATTGTGGGGGAGATCGCCGGGTCGGTGAGGTTCACAAACGCTTTGGGCGGCACCGCCAACATTGCCACCGCCGGCATCCGCACCCCCGCGCCAAATATCTTCGAGTTTACAATGCCCGCAACCGCCACCGGCGGCGGCACAGCGGCTGAACAGCAGGTTCAAATCATGCCGGGAACCGATGTGGTCGTCAGCTTAAGCTTTGTCCCGGAACGGCATCCTATCAGAGTTGACCAGCTGAACGGCGGCAGCGTGCGCATGGGACAAACAACTGCACGGCCGGGAGATGCGGTTATTTTTGAAGTAAGGCCGGACGATGGCCTGGTAACGGCTATGGGCTTCCCGTATCTGGTAAATCCCAACGCCGCGCTTGGCGTTGGCGCCCCGGTTCCCCTCAGCCCACGTCCGGCGTTTATCGGACACTTTGCCGGCTGGGACCGGTTTGAATTTACAATGCCGGCCCACAGTGTAATCATACGCTGTGCGTTTGTTTCGGCGGCGGGGCACAGGGTGTTTGAACTCAGACCTGTTCACCTCAACAACGGCACCGCGACATTCGACAGGACTTGGGCAAGGGAGGGCGACACGGTTGTGGTCACCGTACAGCCACACACCGGCTTTAGAATGCTGCCGGATTCCTTCCGGCTGATAAACCCCGCCTCGCCGAGTACGATCTTTGAATATCAGGTTGTTCGCGCACCCGCCAATGCACATCGGTTTGAATTTACCATGCCGTCCAATGTTTTGACCGCTTCCGTTACTTTTGTACATACACAGGATCTGCCGCCCGACACACAGGATTTATGGCAAAGAGCATTTGGGGGCGCGCCTTCCGGAGGCTCGCGGCCTTGGCGCAACTACACCGGAGCCCACAGCGGCGCGCTGCCGACTTATTGGTAACCCGTGCTCATCCCTTAATCTTTGATGGGACAGGGAAAGCCGCAACGGCCATAGAAATCAAACAATATCAAAGAATCTTACCCTAAGAAGGTGAATTATGAAAAAAACATTCACAAAAAGAATGCTCAGCTTGATTGCCGTGATCGCCCTGTTATTTGGGCTGCTGGCGCCCGCTTTCGCCACAGAGCCGCTTAGCGGCGCCATACCGGTTGAAGACGTCGGGTGGTACATCGGCCAAGCGCTTGAACACTTAGCAAACAACATCCCCACGCCCGACTTTGGCACGGTGGGCGGCGAGTGGACAGTTCTGGCCCTTGCTCGCGCCGGACATGCCGTACCCGACGGATATTTTGAGGGATACTTAAGCCGCATCCGCGGGATGATCAGAGAACTGCCTGAACAGAACAATCCCAATAACACGGCTGCGGGCTGGGTTTTAAATCCGGCCACCGGCAGGCGCGAGGTCAGGCTGGGAAGTCCCGCCCAATCCACCGAAAACGCGCGCCTTGTTGTCGCGCTGACCTCTATGGGCATAGACGCGTCAAGCTTTGAGGTAGACGGGCACAATTACGACCTCGTCTCGGTTCTAAACAACAGACACAGCGAAACGAGCGCGCAAATGTACGGCCAGCCCCAAGGCATTAACGGCCCGATATGGTCGCAGATCGCACTCAATTCACGCAGCTGGACAAACCCATATCTGCCCGCAAACAGAGCCTGGGTGGGCGGCACTACCCAGTCAGATCCGGTCACGGATGAAGTAAGGGTTCGATGGATTTTGGATGTACAGCTCAACAATGGCGGCTGGTCGCTGAACAACCACAGCCCCGGCGTTGCCCCAAACGCGGCTTCTGATCCCAACATGACCGGGATGGCGCTGCAGGCACTGGCACCCTTTCGAAATCTGCCGGGGGTGGAAGACGCCATTCAGCACGGACTCGCGGAGTTGTCGCGCACCCAGCTGTCAAGCGGCGGCTGGGGAAGCTGGGGCGCAGCCGGTTCTGATGTGGAAAGCCCGGTGCAGGTAGTTGTAGCGCTCGCCGCTTTGGGAATCGACCCTCAGCAGGACGAGCGGTTTGTCAAGCCGAACGGCAACCCGATAACCGCTATACTCAGCCTCTTTTGTTACCAGACCGGCGGATTCATCCGCCCCGCGGATGGAGGCGAAGGTACCGGCTCCGTCAATGCCATGTCCACAGATCAAGGTACATACGGGCTGCTGGCTTACTACCGCTTTATGACAGGCAGGCCCCACCTTTATGACATGCGGGACGCAAGCCCCGATTTTGCCCACCCGCATGTTATCCCAGGCGGCGGCGCCGAAGATTTCATGCGCGGCGACATTAACGGCGACGGTGTGATAAATATCATTGATGTGACGGCATTAAGGCGCTATTTACAGGGCACATTCACTCCCCCGGATTTAAGGGCTTTAGATGTCAATGACGACGGAGCCATAACGATTACGGATGTGACAGCTTTAAGGCGTCATTTACAGGGAACGTTCACCATACCGAATTAAATTAGGAGGTAAAAAATGAAAACGATCGGCAAAAAACTGACGGCAATGCTCCTTGTGTTGGCGCTAACCATCAGTATGATGAGTGCTGTGGTGCTGGCGGATGGGGGTATTCAAATTACCGTGGGAACCGTGTCGGGGGAACCCGGCCAAACCGTGCGGGTTGATGTCACGATAGCAAATAATCCCGGTTTTCATGACGCGCAGCTGCGGTTTGATCTGGATGCCGGATTGACGCTCACGGCTTTTGAGGGCGGGTTAAGCGGCGTAAATACAGTTTCCCCAAACGTTGCGGCAAGAGATATTATGTTTGAAAGCGCAGCTTTTGGAACTGATTTTACAGGGAACGGCGTACTTGTAACGCTCGTTATAAATATCGCCGATACCGCTGCCGCCGGTGCGAGATCGGTGTCGGTCAGCCGGGCGGATTTTGGCAACTATGATATGGCGACCCTGTCGACCACTGCCGCCGCCGGTACGGTTAACGTAACCGGCAGCGGCAGCCAGCCGCCCCACGCCGGCAGCACTGTAATCGTCAGCTTTGAGGGCTTTAACCTCGGCCACAGCTTCTATGTTGAACCCACCCGTGTAACGGTGCCTGACGGTTCCAGCACGCTTGACGCCGCGCGCGCGGCACTGGAACAAAGAGACATTGAATACACCCTTCAACACGATGAGTTAAGCCGTATATCCGACGTCAACCCGAATTGGAATGCGCCGCCAAACCCGCCGTCATACATCGCGGGCAGGCCGTTTGGGCCACATGGCGGGCCAGCTTACTCCATCGGAACCGGCAGCTATTTTAGTGAAAATCAGGCTCCGTGGTCAAATCAAATCCAATGGCGCGTTACGGTAAATCACCATCTGCGCCAGCAGAGGCATGAAATCGCCGACGGCGATGTAATTCGCTTTATGATGGGCAACACAATGCGGTGGCCGCGTGACAATTGCGACCTTGGCCTCACGCCAAATTACGGCGGAAGCACACACGCGGACGCTCAGCCGCCGCTTTACGAACACGCGAACAAGACCGCTCTAATCCGCGCATTGTTTGAGGAAGGGGTTAATCCGGCCGCGCGGCAGGCCGCCCTTGATGTAATCATCAACCCACTGGCCACGCCCGCTCAGGTAGCAAGTGCGCTTTCGGCGCTTCAAGGCGGCGGGGGCAGCGGCGACGAGATCGAAGTAATCGTCAGCTTTGAGGGCTTTAACCTCGGCCACGGCTTTTATGTTGAGCCCACCCGTGTGACGGTGCCCGCAGGCTCCAGCTCGCAGGACGCTGTCCGGGCTTTGATAAACCGGCTCCCCAATGTTACACACAGCGAAACCTGGGGCCTTGACCGCCTGCACGGTATCCACCCGGGAATTCCGGGAAGCCCGCGCAGCTACCACAACGTGACCTTCGGCGCCGGCCCGGCCGACGGCTCACTCGGCAGCTTTGATTATACGGCGGAAGGGGGATGGGTCCATACAATAAACCACTTCCAGCCAGGCGTTGGCTGGGCGGATACCACACTCACCGACGGCGCGGTGATACGCTGGATATTCAGCGTTGAGGGCTGGGGCTCCGACCTTGGTATCACCGAAGAATTCGGCGGCGGGGGCAGCAGCCTTTACGAACATGCCGACAAAACCGCTCTAATCCGCGCATTGTATACGCCGGGCATCAGCTCTTCCGCGCGCAGCGCGGCACTTTCCGTCATCATCAATCCACTGGCCACACCGGCACAGGTGGCAAGCGCCCTCACACAGATTGAGGGCGGCGGCGACGGCCTCACCGGAAATACCCTTGAGGATATTTACGATAACCTAGAGAACATGTCATATGGGCAGATTCTGGCTGCGGTTGAGGCACTTGACCTGGACGCGCACAGCTTAAACCGCGCAATCAGGGGCGGCAGTAGCCTTCTTGATACCTTTGGGGCCATTGAAGAGGCTTTCGCGAATGGGGCAGGCATATCTGTCGGCGTTAATGTCAACAGCGCGCCCGCTGTCTTTATGGGCAGCAGCCAGATAAACATTGTCGGCGCGGCGTTTAACGCAAACCCCGGCGCAAATGTTTCCCTGGTCCTCACAAATCCCGCGCGGGACGTCTCGAACCGACTGGACAATGAAATATACAGAACGGCAAACGCGGTTTTTGTGAATATGACGCTCAGCGGAGCCGCCAGCGCATCCAATCTGGACGTGCCGGCTGTGATAACGCTCCCAATCCCGAATGGGCTGACAGCAGACAATACTTTGCGCATTCTACACTTTACCGATACCGGCTACCAATCGATACAGCCGATTGTCGGCGGCGGAACCGCCGCGTTTGCAGTTGACGGCTTTAGCGAATTCGCAATGGTCAACCGCCACCGCGACGACTACGGCGTTGTAACCGCAACAGTAATGCGCGGCGAGCCGGAAGACCCGGCCGATTTCGAAGTAGAGATCGAGTGGGGCGACATGGTATTCACCTTTGACCACGAGAAAGGCTGGGTAACCGAAGACCTGGAAGAGGGCAACAACGCGGTAACCGTAACCAATCTTGGGCGGGGGGCCATAGATGTGGCTTTTGACTTCACAATGACAAACCGGTCACTGTTTAATGCCGCCAGCGGCGCAAACAATGTTGTCGGCGGGTTTTATCCCAGTGAAGCGGCCGCACAAACCGCATCGGAGATACTTGAAAACCCGGCCTCCCACCCCGCATTCAACACACTGGCGAATTCCAGAATCTCGCTGCCGACGGCCGAGGGCAGAAACCCAACCGCACCTGAGCTCACCCGCGATGTATTCTTCGCGTTCAGCGGCTCACCGGACGAGGAAGCAAGTTTTGCCGGCCGGATCGTCGGTATTATTACCCTCAATTTCTACGAAAACGCTAGTGAAAACTTAAACATCCCCGGCAACGGATAACTGAACAACAGTCAACGCGAGCGAAGATGCTGGTTCATTTCAATATCTTCGCTCGCCCCAATGAAACCTGTACGGCAAGGGGGCAAATTATTTCTATGCGCAATAGGCAAATCGGGCAGGCCGGAGGCCTTGTGGCCATCAACCGCGGCGAAATCACAAACTGTTGCAGTCTGATGAAGATAAATGCAGGCAAAAAAACCACAGGCGGCCTTGTGGGAGAGAACGCGGGAAAAATCTCTGCCAGCTGTTACAGCGGCGAGTCCCGCAGGCTGAGCGGGGGCGTTTTTGGTTCCGGCGCGGGTGAGGTCAAAAATTCATACTACTTTCACAGCGGCCCGGACAGCAGCAAGCGGTTGGGCCTGCTAAAGGACCCTTCACTCGCAAGGGGGTTTGGCACGGTTTCTTCGGCGGAGGACGCCCAGGCGCTGGGGTTTGACACCGAAAGCCGATGGAAATATATCGGCGGCCCTCAGGTCATGATGTTCAACTCGGAGAGCTGGTTTTTCGATGTTTCAAAATCCAGGCTCTATTCCCGATGTTTCAAGAAACCCTTAGTTCATGCCGGCCCGCGTGATTCTGCCAAAAGTGAATATGAAAACATCCCCCAGGTCAAATCAATACACACAGCGCAGGAGCTTATTGCGTTTGCCGAAAAAGTTAACGCGGGTGACCCCGAAGCCGTGGGCGGGTATATACGCCTTGAGGACGACATAGACCTCAGTGGAATGGCGTGGAAATCTATAGGAAACGACCCCTCAAAAGCGTTCAAGGGGCTTTTTGACGGCAACGGTCACACGGTAAGCAATTTTGTGGTCAATGTGTCCGACTCAATCGCACGGGGCCTTTTCGGGCATCTCAAAGGCGAAGTCTACAACCTGAATGTGGATTGTGTTGTCCAGGGCGGCAGCGGGGTTACGGCCGGCGGGGTAGCCGCTTATTGCGATGGCGGCGTTATCGGGTGCTGCGGGGTGGTGGCTGAAATCAAGGGCAGAGGGGTAAACCTCGGCGGCCTTGCCGGAGTCAACACGGGGACGATTTTTCACAGCTACACCGCGGGTACAATCTCTTCCGGGGCAGTGCCATGGGTGTTGCTTGCGCCGGTGTCTGCGTTAATTGTTCTCGCAATTCTTATTCCTGCCTTACTGAGCGATCTGCCAATTTTTGCGCCTGTACCTTTTGACGACGGCATAAGGCCGATCGGCGACGTCATAGACCCCAGAACGGGCAGAAACTTCGTGACCGTACAGTTTGAGCGCGAAATAGACGTAAACCTTGCTACCGGCCAGGGGCAAATGAGCTTCATGAACCCCGGAACTTCCAACCAGAACGTTGTTGTGCAGATACACTTTACCGACGCGCAGGCAGTGCGCATCATGGGCAGTACAGGAAGAGACGCCGGCGAGCAGCAAAGGCTGCGCGACAACCCGCAGTATGATCCCGAAAATCACCGCACTGTAATCGCACAGTCGGGCGCGATCCCACCGGGGCACCAGCTCGATTACCTCACCCTAGCAATACATCCCGACGGCGCCGCCCTTCCGCCGGGGCAGCACAGCGCAATTGCTTATTTGATATTTTACGATATTCACACCAACAACCGGGCCATGATGGAATCTCAGTTCCCGGTCACCATAAATGCGCATAGCGGGGTATAAGATTTGAGAACACAGCCTACCCGCGTCAGCACACACTCCGCGCGAAAACAGGTCATGAAAACAGCATATGTCCTTTTGACAGCGGCGCTGGTGGCATCCGTTTTGTTCGCGCTTGCATATCGGCCGCAGTACACACCGCCGCCTTTTGAACCAAGGGCTGTGCGCGGCATCCCTCAGCCGGCGGAAAGCATTGGGCATGTGGCGCTTGACGCCCACAACTTTTCGTTTATGATCGCAAGCGCCCTCTATCAACAACAAGACGGCTCACTGCAAATTTACCTCACAAATTTACCCGAAAACGAAGTATATCTGATGTGTGAAGTCATTGATCTTGATGGCAGAATACTGTACAGAAGCGGTCTGCTTCGCCCAGGCGAGTATCTGGCCGGCTTTTATCCACAAACAAGGCCGGCAAACGAAGCCATTGCGGTAAGAGTGCACATTTACGCGCTCGAGCCGGAGAGCTTCTTCAGCGCAGGAACCATAACAATTGGCGGCACACTGCTGCCGAGTTGACTTTTGTTATATCGCTCAAAGTCTTCACTCCCCTGGCGCCAAAGCGCTGCCTTTCGGCGATCTCTTCGTGTGGCCGCCGGCCATTTCGCCGCTGATTGGCAGTTCACCGGATAAAACACAAATCCGAACCCATCGCCAACAGAAAAGGTCTGTCGGGATAAGTTCGGATTTTAATGGTTTGCCCTTATGGTATAATTACGACACATCTTGAATTTCCTTATTATCATGGGATTTTTCGCGGGTTTGTTCAACTCTTTTCAGTTTTCTAAGGTTTTTCCCTACGGCCGAATACAATCGTGTTCCCTTCAAAATATGGCCTTTGCGCATCCAAATCTTCCCTTTGCAAAGCCACCTCTGCCTTTAGCTTGCCGGCTTCCTGACGAAGCTCTGCAACTGCTTTTTTCAACTCCTCATCTACCTTGTTTTCGATAATATTGTTAATAGTTTGTCCTTGCTGAATCTGCCCAGAGCCACTACTGGTCGCCGTGTTCTTTATTCTGTTTACGGCTTTTAGCTGTAAGCATCCGATTATGCCAACTACGATTCCGATAACGGCTAACGCGATACTGATAATTTCTCCTTGCGTCAATTCAATTGTCACTCCACGCCCTCCCAAATATCACTTCGCCGATAGGCTCAATAGTACAATGAATAAGCACATTCTACCACACCACAAATCCCGCAGTCAAACTCGCCGATTTCATCGCAGCAAGCAATTGATTCGGCTTGCCGAATCCAGCTTGCTGGGTTGCACCCAAGCCCGCAATGAAACGCACCGCTGCGCATTCCAGCAAGCCCGCTTCGCTGGTTGCTGTGGCGGCTACGCCGCCTATCCTATTCGAAACAAACCCAAAGCCCACGCCATTTCTAGCGCGGGCTTGTTATATGGGTGGTGCAGATGGCGAGACTCGAACTCGCACGGGCGTAGCCCACTACCCCCTCAAGATAGCGTGTCTGCCAGTTCCACCACATCTGCATGGCCCGCTTGCGCGAACAACCAGTGGTAATTATACCAGCAATCAGACAAACTGTCAATAGCGATATTTGCATTTTTGCCCACACCAAAACCGATGCGCGCCGGTCTTAGTTTGGCCGCTCACCAACTTTTTGTAAAAGATCCCCCACCCGCCCGGCCAGCGGCCTGTGTTCTTCCCGGGAAAGATCCGGGTCTGCTGCCAGCAGTGCGCGGGCCCGCGCTTGTGCCCTTTGCATAACCGAGATATCGTCGGCCAGGTCGGCCACCCGCAGGGTAGGCAGGCCGTGCTGCCGGTAGCCGAAAAAGTCCCCCGGCCCGCGAATTTGCAAGTCAACATCTGCGATCTCAAAGCCGTCCGCGTGATCTTTCATCGCCCCCAGCCGGCTTCGGGTATTCGGGTCTTTGCTGTCCGAAACCAGGATACACCAGCTCTTGTCCTTGCCGCGGCCAACCCGCCCCCGCAATTGATGCAGCTGGCTGAGGCCGAAGCGCTCAGCATTTTCAATCATGATGATGGTGGCGGCGGGAACGTCCACCCCCACCTCGACCACCGTTGTCGAGACCAGCGCCTGTATCTCACCGCTTTTAAATTTGCGCATGGTCTCTTCTTTTTCCTTCGCCTTCATCCGGCCGTGCAAAAGACCGACCCGGTAGCCTTTGAGCTCCTTTTCGGCCAGGGCTTTGGCATATTCGGTGGCCGGGCGAAGACCCAAGTCGGCCTCACCCTGTTCAACCAGCGGACAAACGATATAGGCCTGCTCACCTTTCTCCAGGGCTTTGCGCAAAAACCCGATGGCGCGCGCCCGCTTTCCGCCGTCTATGAGCAAGGTCTCAACCGGAGTGCGGCCGGGCGGCTTCTCGTCCAGCCGGGAAAGCGAGAGGTCGCCGTAGATGATCAGCGCAAGCGTGCGCGGGATAGGCGTGGCCGACATGACCAGCGTGTGTGTATGTTCGCGTTTTTCGCTCAGCTTAACCCGCTGGGCCACCCCAAATCGGTGCTGCTCATCGGTGACCACCAGCCCGAGCCGCGCAAAGGCCACTCCGTCTGAAAGCAGGGCATGTGTGCCGACCATCACATCGATCTTGCCATCTGCCAGATCGGCATAGATTTTTTTGCGCTTGACAGACGTTGTCCCGCCGGTCAGCAGATCGACTCGCAGGCCGAAAGGCTCCAGCATTTTGCTGATGGTCTCGCAATGCTGCTCGGCCAGGATAGAGGTCGGCGCCATCACCGCCGCCTGTCTGCCGTTTTTGGCGGCCATATAGGCAAGCGCAACCGCGATCAGCGTCTTGCCCGACCCGACATCCCCTTGAATCAGGCGGTTCATCGGGGTTTCACCGGTCATGTCGGCGATCGCCTCATCGATACACCGCACCTGTGCTCTGGTGGGTTCGAATGGCAGGGACGCGTAAAAGGGCGCAAGGTCTGTTTTCGCCATTGGTCGAACCTTTGCCTTTTTGTGTCCCGTGTGTGTGATTTCAAGCGCACAGCAAAGCGAGAGCAGCTCCTCAAACACAAAGCGCTCACGGGCCGCTTTCGCCTGCGTCAAATCTTGCGGAAAGTGAATTTCCCGCAAAGCGGCATCCATTTCGGGCAGGTTTTCACTTTCGCGAACCCCGGGCGGAATGACGTCGGGCAGACCGCCCAGACTCTCAAATGCCTGGGCTACCCCGCGGCCGATCATCCGGCTGGAAAGCCCCGCCGTCTGGGGGTATACAGGAAGAATTCGGGCGTCGGATGCCGCCGGGTAAATGTCGGGCGCGCTCATCTCCCTGCGCAAAAATGAACCGCCCGGCTTGCCGTAAAAGATATAGGCCGTATCAGCTTTGAGCGCGTCGACTGTATACCTGCAGTTGAACAAAGTGATCTCAATCTCGCCGGTCTCATCTTCGGCCAAAAGCTTAAAGATGCTGAGTCCTTTGCGGATTCGCTGTTCGGGTGATTTTCGAGTAAGGGTTGCCTTGATCGGGCATACCTCAAAAATCGGGGCCTCGCGGATGGTGTAAGGCGCGCGCAGGTCGACATATCCCCGCGGAAAGTGGTAGAGTAAATCCCCAATGGTCTCTACTCCCAGCTTGCGGTAAAGGGCGGCCCTCTTCTCGCCCACCCCTTTGAGGTACTGTATGTCTGTAAAGGGAGTCGGCTTCAAAGGATCCCTCCTGTGTAACTTAGAGCCTGTGGTCAATAACGCGAAATGCCCCGAGCCGAAGCGGCTTTTTCGCCAGGCAAGAAAATTGGCGAAGCATAGCGTAAAATCGCCGGCCCGGGGTTTTGAGTATTGACCGCAAGTTCTTTACGTCGCCCGCTATTTTTTCTTCTCTTCTTTGTCGTCTACAAAGACATCTTGTTCTTCCGGGTAAACTTCGAGCTCGGCGTCTGCGTGAAAAGGCGGGTAGCTGTGATGGTCGTTCTGACTGGGCTTATCTTCGTCCCGGCGGGTACTCACATGGCCGGCGTAGCTCTTGACTTTCCACTCTTTGAGCCGCTTTCGATTGCGTGAAGCGACCAGCAGGCTCCAACCGATGACGGCGACCATCATAAAGATTATGATTGGAGCAATCGGACCCGGCCCACCCCCGCCCTCTCCGGCCGTGTGGATGGTCAGCAGGGCTTCGATCTCGCCCCCCTTCTCAACTCCGGCGATTTGATACAGGTACCGGGCCAGCGCACCGTAGCCGTTCATCATTCCCGGTGAAGGGCCGGCCGCATGGATTGACGCGAGCACATCGGCCTCAAACTCAGCAATTGTTTCATCATCAAACCATAGGCGCAAATCCTCGCCGAGATACAAAGTCCCGGCCAGCGGCTCGACTGTGTAGAGAAGCAGTATCCCCTGCCCCTCGACAAAGATGGCCAGACTGTCTTTCCGAAAGGCAGTCATTACCCAAAGCTCAAAACCGGTTCGCGCCTGCAAATCTTGAGAGACGTAGAGCATCCGGTCTATGTGATCCTCTGAAAGCGAGTTTGTGAGATCAACCACAAAAGAATCCGCTTGGGGAGCGGGCAAAGCAGGCAGGCCCCCTAAAAGGAGGGCACAGAGCAAGACCAAACAAATGGTGCGGCTTAGCACTTTCATCTCACACCTCAGTGAATATATTCTCACTCTACTCTACCACTTATTGGCGCAAAATACAATATACTTCTAACCCGAACCTGCTCTGAGCGCCAGATGTGGTCAATCTGCCAGAGAATGGTCCGCAGCTCGGCGTCCAGGTCACTGTATTCTTCCGCGTCCGCGAAGGCGGTCAGCCTGGCCACCGCGCTCGAGATGCTGTCCACCTCAACATGGCGGAAAAATACGATCATCCACTGCTGCTCTTCCTGCCAGTACTCGGCCAGAGCTGTAGCTGCCCGGCGGGCGGCGTCCCCGTCTTCTTCTTTGATTGCGGTCGAAAGTGTATCGCCATACGCGTGTATCCGCGCCTTGACCTCGCCCACCCGGTGAAGGGAGTAAAGGCAAACCGCGATGATTCCGGCTAAAATAAAGAGCACAATCACCAGCCGCTTCACCGCCCCGCCCCCTTTTCAATGATGGTGTAGCCGGCCCGGCGGTCCGCCACCATTAAGAAGATTTGCGCGACGCGTAGCTCACGCTCGGCCAAAACGCCGTCCAGCCACTCACGGCGCAAATTTAAAAAGGCCAGCGCGTGAACGTCCAGCTTGCCGTCGGCGATCACGGTCATCGGCGGAACATCCGGTTCGCCGTTTGCCGGGATGTTTAGCATGTTCGCGCTGGCCGGCCTGGCGTCAAACTTTTGGTAGGCGCTCAGCGCCCCGGTTGTCTCGACCACCGCGTAACCGACTTCACGTATGTCAAAAATCCCGCCCTGCCTGAGCTGTTCGTTGAGGTCGTCAATCGACCAGCGCAAGTTTTTAAGCTCCTTTTGGTCAAGCACCCCATCCCGGATGATAATCCGCGGGCTGCCTGAAAACAGCCTGCGCACCAGCCGGCTCTTAAGTCCGGCGAACGATTCAAGCACCTGACAGCTGACCAGCACAAAGATGGGCAAAATACTTCCCAGCAGCGGGATATTGGTGTCCTCAATCGAAAGGGTAGCAATATTCGAGATCATGATGGTAACCACAAGCTCGGACGGCTGAAGCTCCCCGACCTGGCGCTTGCCCATTATCCGCAGGGCAATCACAATGATCAGATACAATATCAGTGTGCGAATCACCGGCACAGTCACGCGGCATCCCTCCTTACTCTAGGGCGGGTTGAATTTAGAGTGGAACGACCATCTGTATCACGCTTTATTATTGCGCCGACTTGGTGTGTTATTCGGCCGTGCGCCACACTTTTCCAGATATTTACTTTCATAACTCGGTGATTTATGGAAAAATTAGTAGCGAACGTATCCAAATATTATGACGGAAGGTGAACGTATGAAAACAATGCGGAAAATTTTTGTGTTCGCGCTGGCCTTGGCCCTGGCCGGGTCTGTGATGGCCTTGACGGTCTCGGGGTCTGAGGATTACCAAGACGCCATCCCGCTTGAGGAGCAAATCCATGATGCCCCACAAGCCCGCTCTACCCCGCTCAATAATTACAGCGGCGAGTATGGCGCAGACTATCTGGTAGAGGGCAGCAGCCTGGCCACCGACTTTCGCAACGCGCCTGCTGTGAATGGCGAACAGAGAATCCCCCGGCTGGAAACACCTGAAAACCAGCCGCAGGCACAGCCGATTCAAGAGGAAATCGAGACACCGTTTGTCCCGGCGCCCAACACCGGGTACGCTTCATCGCCGGCCGCGATGTTCGGGGCAATCTCACTGCTGGCATCTGCGCTGCTGTTCATCCGCCGAAGGGCTGGCGTGAAATAATCTAAAGACGCGAAAACACCGCCTGTCATCAGGCGGTGTTTTTCTGTTTTCGGCGGTTACCCGATCCCTTGCCAGAGCATAGACTCGGCGACTTTGAGAAACCCGGCGATGTTCGCACCGTCCACCAAATTCCCCTCCCGCCCGTACTCCTTGCTGGCCTCGTAGCTCTTTTGAAAGATATCCAGCATGATCTCTTTCAGCCGGTCATCCACCAGCTCAAAGGACCAGGGGCGGCGGCTGGAGTTTTGAGACATTTCCAGCCCGCTGCAGGCCACCCCGCCGGCGTTGGCCGCCTTGGCAGGGCCGAACAGTATCCCCTTTTCGTGAAAGAGGTCGACCGCTTCGGGTGTGGACGGCATGTTTGCCCCCTCAGAGACAACGATCACCCCGTTCGCAATCAGCTTCTTTGCGTCAGCCAGATTAAGCTCGTTTTGAGTTGCGCAAGGCAGCGCGATCTGGCAGGGTACGCTCCAGATATCCGCGCTGTTCGGGTGGTACTCGGCGCGGGATACCCGCTCAGCGTAGGCGGAAATCCGCTCCCGCCTGGCTTCTTTGATCTCTTTCATTATGTCCAAGTCAATCCCTTTCGGATCGTAAACATAACCTTCGGAGTCGGACATGGCCACTGTTCGCGCGCCCATCTGGCCCAGCTTTTCGGCCGCGTAGACAGCCACATTCCCCGATCCGGAGACCACTGCCGTCTTGCCGGAAACCGACTGGCCGCTCATCGCGCGCATCATCTCTTCGGTAAAATACATCAAGCCGTAGCCGGTGGCTTGGGTGCGAACCAGCGAGCCGCCGGTGGATGTGGATTTGCCGGTGATCACCCCGCTGAACTTGTTGTTAATCCGGCGGTAGCGGCCGAACATATAGCCGATCTCCCGGCTGCCCACTCCGATATCTCCGGCCGGGATGTCGGTGTCCTCCCCGATATGGCGAAAGAGCTCGTTCATATAACTCTGGCAAAAGCGCATGACCTCCATATCACTTTTGCCTTTCGGGTGAAAGTCGGAACCGCCTTTGCCGCCGCCCATCGGCAGGCCGGTCAAGCTGTTTTTAAAAGTCTGTTCAAAAGCAAGAAACTTCATGACCGAAAGGGTGACCGCCTTGTGAAAGCGCAGCCCGCCCTTATAAGGGCCGATGGCCGAGTTGAACTGAATACGGAAGCCGCGGTTAACGTGGACCTTTTCGTTGTCGTCCATCCAGGGGACTTGAAAGATGACTGTCCGCTCATAGTCGGAAATGCGCTCAAGAATGGCCGCTTTCTGGTACCGTTCGTCTTTCTCAACCACCGGGCGCAGCGACCCGAACACTTCGCGCACCGCTTGCAAAAACTCTTTTTGCCCCGAGTTCCGCCGGGAAATATCCCCGTACACTTCGTCCAGATAGTCGTTGTTAAAGCTTGTCATCCGTACCCCTCCTTCAAAGATTTTAATTTTCAAAATGTCATTGCATTTTTCCGACAACTTATTTTACCCAACATTTTGCAAGATTGCAAGCGTCAAGTTGCAAATTAAATGAATCCGCTAAAAAAACATGTATATGAGCGTTATTTTCATTTATCTTGCCATGGCGGTTGTGCGGCTGATTTCGTCACTAAGACCCGAAATTTCATCAGCACACGACTAAAGCCAAGAAATCCGACCATAATCATATTATAGCAAATCTTAGATAAATGAGAGGGGTAAGGGGCAGTGAAAGCGATCATCATGGCGGGCGGCGAGGGCAGTCGGCTGCGGCCGCTCACTTGCGATCTCCCAAAACCGATGGCGCGGCTGTGCGGCCGGCCGATTCTTGAATATATCCTCGACCTTTTGTCCGCGCACGGAGTACGCGAGGCCGCCCTGACCTTGCAGTATCTGCCGAGGGTGATCATCGAGCACTTCCCGGATGGCCGATACGGCGAGATTGAGCTGCAATTTGTGGAAGAGACCACCCCCCTGGGGACAGCCGGAAGCGTCAAAAACGCCTGCCGGCCGGAAGACGACGACCTGTTGATTATCAGCGGGGACGCAATGTGCGACTTTGACCTGACCGCTTTCGCCGCCGCGCACAGGCAGAGCGGCGCGGCAGTCAGCATTCTTGGCAAGCGTGTGGCCGATCCGCGCGAATACGGGCTGATCGACGCGGACGAAGCCGGGCGGATTGCCGGGTTTATCGAAAAGCCGGCCTTTTCGCAGGCGGTCAGCGATATGGCCAACACCGGGATCTACATCCTTTCGGCGCGGGCACTCGCGCTCATCCCACCCGAGGCAAAGTTTGATTTTGCCAAAGACTTGTTCCCGCTTTTGCTCCGTAAAGGCGAAACCCTTTACTGTTGGGAGGGGACTGGCTACTGGTGTGATATCGGCGACCTTGACAGCTATATATCATGCCAGCGGGATATGTTATACGGCAAAGTTCAGTGCAAAATCCCCGCGCGCGAGTTGCCCGGCCAAAGCGCGTTTGAGCGGATGTTCAGCCTTTCACACCCGGTCTATTTCGGAAAGAATGTGACCGTTGAGGACGACGCGATCATCGAGGCGGGCAGCGTACTGGATGACGGCTGTGTGATCGGCCGGGGGGCGCGGATCAGCGGGGGAATTGTTCTGCAAGGCGGACAAGTCGGGCGGGGGGCGCGGCTGACCGGCTCACTGGTCTGCGCAGGCGCGTCCGTCAAAGCGGGAGCCATGTTGTTTGAGGGCTCGACGGTCGGGGCGGGCGGGGTGATCGGCGAGGGCGCGACCCTTGCCCCCGGCGTCAAAGTTTGGAACCATAAGCGGGTTGAGGACGGCGCCCGTGTGATCGAACATGTCAAGCTCTCTGTCGGTTTGCACGGGCTGTTTGATGAAAACGGCATCTCCGGCCAGATCGGGGTGGAGCTCACCCCTGAGTTCTCTGCGCGGGTGGGCGCAGCGCTTGGCAGCAAAAACCCAAGCGGCAAAATCGCGGTTGGCTGCGGCCCAGGCCGGGGGGCGGAAGTGATCAAACAAGCGCTCGCGGCCGGGATTCAGTCGACCGGAGCACAGGTCATGGACTTCGGCCCCGGTTTTGGCGCACAGTTTGCCTTTTGTGCCAGTTTTTGCAACTTCGAATTGGGCGCGTTTGTCCGCGGGGATGACCGGGCGGCCATTCAGTTTTACTCGGGCGGAATGCCGGCCACCCGCGCCCTCGAACGGGAAGTGCAGACACTTATTTCGCGGGGCGAGTTTGTCCGCGCCTCTCACGACCGGTTTGGCGAGCTGGTCGAGATGTCCGGCGTCTGCTCTCTTTACCGCTCTCAGCTCACTCGCTTTGCGCCGGGGGGGCTTGACCGGCTCGCGGTCAGGGTCAAAAGCAAAAACCAACTGGCTCAGGCCGTTCTGCGCAAGGCGCTCGAAAAAATGGGTTGTGATATCGGCGGCGAAAACCCTGTCCTGATCGAGCTCAGTACAAGCGGCGAGCGGCTGCGGATTTGGGACCCCGCCGCGGGCAGCATACATCACCACACCATTCTGGCTGCCTGTGCGATCGGGGAGATGGAGCACGGTCAGGATGTCGCATTGCCTTTTGATGCCCCCCGCATGATCGACGAACAGGCAAAGAGGCTGGGCCGCAAGGTTTTGCGCTATTTGATCACACCGGCCGACGAGAGCGACCAGGAGGCCAGAAAACTGGCCAGATCCCAGATGTGGAGCCGTGATGGGCTGATGCAGGCAGTCATCTTTTTGAACATGGCGCTCAAGCGGGGCGGGATCAAAAACCTGCTGGACGGGCTGACTTCATTCGAAGTGAGCGTGCGCACACTGGAGACAACCGGCAACCCCGCCGCTCTGCTAAAAGGGCTGAGCAGCGAGCGGTCCGATCATATCGGCGAGGGTGTGCTGGTCAAAGAAGAACGCGGCGTGCTTCTTATCAAACCGACAAAAAAAGGCAACGCCCTGCGCATTTTAGCCGAGGCAGTCAGCACGGAGGCCGCGCAGGAGCTCTGTGAAAGCGCCGAAGACCTGCTGCGCCGCGCAGGAAGGGACATCTGATAACAAGCATAGTTTATATCGCTGTGTACGCCTTGTGTATATACGATCCGCAAAAACAGACAGCGAAATCACAAATTGTAAAAACCATAACTTGACAAATATGCGTGGACAGTATAAAATAAATAAATCATGTGGATTTTTCGCCACATACTACGATGTTGCGGGCAGAATTTTCTCGCCGCGAAGCTTTTGCACAGCGCGGGACCGCCGGAAACGCTTGCCGTTTCCCGCCGCCGTTTGGCCGCCCAAAACATGTACGGTTGAAAGTGCAAGTCTCGAACACCGCCGCTGATCGGCTTTTTTTCGTTGCCCGGCTTAATTTTTTTACGCATGACATTAAATAACGCGGGCAATTATCAGGCCGGCGGTCAAGAGACTCGCCAGAAAATCTGCATATAATAGTCAATCAACGCGACTATTTCAGGGAGACCGCCCGCCCGCTTGACGGGAGCCAGGGTGCTTTCTTCCTGTGTAACGACTGGTTTTACATCATTTTACGGAGGTATTGTAGTGCCAAAGCAACCAAAAGACAAAATTCCCGCGCCGGGGCAAGAACAGGAACGGAGCCAGCGTCGGGGACCCGGACGCCCACCCGGTCAGGGACGGGCAAAATCCGAGCCTGCAGCCGCAGCAGGCCAGCCGCCTAAAAACGCGGCGAAAGAGCCGCAAAAGCGCGGACGCAAACCGAAAACAGGACAGCAAGCCGGGCAGCCGCAGCAGCAGCACCCCGAGCAGCCTCGCAGAGGCCGTGGCAGGCCGCCGGCCGAAAAACCGGCCGGCGAAGCGGTACAGCAAAGCCAAAATCAAACCGCCCAACAGCCCAAGGGTCGGGGCCGGGGGCCGGGCAGACCGCCGAAGCGCAAATTGCCGTCTGTGCGGGTGATCGCGCTGGGCGGACTGGGTGAAGTCGGCAAAAACCTGACCGTTATAGAATCGGCGGGCGAGAGCATGATCATCGACTGCGGGCTGACCTTCCCGGATGAGAGTATGCCGGGGGTTGATCTGGTCATTCCTGAATTCACTTACCTGCTTGAAAAGCGGGACGCGATCAAGGGCATCTTTATCACACACGGACATGAGGACCACATCGGCGCGCTGCCCTATCTGCTCAAGCATCTGAACGTGCCGGTTTACGGCGCAAAGCTGACCATCGGTCTGATTGAAAACAAACTCAAAGAGGCCGGGCTGCTCGGCAAGGTCAGCTTGCACGTAGTCAAGCCGGGTGACGTCATTGAGCTTACGCAAAACAAAGTCGAGTACATCGCGGTCAACCACTCGATTCCCGACGCGTGCGCGCTGGCTTTGCACACACCGGCCGGCGTTCTGGTTCACACCGGCGACTTTAAAATCGACTTTACCCCCATCGGCGGCGAGATCATCAACCTCGCGCGGTTCGGGGAACTGGGCAGCAAGGGGGTTCTCGCGCTCTTTTCCGACTCGACCAACTCGGAGCGGGCGGGCAGCACCCAAAGTGAGCGAACAGTCGGGGACAGCCTTGACAAGATTTTCGCCGGCAACACAAACAAGCGGATTCTGGTCGCGACATTCTCGTCCAACGTACACCGGGTACAACAGATTGTGGACGCAGCCGCAAAATATGGCCGCAAGGTAGCCGTTCAGGGCCGAAGCATGGCCAACGTGGTGGCCAAGGCGCTTGAGCTGGGTTATCTGGAGATCCCGTCCGGGATTTTGATCGACGTGGACGCCTGCGGAAAATATCCGCTTGAAAAGATCGTCATCCTCACAACCGGCAGCCAGGGCGAACCGATGAGCGCGCTCACCCGGATGGCGATGGGCGACCACCGCAAGGTCACGGTCGGCCCAAGTGACTGCATCATCCTCTCGGCCAGCCCCATCCCCGGCAACGAAAAGCTGGTGACCAAAGTCATCAACGAACTGCTCAAATCGGGGGCGACGGTGGTTTACGAAAAGATGTTCGACATACACGTTTCCGGCCATGCTTGTCAGGACGAGCAAAAAACCATCCTCGCGCTGACCAAGCCCAAGTTCTTCATGCCTGTGCATGGCGAGTACAAACACCTTAAAAAACACGCCGAAACCGCGATCTCAATGGGGATCGAACCCTCTCGCGTGCTGATAACCGATATCGGCAAAGTGGTTGAGATCACCGAGGACAGCATCGGGATTGTAGACACCGTCCCGGCCGGGAAAGTTCTGGTGGACGGTCTTGGGGTCGGGGACGTGGGCAGTGTTGTGCTGCGCGACCGCAAACATCTGGCCCAAGACGGCCTGATCGTGGTGGTCACCACGGTAAACGGCGAGACCGGCGAGATTTTGTCCGGGCCGGACATCGTCTCCCGCGGGTTTGTATATGTCCGCGAATCGGAGGATATGATCGGCCGGGCACGAACCATCGCGCGGGATTCGATCGAGCGCTCGATCAAAAACCGCACCCGCGAGTGGAACTTCTTAAAGCAGCAAGTGCGGGATGATCTGGGCGATTATTTCTGGCAGATGACCAAGCGCAACCCGATGATCCTGCCGGTTATACAGGAAGTAGATTAAGTACAAACAAAAACACCGCCGAGATGGCGGTGTTTTTGTTTGTGAATACAGGTTCTTAGGGTCTGTTGACATAAATGGAATGCACGGATTTTTGAGCGATTTTGAGTGCATTTCAAGGCGGAGGATTGAGGAATACTAGATGTATTCCGATTGACGACAACGCAGAAAGGCATTAAAATCGCCAAAAATACGGGCCGTTAGCTTTATGTCAACAGGCCCTAGGGGGTTATCGTTTCCGGCAGGGGAACGGGGGTTGCGTATTCCGGCTCGATGGTATCGGGCAGGGTGACCGGAGTCTCGTATTCCGGGTCAATCTCACCGATCGGCGGCACAGGGAAAACGGTTTCGGGCAGAGTGACCGGGGTCTCGAATTCCGGCTCGACCTCGCCGGGCAAAGTGACCGGGGTCTCGTATTCCGGTTCAATGGTTTCTGGCAAGGTGACCGGCGGCACAGGGGCGGCCGGCGCGCTCTGGGACTGGTCGGGCGCTTCTTCCTCCGTTTCGGGCGGGGTAAGCCGTTCACAGGCGGTCAGGGTGAGCAGAGCTATGGCCAGCAGAATCGCAAGTTTTCGTGTAATCTTTTTCATAATAATGCTCCTTGTATGTTTGTCTTTTCTGATAGTATAACCGGGAACTCGCGGGAAACATTACAGAAAGCTTGAGCACCTGTCAAGAAACTTTATGCACAGCAAAGCGGATGTCGCCCGAAAGCAAAAACATCCGCTTTTTGTTTAGCGTTTAAAGAAGTCGTTGCGGGTCAGTGTATAGCTCTCGAAGCTTTTGAGAATCTCGCCGTCCACGTCGTAGATTTCTTTGATCTCCATAAGTTCCGGGTCGTTGTACGCCGCCTGCCAGGCCGCGTCTTTGGCCTCGATACTATCGAACTCGCAGATGTAGTAGATGGTGTCTTTGCCATCCCCGTCTGTGTAAAAATCGATTACCTTGACCCCGTGCTTTTTGAGGAAAGCGAACATCCGTTCATCAAAGCGCTTGAGGATGGCCTGTGTCCGGCCGGGGTAAAGGTGATAAATACGCAGTTCGTGAATCATTTGTTCGCCTGCCTTTCCGTGTCCTCACTAAGTTTATTTGTCCTCTGGGTGGTCGTCGCCGATCAGCACATCCCATTGTGGCGGGGGCGCAAAATCGGTGTCGTCAAATTTAAGCTCACTGTTCTTGCTCTTCTTGACGCCTTCCGGCACAGGTGCGCCCATGATTTTAGCGAAATCCTCGCCGCTCAGGGTTTCATGTTCAAGCAGATGTTTGGTGACCAGATGCAGCTGATCCATATGCTCGTTGAGGATATCGGTTGACTGGCTGTAAGCCCGCTCAATCGTGTCGCGCACCTCGCGGTCGATCTCAGAGGCCACCGCCTCAGAAACGGTGCTGCCTGCGGTGTAGTCGCGGCCAAGAAAGACCTGATTGGGGTCCTGGTTATAGACAACCGGCCCAAGCTTGGACGAAAACCCAAACCGGGTGACCATGGCCCGCGCCAGTTTACTGGCCCGCTCAAGGTCGTTGGAAGCCCCGGTCGAAATGTCGTCCAGCACAAGCTGTTCGGCCACACGCCCGCCCATAAATACCACGATGTTCTCGAACATCCGGGTTTTTGTGACGTAATTGCGGTCTTCTTGCGGCAGGGACATGGTGTACCCGCCGGTCATCCCGCGCGGAATGATGCTGACCTGGTGAACCGGATCCTGCGTGGAGCAGTAGAATGTGCAAATGGCGTGACCGGCCTCATGGTAAGCGGTCAGGCGCTTGTCTTTTTCGGTGACTACCTGACTGCGTTTTTCCGGCCCGGCAATCACTTTGATGGTCGCGTCCTGGATTTCCTGCATGGTGATGGCCTTGAGGTTTTTCCGCGCGGAAAGCAAGGCGGCTTCGTTGAGCAGGTTTTCGAGGTCGGCGCCGGTAAAGCCAACGGTCGTGCCGGCGATTGTCCGCAAATTGACATCCGGGGCGATCGGCTTGTTGCGCGCGTGTACTTTCAGGATTTCTTCCCGGCCCTTGATATCCGGCTGATTTACGGTGATCTGGCGGTCAAAGCGGCCGGGGCGCATAAGCGCGGGGTCTAAGATATCCCGCCGGTTGGTGGCCGCCATCACAATGACGCCTGAGTTCGCGGCAAAACCGTCCATCTCGACCAACAGCTGGTTGAGGGTCTGTTCGCGCTCGTCGTGGCCGCCGCCCAGACCGGCGCCGCGCTGGCGGCCGACCGCGTCGATCTCATCGATAAAGATAACGCTGGGCGCGTTCTTTTTGGCCTGGTCAAACAGGTCGCGGACACGGCTTGCGCCCACGCCGACAAACATCTCAACAAAGTCTGAGCCCGAAATCGAGAAGAACTGCACTTCGGCCTCACCGGCAACCGCCCTGGCCAACAGGGTTTTACCGGTACCGGGCGGACCCATCAGCAATACGCCGCGGGGGATCCGCGCACCGAGCGCACTGAACTTGGCCGGACTCTTGAGAAATTCGACAATCTCGACCAGCTCTTCTTTTTCTTCGTCCGCGCCGGCTACGTCGTTAAAAGTCACCTTTCGCCCGTCAGACGCCGACTTCGCCTTGGCTTTGCCAAAGCCCGAAACATTGCCGCCCCCGCGGGTTTGGCGCATCATAAATACCCAGAAGACGACCATCAGCCCAACCAGCAGCAGTGTGGGCAAAAGGGTCACCCACCAGGGCATTTCCTGCTGCGGGATGTAGTCGCCGCTCACGATGCTGTCGGGGTTTGCCTCGTTGTGAGCCAGGATATACGGTGTGGTGTCGTTTAAGAATTTGCCGACAGAGGGCGCCCGATACCGGATCGGATCGGCCAGCACCTCGCCGTCCATATGGGTGATTTCCAGCTCCCCGCTGCCCAGGTCAAAGACAAAGTAATCAACCCGGTTTTGCTGAAACTTGGCTATGATTTCGTAATATCGAAACTCAGAGGTAGGTGTCTGGTTGTTAAATGTGGTCATGAACAGAAGCATCAGGGCCAGCAGCAGCGCCAGATAAATCCCCACACCCCTTGAACGTCTTGGCAAAAGCTTTCACTCCTTTTTGACGGGTGCGTCTGTCCGCCCCGTCCTTGCTTGTCTTTACTTCCCGTCGTAGACCGACGGCTTTAAAACGCCCACGTAGGGCAGGTTGCGGTAGCGCTCGTTGTAGTCCAACCCGTAGCCGACCACAAATTGATCGGGGATTTTAAAGCCGATGTAATCGGCCTTTACATCCACCTGGCGGCGATCCGGCTTGTCGAGCAGGGTGACCAGCTTGATGCTTTTCGGCTCCCTAGCCCGCAAAAGCTCGGAAAGATAGCTCAGTGTCAGCCCGCTGTCCAATATATCCTCAACGATCAACAGGTCATAGCCCGCGATCGGATGATCCAAGTCTTTGAGTATTTTAACCACGCCGCTTGTTTTTACACCGTGGCCGTAGCTTGAAACCGACATAAAATCGATGCCCATCGGGATTGTCACCGCCCGCATAAGGTCGGCCATAAAAACGACCGAACCTTTGAGTACACTGACCATCAAAAGCTTTTTGTCCGCGTAATCCCGGCTGATTTGCTCACCCAATTCGGCGACCTTGTCCGCAATTTGCCGCTCGCTCAAAAGAATTTCGGCGATATCCTGATTCATGGCTTTTCCTCCGCTGTCACCTGTATCATTAAGATTTTCGTCGTGTGTATATTCACCGCCGCCCGCTCGTCCGGGCCTAAACCCTCAACCCAGAGCGGTCCGTCCGCGTCGGCCAGAATGACTTTACCGGCGCGCGCGCAACTTTTGACATTGCTTTCCTGAAAAAGGTTCTTGAGGGTTTTGCGGCATCCCCTGCCCGGAATCGCCAGTTTATCCCCGGCTATTCGCCCGCGCAAAGATACAACATCCCCTATTCTATCATAATCGAGGCAATAGTTTAAGTCTTTTTTTTGAACTTTGGAACTTTTTTTTAGCCGGTCGGCAGTATCCAGGCAGAGGGTGGCCGTCTTTCCGGCCAAACCGCCAATCACAATCTGTCCGGCTTCTAAAGCTGTGCGGTCTACCGGCTGTTCGAAATAAAGGTAATCTTTGGCTGGCGGCGCGATCGAAAACCCGATTGCATCACATTCAAAAAAGAGGTCGGCCGCCAGCTGTATTCCGCCGCTGCCCGCGATGATTCTGGTTTTAATATCCTCAATCACCGCGCGCCCGATTGAGCCATCGCGGCTTTTGATCAATTCCGTCAGCACCCGGCCTTGCAGCGGGCCGGGCAAAGCCAAAAAACCGGTTCTTTCCAGCCGCCCGTTTGGGCAGACGAGGCCGCCTAGTGCCTGCCGCGCCAAAAAGTCAAGGTAGTCGGCGTCCTCCCGCAGTGCGCTGGTCAGGTCGGTGATCTTTTCAAGCAGGCGCGGGTTTTCGGCTTTGAGCAGCGGCAGTACCTGTAGCCGGATTCGGTTGCGGGTGTATTCATCTGAGCGGTTGGTTGAATCCTCAACCCAGCTCAGATTGTTTTCGCGGCAGTAAGTTTCGACTTCATCGCGGGTACAGTCGATCAGCGGGCGGATATAAAACCCGCGCACCGGCGGGATTCCGCAAAATCCACGCAAGGCACTGCCGCGAATTAAGTTGATGAGCAGGGTTTCGGCGTTGTCGCTGGCCGTGTGTGCCAGCGCGACTTTGGCCGCGGTCTTTTCGGCTTCGCGCGCAAAAAAGTCGTAGCGCACATCCCGGCCGCATTGCTCGATACTCTTCCCCGCTTGCTTTGCCAGCGCGTTTACGTCCGCACGTTCCACAATCAGCGGAACCTCGCGCTCGGCGCAAAAAGCGCGGACGAAAGTTTCATCCCGATCGCTTTCTTCCCCCCGTAGATTGTGATTGAGGTGGAGCGCGCCGATCTCAAGCCGCCACTCATCCCGCAAGGTACACAAAAAGTGAAAGAGGACGACTGAATCCGCCCCCCCGGAAAAGGCAACCAGCACCCGGTCGTTCTTTGAAAGCTGCCGCGCGGCGGCGGCCAGTGCCTTAGTTCTCATCGCGGTAGTGCTCAAGGTTGGCGAACCGGGTGTGCATACCGTCCCAGACCAGCTTGATGGTTCCGGTCTCGCCGTGCCGGTTTTTGGCCACAATACACTCGGCGATGTTCTGCTCTTCGCTGTCCCGGTCGTAGTAGGCGTCCCGGTACAAAAACAGCACAAGGTCAGCGTCCTGTTCAATCGAGCCGGATTCGCGCAAGTCGCTGAGCATAGGCCGGTGGTCGGAGCGGGTCTCGGGCTGGCGGGAAAGCTGGGAAAGCACAATGACCGGCACATTCATCTCTTTGGCCATGACTTTGAGGGAGCGGGTGATTTCGCTGACCACCTGCACCCGGTTTTCGTTTCGCGAGCCGGAGGACATCAGCTGTAAATAGTCGATGATGACCAGATCCACATCCCGCACCCGGCGCAGTCTCGCTTTCATTTCGGGGACTGTGATGGCGGCGGTATCGTCCACCAGAATCGGCGCTTTGGCCAGCTCGCGGGCGCAAGCAGCCAGGCGCACCCACTCCTGGGCTGAGAGCTCACCCGCGCGCATTTTTGGTCCGGCCACCAGCGCGTCCCCCGACATAATCCGCTCAACCAGCTGTTCCCGGCTCATTTCGAGTGAGAAGATCGCCACCCGCTTGCCTGTTTTTTGGGCAACATTGGTCGCGATGTTGAGCGCAAATGAAGTCTTGCCCATACCCGGGCGGGCAGCCAGCAGGATGAGGTCGGAGCGGTTCAGCCCGGTCATCACCTGGTCAAGTGCGCCAAAGCCGGTCGGTGTGCCGAGATAATCCTCCCGGCCCTCACCGCTCAGCCGCTGTAGCCGGTCGTAGATATCCAAAAGGATCGCGTCAATCGGCAAAAGCTTGGATGCGTGGCGGTCGGCGCGGATTTCAAAAATCCGTTGTTCGGCGGCGTCCATAATGGTCTGGGCGTCCTCGCCCGAACCGCGGGCGTTTTCGGCCATCTCACCGGCCGCCTGCATAAGCGCACGCAGATAGCTTTTTTCGCGGACAATATTGGCATATGCCTCGATATTCCGGGTGGATGGAACAATCTGCGCCAGCTGGGTCAGGTAGACCTTTGCTTCGCTCTCGCTGGGGAAGACATCCTCCCGGCAGGCGGCTTCGAGCACGGTGACAAAATCAATCGGCGACCCGGTGGTAAACAGGCGGATCATGATCTCGAACAACCTCGCGTGCTCTTCTCTGTAAAAATTGGATGGCCGCAGCTCGTCTAAAACCACCGCAAGGCAAGAGGAGTCGACCAGAACGGCGCCAAGCACGCTCTGTTCGGCCTCTAAGCTAAAGGGCAAGGCCCCGGTAATTTCACCGCGGTCGTAAAAACTCTGCGAGGTGCTCACTCCCTATCAGTTGACAGTTGACAGTGTACAGTTGACAGTTATGGTATCGCTGACGCGATAATTTTAGATAATGTCCGCTGCGCGGACTCAGTAACTTTCAACTGTCAATTGTCAGCTATTCCGTCACCGTCACGAAAACTTTGGCCGACACGTTCGGGTAAAGCTTGACCTCGACCGTATAAGTGCCGTGGGATTTGATGTCGGTTTCCAGGCTGACTTTGCGCTTGTCGACTTCTACGCCCAGCTGCGCCCCGATTTCGCCGGCCACTTCTTTGGACGTGATCGAGCCGAATAATTTTCCGCTCTCACCCGCTTTCGCCGACATTTTGACTGTCTTGCCCTCCATTGACTTGGCGGTCTGCTGGGCGGCTGCCCGCTCGGCGGCCTCTTTGTTCGCCTTCGCGGCCTCTTTGGATTTGTATTCGTTTAGGGCGGCGGGTGTCGCCGCGATTGCCAGCCCTTTCTTGATCAGAAAGTTCTTGGCGTAACCGTCGCTTACTTTGACAAGCTGGCCCTTTTTGCCGCTGCCCTGTACGTCTTCCTGCAAGATTACTTGCATGTATATCTCCCTCTCTGCTATTTAATTTGCTTGCGTGTCTTCGGTTTCTTTTTGCTCGGCGGGTTCGGTCTTTGGTTCAGGGCGGCTTGTGTCGGCGTTGTACCGATCAATTGCTTCGACCAGTTTTCCGCGGACAGCCTCGGTGTCGTATTCGCTTTCGGGGAACTGGGCCGCCGCCATTGTCTGGTGGCCGCCGCCGCCCAGTTTTTCCATGATCAGCTGGACGTTGATGGTACCCATCGAGCGGCCGGAGACATTGATCGTCCCGCCATAAGGATAGATGACAAAAGACGCATCCACCCCGCTGATGTTAATCAGCTCATCCGCCGCCTGGGGAGCAACAATCTTGATGTCGTCAAAGGCCTGCGAGCTTGCGGCAATCGCACAGCCGCAGTAAATCTCAGCCCCGGCGATAAAGCTGGCCCGCTGGCGGTAGGCTTCCATAGATGACGCGAACAGTTTGCGGACTTCCACGGTATCCGCGCCCTGCCGCCGCAGCCAGGCCGCCGCCTCAAATGTGCGCACACCGGTACGCATCATGAAGTTTTTGGTATCCAGCATGATCCCGGCCATCAACGCTTCGGCGTCCAGCTTGCTGATGCTGGGCGAAATCGGCAGGTACTGGATGATCTCGGCCACCATCTCTGAGGTAGAGGATGCGTATGGTTCGTGGTAAAAGATGGCCGCGTTCTCGATATGCCCGACCATCTTTCGGTGATGGTCGATGACCACAACATTGCGGATAGATTTGTAAAGCGGCTCTGATTCAAGCACATGGGGCAGGTGGGTGTCGACCACAACCAAAAGTGTTTGCGGGCCGACCAGCACCTGGGCCGCCTCAGGGGATAAGAAGTCGTCCGACCGGTATTCGCCGGCCAGCAGCCGGTCAAGAAGCGGCATGACCAAATTTCGTTCGCGGTCAATGCAGACGTGTGCCTGTTTGCCCATACTGCGCACCGCTTTTAGCATTCCCAGCGCCGCGCCCAGACAGTCCAAGTCGGCGAACCGGTGGCCCATAATCAAGACATTGGCGCTCGATTCGATCAGTTCCCCCAGCGCACCCGCAATGATGCGGGTCTTGACCTTTGTCCGCTTTTCGATTGCTTTGCTCATCCCGCCGTAAAAATCGTAACCGACCGGGGTCTTGACAGTGGCTTGGTCCCCGCCTCGGCCAAGACACATGTCCATGGCTTGGCGGGCGGCTAAATCAGCTTGGAACAGGCTTTCGCTGTCCCCGGCCATACCAATGCTCAACGTGGGCGGCATTCGCGAACCGACAGCCAGCCCGCGCACTTTGTCGAGCAGGCCGAACTTGTCCGCAACAATGGCCCGCACCCCGCGGGTTTCGATAAATGCGATGTATTTATCCCGCGAAAGCTTGGTGACAAAGCCGTGGTTCTCGGACATGTATTTCTCGATTGTCTGTTCAACCTCAGTCATTAACTGAGCCCGCTCGCTGTCCTTGTAGTCTTGAATCAGCGCCTCGTAGTTGTCGACCGCCATCAGCGCAATGCTGGGCCGGGTCTCGTGGTATTCCCGGGCAAAGTGCTTGAGCCGGCTGTCATCGATCATGTAAATAATGAGCGCGGGGGCTTCGCCCAGGACAGTAGCCACCGCAAATGCGGTGTATTTTCTGCCGCCGTACTCGACGTTATACCCTTCGGGCGGGGAGGTAACGGTCAGGTCAACCCCCGGAAAAATCTCGCGCGCGTCCTCGCCGCGCATATCCCGCCCGTCAAAGACCCGCGCGGCGCAGATTTGATTATACCAGACAATTTCGCCATCTCCATAAACGGTTAAAACAGGGGTGGGCAGTTCGGAGTAGACGCCCTCCATCGACTGCTGGATGCCCAGCGCAATCTCACCGAGCAAAACGCGGGTACGCGCGCTGAGTGAGCGCAGCATGATCAGCGCCGCAGCAAAAACCACCAGCGAAGCCGCGCTGGCCAGATAAAACATCTGTATATCATAAAAATAGATGACAGCGCAAAGCAGGGCGACCAGCGCCATCAAGATAATCACTATGGGTGTGAACAGTTTGAATTTCTGTTGCATACTTCAGCTCCATGTCGGGGCGCGGCTGCGCCGGATGGATTCAGTTGACAGTTGACAATGGACAATTTTGGAATCCGCTGCGCGAATAATATTCAAAGCTCATCGCAAGCGATACATTCACTGACAATTGTCAATTGTACATTGCCATTATACCACGTTTGTCAGACCGACTCAAGCCCGCTCCACTCTTCCAGGCACGCGCTCAGCTCCTGCCGGCGGATGTCCAGTGTCTCACACTTTTCTTGTACCAGCAGGTAGTCGGCGGCGGTCTCGGGGTCGCTCAGCTCTTGCTCAAGCGCGGATATCTCGGCTTCGAGCGCTGTGATCTTTGTCTCCAGTGCCTGTATCTTTTGTTTGTGGGCAACCTCTTCGCTTCGCTGCTTTTTGGTTCGGTAGCCGCCTGTACCCGGCTCGGTTTTTTTCTCCGGCCTTTTTTCAGGCGGCGGCTCAGTCAAACTTTCGGCCTGTTTTTGCGCCAGATATTGATCGTACTTACCGATGTAGATTCTCAGCCCGTCCGGGTACATCTCCAAAATCTTGTCCGGGAATTTATTGAGCAGATAGCGGTCGTGCGAGACAACCAGCAGGCTGCCGTCGTATTCGGCCAGCGCCTTGTCGATCGACTCTTTTGAGCCGAGGTCGAGGTGGTTGGTCGGCTCGTCCAAAATGAGTACATTCCCGCGTGAGAGCATCAGCTTCGCGAATTTTAGCCGGGCCCGCTCTCCGCCGCTGAGTACACAAATCGGCTTAAACGCGTTTTCGCGGCTCAGCCCTACCCGGCCAAGGACTGCCCGCACCGTCTGTTCGTACTCGCGGGGGTAATCGTCCCAAAGCTCGTCCAGCGCGGTCTTGCGCTCGTCAAAGCCGTCTTCGCCCTGATTGAAGTAGCAAATATCGCAGTTTCGGCCCCACTCAATCCGACCGCCGTGGGGCAGTTTGCCGATCAGCGCTTTGAGCAGGGAGGTCTTGCCCACCCCGTTGTCGCCGATCAGCGCGAGCTTTTCTCCCCGCTTGACTTCAAGGTTGAGCCCGGTAACCAGCTGTTTTGCGCTCTCGCCCTCCCCAACGGACAGGGACAAATCCTCGATCAGCAAAAGGTCGCTCACCGGGTCGCGGGATTTTTGAAAGCGGATGATGGGCGGCTTGGGCGCGGGTTTGGGCTTCTCAAGCGTGCTCTCTAATTTTTCGAGGGCCTTCTGGCGGGATTTCGCGCGCGCGGTGGTGGAGGCCCTTGCCATATTGCGGGCGACAAAGTCTTTCATCTCGGCGATTTCGCGCAGGTCGGCCTGGTAGATCTTGCGCTGGGTTTCTTCTCGCTCTTCTTTTTGCCGGAGGTAGGCGGTGTAGTTGCCGGTGTAGGCGGTCAATTCACTTTGGTCAAGCTCCCAGATGATGGCGGTCAGCCGGTCGAGAAAATACCGGTCGTGCGATACGATCAGCAGCGCACCCCTGTACCCGGCCAGATAATCTTCCAGCCAGAGCAGGGTTTTGAAGTCCAGATGGTTGGTCGGCTCGTCGAGGATCAGCAAATCCGGGCGCTCAAGCAGAAGCTTACAGATGGCCAGCCGGGTGCGCTCGCCCCCGCTGAGCACACTGACCGGGGTGGCCCGGTCGACTTCACCGAAGCCCATCCCGTTCAGGACAGTCGCGATCTTGACCCCGATCTGGTAACCCTCGCCCGCCTCAAAGGCAACCTGAAGCGCGTGGTAGCGGCCCTCAAGCGCTGTGTAGCGGGGATCATCCGGCGGGGTGGCCGCGATTTCCCGCTCCATCCGGCGCATATTGTTTTCCGTTTCAAAGAGGTGCGCGAACACGCGCTCCATCTCTGATTGGATCGAGCCGTCCCCGCAAAGCCCGCCGTCCTGGCGCAGAATCCCGATGCTTTTGGAATTCGCGCGGCTGACCGCGCCGCTGTCGGCCTCGATCTCGCCGCAGAGCACACCGAGCAGAGTGGTCTTGCCCGCGCCGTTCGGGCCGATCAGGCCGACCCGGCCGCCCTCGTCAATCTTGGCGCTCACATCCGACAGGATGAATGTTTTGTTGTCAAAGCTTAGGCTAATGTTTTCGAGTGAAACTATCATGCTTCTTATCATATACGATTTTTGCGATTGTTGCAAGATATTTTACAATCAAACCACTAGGGTAACCAGCGGTTTGATATTTCCAAAAAAATTTCAAAAACCTATTGACAACAATTATCGCTTATGGTAAATTAATATCAATAACAATAATTATTATTATTTTAAAGCGAGAATACAGATATGAAAACGCGAAAACACAGCCGCAAGCGGGAGGCGATTTTGCAGAACCTGCGCGCAACCACCGCCCATCCCTCGGCTGACCGGGTCTTTCAGGATTTGCGGGGCGAGTATCCCGACTTGAGCCTGGCCACCGTTTACCGCAACCTTTTGCTTTTTAAAGAGGAAGGCGTCATCCAATCGGTGGGTACAGTAAGCGGGCAAGAGCGGTTCGATGGCCAGACCACACCCCACGGGCACTTTGTATGTCGCGGGTGTGGGGATGTCAGCGACATTCAGGTTTCGCCCGACAAGCTCGCCATGGTCGTTCCCATCGATCAGATGGGCGGCTGTCAGATTGACCGGATTGACTGCACGGTTTACGGAATCTGCCCAAACTGTTTAAAAGCCGGTTAGCGGCACAAAATATTAACATTAAAAGGAGAAACATCATGAGCATGATCGGTAAAAAAATCGAGGCGTTTGAAGCGGACGCATTCCAACAAGGCAAAGGGTTTATCAAAGTTTCTTCGGAAAAGGACTTTGTGGGCAAGTGGAGCATTGTCTGCTTTTACCCGGCCGACTTTACTTTCGTCTGCCCCACTGAGCTTGAAGACCTGCAAAACCAATATGCGGCTCTGAAATCCCTTGGTGTCCAAGTTTACGCGGTATCCACCGACACCCACTTCACCCATAAGGCCTGGCATGATCATTCTGAAGCCATCGGCAAAGTCGAGTATATCATGATCGGCGACCCCTCTCACAAAGTGTCCCGGCTGTTCGACGTCTTGATTGAGGACGCCGGGCTGGCTGACCGCGGAACTTTCATCATCGACCCGGACGGGGTGGTTCAGATGGCCGAAGTCAACGCGGGCGGCATTGGCCGCGACGCGAGCACACTGGTCTCCAAAGTCAAAGCCGCACAATATGTCCGCAAGAATCCCGGCGAAGTCTGCCCGGCCAAGTGGAAAGAAGGCGGCGAGACACTCAAGCCCAGCCTTGACCTGGTCGGCAAGATCTAATGACACACACAATCCCCCCAAAGTTCCCTTTTTGGGGGGATTTGACTACTCATCATACACTCAGGGAGGTGCCCAGATGGCACTGGATCATGAGATAAAATCACAGCTCATCCCATATTTGGATTACATCGAACAGAATGTGGTACTAAAAGTGTCTGCCGGATCGGATGATTTGTCGGCCAAAGTGCTCGAGTTTGTGCGCGAGATCGCCGAGCTTTCCGACAAGGTTTCGGTTGAGGCGGCGACACTGGAAAGAACGCCAAGCTTTGCGGTCGACCGCGCCGATTCGGTCAGCGGAATCGCTTTTGCCGGGCTGCCGCTTGGGCACGAGTTCACATCCTTTGTGATGGCGCTTCTGCAAGTGAGCGGCCGCAGGCCCAAAATCGAAGATGAACTGATTGAGCAGATTAAAGCACTTGATATCCGCCTTGACTTTACCAGCTACATCAGCTTGAGCTGCCACAACTGTCCCGAGGTTGTGCAGGCGCTGAATATTATGTCAGTGCTTAACCCAAACATCAGCCACACCATGGTCGAGGGCAGCGGCTTTAAAGCGGAAGTTGAAGCCAAGCAGGTCATGTCTGTCCCGGCCGTGCATCTGAATGGCGAGGAGTTCGGCGGCGGGCGGATGACCATCGAGCAGATTATGGCCAAGCTGGGCGCGTCGGTTGATGTTTCCGCACTGGGCAACAAAGAGCCATACGATGTGCTGGTGGTCGGCGGCGGGCCGGCCGGCGCGGCCGCGGCCATTTACGCCGCCCGAAAAGGCATCCGCACCGGCCTTCTGGCTGAGTCGATCGGCGGCCAGGTGCTTGAAACCCTGGGCATAGAAAATATCATCGGCCAAAAATATACCGAAGGCCCAAAGTTTATGGCCGAGGTTGAGGCGCATGTGCGCGCCTATCCGGTAGATATCATCCCGGCACAGCGGGCGTCCAAACTCGAGAGGAAAGAGATTCTCGAGTTGACCCTCAACAGCGGCGCGGTGCTAAAATCCAAGACTATCGTTCTGGCCACAGGCGCGCGGTGGCGAAGCATTGGGGTTCCGGGTGAATTGGCGTTCAAAAACAAGGGGATCGCCTATTGCCCCCACTGCGACGGCCCGCTCTTCGCCGGCAAGGACGTCGCGGTAATCGGCGGTGGGAACTCAGGTGTTGAGGCGGCCATCGACCTGGCCGGAACCTCCAAACATGTGACCGTCATCGAATTTCTACCCGAACTCAAAGCGGACAGCGTCCTGCAAAATCGGCTTTACTCACTGCCCAACGTCACCGTCATCACAAACGCGCAGACCAAAGAAATCGCCGGATCGGGCAAGGTCGAGCGCATCACCTACGCCGACCGCGACAGCGGCCAAGATACAACAATCGACATCGCGGGCGTATTTATCCTGATCGGCCTGATGCCAAATACCGAGTGGCTGGATGGCGTTGTTGATCGAACCAGGATCGGCGAAATCATCGTGGACAAACACGGCGCGGCCAGCCTCCCCGGCGTATTCGCGGCCGGCGACTGCACGGACAGCGCCTACAAGCAGATCATCATATCCATGGGCAGCGGCGCGACCGCCGCGCTGGGCGCGTTTGATTATTTAATCCGAAACGATTGACGGGCATAAAAACCCCCCGGCTCGTATGAGCCGGGGGGTTCGTTTATCGGCAGAGATTACCGCCTGCGGCCTAGCAGGCGAAGGAGCATGATGAACAGGTTGATAAAATCGAGATAGAGCTTGAGCGCACCGTAGATGGCCAGCTTTCGGACTTCGGGGCTGTCTTCGTCATAACCGCTGGCCATGGCGTTGTAGTAGATGCCCTTGATATTCTGGGTGTCGTAAGCAATCAGGCCGGTAAAGACCAGTACGCCAAGTATGGTAATTCCAAGGTCGAGCATTGAGTTGCCTAAAAAGAAATTGGCGATCATGGCGACAATAATCCCGATCAGGCCGAAGAACGCCAGGCGGCCCAAAGTAGTCAAGTCTTTCTTGGTGGCGAAACCGTACGCGGCCATGCTCAAAAACATAAAGGTAGTGACCGAAAAGGCGAGCAGCAAGCTGCTCAACTCATAGATCAGCACAAAGACCGACATGGTCAGCCCGGTCAGGGCCGAGTAGGCAATAAAAGTAACGGTTGCCACGCCAACACTCATCTTTTGTATAGCCGCGCTCAGCGCGATGACACAGGCAAACTGCGCGACGACAATCACGATAACCGCAGTACCCGAACCAAAGACCAGCATGAACAGCGACTCGATGCTGAGTACTGCCATGGCGGCCACAACGGTGGTCAACAGGCCGACACACATCCAGCCCATCACTTTCGCGACATAGACCGCACTGCGCGTCTCGATATCCCCACCCTCACCGTAAGCGGCGGCGCGATTGCCGGCGCTTCGATTAATATTGCGATCCCGGTCAGAGAAACGGTCGTCCTCAAAGCCGCGGCCCAGCTGGCGGTCATCTTCAACGCCGCGGTTGTTTTTGTTTCCGAACATTTTATCCACACCTTTCTTGGATTGTCTTCTACTTCTATTATATAACATGGCCGCGAAAAATACCAGAGTAATTTTTAGATAAAGCAATCCGGCGCCTCGAACGCAGGTGCCGGATTGCTTTAAATTAGAACATCTTTGTTAGTTTTTAATGATTTAAAAAGGCACTGAGGTGTCGTCGCTGTTTTTAGTTTTCGACCGTTTAGGACTTCGATGTGTCTCCGATGTCCTTGCCTTTCGGGCTTACAGGTTTTTATCGGTATCTCCGATGTACTTCACTTTGGCCGTGTGGGGTTTTAATGTGTCTTTGATTCCTTGCCTTTCGGGCTTTAAGGGCTTTTTATCGGTATCTCCGATGGAATTGGAATGGGCGCTACCCGCCCCATACCCCGGGGTTACTTTGGCCTCGGCCCCAAAGTAACCAAAACGCCGCTTAAGGGGGGCGGCACCCTGTGCCTTATCCCCCTTA
>WRBI01000003.1 GCA_009784625.1 Oscillospiraceae bacterium | reverse complement strand
TTCCATCCCCAGGTTTTTGCGTGCTTTTTATTCCCTGCTCCTCTGCCCTCAGCTTTTCAACACCACTTCTTACTCTCACTTTTCTCGCTTTTTGATCCTGTACATAGTGTGAATACTAACACTCATGCCGTTCTTGCAGTCCGCGCCGCTCTCACCGTAGTCACTGCAATACCCCGCACTGCCCCTACAAAGGGGCAAGTGTGGGGGCTGCTACTAATATAAAAGGAGATTCGACCAACATGAATATACGTTATGAATTGTTCAAAAATAGCAAGAATGTGGATTTGAGACCGTATGAAGATATTATCATATACTGCTTCCATCTCTACTTTCCAGAGTGTAGGGTTGAAGTCGAAGAACATGAGATCATCATTTTGGATTACCCCGAAAAGGCATTAAAGAGGGATTTGCTACGCAAAGTTAGCGAGGAGCTGATGCAGCATGATGAAATGCTACAACACTCTTACACACCAGTAACCAGACGACTATTGAAAAAGAAGCGGTAACACCCACACTACATATTTTCACATGGCCCCCGAAAGGGCCATGTGAAAGCTATGGATAATACTGCCAAATATTTCGGGATTATATCTAAAATCGAAAATAAATTACAATTGAATATATATTATTATTGTGACGTCAAATAAATAATAATTGTAACAATTTTGATGATACGGAGGGCAAACACAATGACACCAGCATATGGCTACTGCCGCTATTCCAGCAATAATCAACGAGAGGAAAGCATTGAAGCCCAAAAGAGGGCTATCCGATATTACGCTTCCGAAAAGGGCTACCAGATCATAAAGTTTTATGAAGATAAAGCCCTGACCGGAAAGACTGCCAATCGTCCAGCGTTCATGCAGATGATGGCGGATATTAAAGCCGGTGAAGTGCAAGCGGTTCTGGTGCATAAACTGGACAGATTCTCAAGAGATGTTGCTGACAGCTATAAATATGAGGACATTCTCAAGGATCATGGGGTTAAGTTAGTATCCGTGATGGAAGCCCTGGACGACAGCCCAACCGGTATTCTAATGCGCTCAATTATTACAGCGATAAACGCTTTTTACTCTAACAATCTAGCCGCTGAGACAATGAAAGGGTTAAAAGAAAACGCTTACAAGTGCATGACTACAGGCGGTACCCCAGCATTGGGTTATAATCTTATTGACAAGCAATATGTTATCAATGAGCGGGAAGCCGAGGCTGTCCGGCTGGCCTTTCAAATGTACGCCGAGGGCTACGGCTACTTACCGATCATCTACCAGCTACGTGCCCTAGGGCATAAAACTAAGCTGGGTAAGAATTTCGGGAAAAACTCGTTGCATGATCTGTTCAGAAACCCCAAATATAAGGGTACATACACCTATAACCGCGCCCAGAAGCGCCGTAGAGATGGTTCTCGTACAGGTAAAAGTAAGCCGGACGATCAAATCATTCGTGTAGAAGGTGGAATACCGGCCATTGTTAGCACAGAGCTATGGGATCGGGTCAATGATCGGATGGATCGACAAAGAAGGTTATCTGGTGCGGCTAAGGCTAAACAGCTATACCTTTTGTCCGGGCTGGTTGTCTGTGGCGAATGTGGGGCTGCATTGTGTGGGAACTCTCGCAGACCAGCCAGAGATCGGGATATTTTGATTACATATAGATGCTCTAACAGGCAGAACAAGGCTCTTTGTGCCAACCGGGAGATCAAACGGGATTCACTTGAAAGCTTCGTCCTTACCCAGCTTGAACAACACTTTTTCCGTGATGATGTAATACCGATTCTGACCCAACAGCTTAATGCTTACCTCAATGCCACCAACGCTGATGCTATAAACCAGAGTGAACGGCTGAAATCAAGGCAAACAGAGTTGGATCAGGAGAAGGCCAACATCATTGATGCAATCGCCAAGACAGGGCTACAGGATACGTTTACAGAGCGTCTAACGGCTATAGAGCAGGAGATCACCCACATTAGCGCCCAGATCAAATATTCCAACAAAGCGCTTACCAGCCCAGCAATCACTGAGGATATGGTAAAAAGCTATCTCGGCTCATTTAGAGAGTTCGTCAAGCGGCGGGATATCCCACAGATCAAAGCGTTCATTGACTCGTATGTCGAGAAAGCCGAAGTATTCCAGACCCATGTAAAGCTAACGCTAAAAGTGGCGTTTCTGGAGGGTTCGAGCCACTCGCTGGACAGTTATACCTTCGACGTAAATACCAGCCGCAGACAGCTAAAAGAGCGCACTACAGCATAAGATGCATCCAACCGAAATCTAACATAAAAGGCTGATTATCCGCATGATAATCAGCCTTTTACTATATCCGTGAGGATATGATGGTGCCGGTGGACCGGTGCCTATAGAATCCTCACAGGAACGATACCTGCTTGCAACGATTGCTCAGCATACATTATGAATGCCATTAGCGCAAGGTGCAAAATCACTCCGATCATTCCCATTGCACTAAATATCAGTTGCAATTTGTCGCTCGATTTGATATAATAAACGTGGTGATAAAATGAGTAAAAAAGACAAGCTTGCCCAGCGCTTATTGAGTAAGCCGAAGGACTTTAGCTATCAAGAGCTTATAGCCCTGCTGTTATATTTCTCGTACAAAGAGGATAACGTAGGTAAGACAAGTGGCTCTGCTGTTAGGTTTATCAACGAAAAGACAGGTCATGCCATCCGTATACATAAACCACATCCCGATTCCGTCCTAAAGGCTTATGTAGTACGCACAGTCGTTTATGAGCTGAGAAAGGAAGGGTATTTGAAATGAGCAACGCGTTAAAGTATAAGGATTATTTAGGTAGTGTCGAATACTCATCCGAGGATGATTGCTTCTTCGGTAAGATTGTTGGTGTGAACGATCTTGTAACTTTCGAGGGCACAAGTACGGTTGAACTCAAACAAGCGTTTCATGAAGCTGTAGAGGATTACTTGCTTATGTGCGAGCGCAACGGCAAGTCACCAGAGAAACCCTATAAAGGCTCATTCAATGTCCGCATTCGTCCGGAAGTGCATCGAAAGGCAACTCTATACGCAAGCGCTCACGGCAAAACGCTTAACTCACTTGTTGAAGAAGCAATTGTTGACCGAATTTCACACTGACAAGTACGCTTGAAACATCACCACCTAGCCTAACCGCTAGGTGGTATTTTTATGCCAAGAAAGGGGATCATCATGCCAGATTACGCAAAAATGTACTACCGCCTATTCAACGCCCAGACCGATGCCATCTCCCTATTACAAAAAGCACAGCAGGACACAGAAGAAATGCATATATCCGCACCAGACTCGGAGATTCACCTGCTAACACCACCCCAAACGAAGGATGACTAAATTCTTTGTCGATAACAGCGGGACGGGCGGGTAAACGGGGAGGCGAATTATGCCCAACAAGATCGGAAACGTCTGCACATTCCCGTTTGCCCGTCTCCCCGCCACACCTTATGAAAAATACAACGGAGGAACACAATGCGTATAGAAAAAGGGACAATGAAAACCGAAGTTATCTTCTCAGACGACAAAAAGAATCGTTACTTACTCCGCCGAGAGTGGGATAACAAGAAGCCAAAGGCGACCATCATCATGACCAATCCCAGCACCGCTGATCTATTCAGTGTGGACTATACTACCCTGTATATCCTCAACAATCTGCTAAAATTGGACTTTGGCGGGGTTGACATTGTTAATCTTGTGTCAATTTGCACAACCAAGCTGTCAGTGAAAGAGTTGACCGGAAAGCTGGAAGAAGAAAACATCCAGCAGATAGTAAAATCAGCAGAAGCCGCCGACAAGGTAATCATTGCTTGGGGTAAGGGTGGCGAGAACAGCCAGAAGCTAGGGCAGATGCAACTGGCATTGCATGAGCATCTAAGGCCATACGAGAAAAAGCTATGTCTGATCGCTGACGGGATGGGGCGAGCTGGATTCCATCCCCTAGCGCCACAGATTCGTTTTGTATGGCATCTAAGGCCGTTTGAGATACCAAAACCGATTGAAGTTACACCTACACAGAAAAAACAAGAATCTGACAGCGCAGGGGCGGTTGCCCCTGAAGCGGTAGGAGCATAGGAAAAAGGGCGGAATTTCTGTGATCCCGCCCCTTTCTCATATTAAGGGGGATCATCATGGAGCTGCAAGAAATATTGTTACAGATCAATAATCAATGCGCCAGAGTACAGAACAGCATAGGCAAACATTATGAAAATCCGCATAATAAAAACCTATTGGCGGAATTTAAACAACTATCTGCACTGCTAAAACAGTTTTGGAAGATACTGTCTAAAACATAATCCTGCCACGGTAGAGCTTCACATACTCGATCAAAAAATCCAATTCAGCATCAGAAGCATTGCCTAGCATGGTCATCAAGGTATCTTTCTTATCGGATATGGGTGGGGGAAGTTCAGCGCTGCCCATGATGATTGAATCTGCGCTGACATCAAGCACCTTGCAGAGGTTGATCAGCGTTTCAATGCTCAAACTTGATTCACCGCGCTCTAATGTGCCTAAAAAGGATTCAGATATCCCGGCCAGCTCTGCAAGCATTTCAATCGTAAGGCTCTTGCTCTTCCGGGCAGTGCGTATATTCTCCCCGATATGCTTCAAATTCTCTCTCATGCCATCACCACCCATACTAATCGTACAGGGATGATAAGCATAATTGAATGGCATGTAGCAGTTTTTATTTATAACTGTATTACTGTATTACAGTTTATGCTAAATTATGGTAAGCTTTTGTATATGTACTTGACAGGCAAGATGATCTTATAAAAGGAAAGGAAAATGTAAATTGAGTAGGAAATTCAGAAGATTGTGCATGTTTCTTGTAGTGGTAGCGCTAATCTTTGGCACTCTGCCCACCGCCTTCGCCCAAGAGGATGGCGGCTCACTTGAAGCACACTCGGCGGCAAACGGTCTTGAGGTAACCGTTCAGAAAGAAGCAGACCTGACGATTAACGGACAGGAATATGCAAATGCAAGAACTAGCCCTGTACTATTAAGCACCTTTACGGTGGGTGGTACAGTCGTTAACCATGATACCGGCAGCCCAATCGCAGGAGTGACGGTTGTGCTTTGGCCAGACACTGATGGCGGTGCCATGCATGGTCGCATCCACACAGACGCATCAGGCACATTTTTATTTACAGACGTACCTCCCGGCGAATATCTTATCGAAATCCATCATAACGACTATATGGCATGGGACAGATTTGCAGTCACCGATCAAAATATAGAAAACTTCGAACTCAGAGCAGTATTTTGGCCGATTACAATTTCTACAGATAACATAAACTTTGGCTCACAACCGATTGGATACGGCGAAATGACGGCAAGGTCGATTGTTGTAGAAAACGTCAGTAGCGTAAATGTGATCATTGACACTGGATTCTACATAAGAAATGATGACACTCCAGCGCCGAATCTGTTTGAGATTGCGTCATCAACACCGGCGCTACCGGCGGAAATTGGGCCGGGTCAAGAAATTACAATACAAGTGAGGCCGCTCACAGGTCTCGGTGCGGGATTGCGTGATATAGACCTTCGAGTGTCTGTAGTGCGCAGTGATCTTGGCACAATTGGCTACACACCGGTTAGATTGCGGTTTGATGTTACGGGTGGACAGACCTCACCACCCATCAGCACTGGCCGTGACCGTGATCGTGACCGTGACCGCAACAGTGGAAATCAATCCACTACAACAAGCATCACCAATGCAATCTCCGCCATTATTTCTACCGCCAATGCACAGAGTTTGGCGCAACAAGCAATTCAATCGGCAATAGCCGGCACAACCCCGGCTGTCCGGTTGACCAATCCCGGCAATATCACACATGTGGCCCTGCAAGCAATGGTCAACGCCGCTGGAACCCAAACCATAGCCGTCAACGCCGATTCTTTGAATGCAGTAGGCGAAGTAGATGTGCGTATCCGATTCAATCCTGCCCAAGCTACCGGTGACTTAAATCTTGCGGCTTCCACGACAAACGTATCAGCAATGACCACAAGCAATCTGTTCCAGGAGAATTTTGGCGGCACAATGTCGGTGATAAGCCTGTCGCAGCAAGGCAGTTTTGGGATGGAAGTGCGGATTGCGGCCAAAGTTGACGCTGATCTCGATACTGCTAATTTGTATTTCTACGCTTACGATAGAGCGAGCAATACATTCCGCAGATTCGTACCAAGTGTACAATTTGTAGACGGAAACGGATTCTTGCAATTCACAACGACTTTGGCCGGGGATATTGTTGTTACCAATACGCAGCTCTAGTTATTAAAATATGCCTCAATGCTAGACCAAGAGCCAGTACCCAATAAAGAGGGTGCTGGCTCTACTCTTTTGAAAAGGGGGTGTTGCTCTGGTGATTAAAGTGGGAACAGTCACAGAGCTTGAAGCAGTCAAAGAATCATTGCCGCCGGAGATTAGGCGGGAAGTACACCGGATTGTGCGAATATTAGACCAAGAATACGGCGCAAGTAGGGACATAGATCACAGCGACGGCGGTGTTGTGCTGATCGCTCAAACAGTTGAAGATATAGTCGAAGTAAACAAGTCATACAACGGCATACTACAGCGTCCACCGGAGCAAGTCAACCTTTTGCAAACCGAACCGCCATATCTGAACGCCCTATACTTAACCAACAATGAGTATAGCATAAACATCCTACTACCTCTATCAATCGCCCCGGCAGAACGGCTAATCGAGATAGAATAGTGCGGTCACAACCAGCACAGGTCATGCCACAGCAAACGGGCGGGCGGGTAAACGGGGGCGGCATTGGGCAAACGACCGGCAAGCGACATGCAAAACCCTATTACTTCCCGTTTGCCCGCCGCCGCAAGTGCCATTATATGTCGCACTAAATATATAAAATATTTTTCAAATGGGTATTGACAAACACTTGGCATTTGTAGTATTATATAGAAGTGGAGTTGTCTGAATATGGGCAGATATCCACATTGCACCTTTACAATTGCATATTTTGAATCTATGTAAAAACCTAATTGCTCTACATTGCTCCACAGAATTTTTATATAGAATTTCCAGTCAAGTTGTATTTGTTAGCGATGTACAATCGACTTGCTGGTTACTAATTTTGAGAAGATGATTCAATAATCCTGCTTGCATAATCGCCAAAGTAATGGTGTGTGCGGGTGGATTTGGGATTGCCTTCTTTTTTTATTGTTTGACGGATTCTTGATGTGCAGCAATAGCTTTGCTCTTGCCGCCATGTTTCAACTCGCACCATGGGGGTAGAAATTCTAACCCTGTATCCAGTGAAAAATCAAAAGGAGGTCTATCAATTTGAGTGAACCAAATGTAGGAAAATTTGTAAAACATGAGGATGTCGGAGTAGAGGATGGGTTGTATGGCACATATGATCGAGAGGGTAAATTTACCCCCCTTGGCAATGCGGTCAACGTAGTAGAAATTCAGCAAAATATTGAAACTCAGACCGTTCAGGTCATGCTGAACTTCATTGATCGGTACGGTATACAAAAGACCTTTACATTTTCCTTATCAGACATTGCATCGACCACTAAGATTACAAAATTATCCGACTTCGGTGTTCAAGTGCAATCGGGCGCATCGGCAAATACCCTCGTCAAGGTACTATCAAACCAAATGGGCGAAACATATATGCGTTTCATCTACAATGGCTTAGGCTGGATGCCCTACAAAAGTGAAATAATATTCCGTGGCCATAATGCGGTTGGGATGGAAGCAAGCTATGCCGGACAATTGCTTATCGAGCCAAAGGGCAAATACAAAGCTTGGAAAGAAATGATCGACAATGAAGTGGTCGGTAACCCTGCAAGAGAAGCGGCGTTGTCCATCGGCTTCACCGCCCCACTCTATGGATTTATGCACGACATGCTGGGTATTGAAAGCCTGTTTGCACACATTTGGGGAGATTCATCAGTGGGCAAGACAACGATGGGGCTACTGGTTCTCTCGATTAGTTGTTGTCCAGACTTCGACAAGCCATCTTTGGCCAAAAGCTGGACTGACACAATCAACGCAATCATCAGGGAGCTTACAAACAACCATGGCTACCCGGTGCTGATTGATGAAGCGTCACAGTCTAACAAAAAGAACCTGACCCCATTTATATACACCCTGACAGGCAATCGAGAGAAAAACAGGCTGACCAGTGACGCTACCCTCAATCCAGGCGGGACTTGGCACACCACTGTTTTAAGCACCGGCGAATACTCTTTGCTGGACAATGCCGCTGAAAATATGGGGTTGCGGGTACGCCTAATCGAGTTTAAAAATGTAGCATGGACGGACGATGCTGGAAACGCCGACCGGATCAGGGAGGTCATCAAGAACAATTACAGTCACGCCATAAGGCGGTTCGCCAAAGCATTACTCGAAATGGGCAGAGATGAGCTTGCAGACCTCTGGCATAAATGTGTCCGAAAGTGCGAGCAAGCGCTCACTGACGACCATTTTAACAACCGCATTGCCAAAAAATATGCACTCATCTTAATGGCGGCATACATCGTCAACAAAAAGCTGAATATTAAGCTCGACCTGAGCGGTATACTTAACTTTTTGGCTGAAAACGACAAGTCGAATGTTGAGGAAGAGCCGAGAGACTTAGGCGATAAGGCTTACGACGTGTTGCTCGAAGAATTGGAAATCAATCATCACCGATTCGAGCTGTGGAAAGAAAGCGGGAACAAACTGCGTCAGGTCACAAAGCAAACGCATAAAGGGGTTGATTTAATCATTGAACCAGTGCGTCAACCGAAAGGCGTAAGCTGGGGCCGAATCATCCGTTGTAAAGATCGGTTTGACGAAAACACAGGAAAGAAAATCGCCGTAACGCATGTCGCCGTGTATAAAAAGCCATTTCACCGCCTTATGAAATATCGTGGTTTTGAAAGTCCTCAAAATGTCTTGCAAAAATGGAAAGAAAAAGGCGTGTTGATCTCAGAAGCGGATAGATTGGAAATACGTATCTCCGGAAAAGTGCCTGTCTACCGCATTGACATTTCTGACTTCCAAGACGATTAACCCTAACGGCCTATCTGCTGACCTCACCACCATCGCCCGCATTCTCAAATCCCAACGGGTGGGCGGGGAAACGGGGGCGGCAGTTGCTGAATGTCCCAGTTCCACCCTCTACATCCTAAAGAAAGGGGGTAAAATCATAGCGCTAAAATCCGTGACACTCAACCTACATACTGAAAGACACGGACACCTGCTCGCTGATGCAGGATTAACAGAAAGCTCCACTTCTGAGACTACAGACAACACACAAAAAAATCTATTTTTGATGCCAGCTGTCCGTCTGCTGGCCACTATGCACAACCACAATGAGAATGAATGCTAATTAAACCTGTTTGATATAAATTGAATTTGAAAACGAGTAGAGCCGCCGCAACCTGCCTGTGCGGTAGGTTGCGGCAATGCTCATAAAGTATATAACGTGACCCTATATAAACCGATTACTGTAACGATTAAGATTTAGAATAGATATTATTACTTTAGTAAATATTTACAAAGAGGTGATGGAAATGATCCCCGCTGTAGGATATGTACGGTTCTCAAGCAACCGCCAAAAGGATGAGTCGATCGACGCTCAAAAGAGGGCGATTCTTATATATGCCGGTCATATGGGTTATCGAATTACGCATTTCTATGAAGATAGGGCAATCACCGGCAAGAATGCCAATCGACCAGAATTTTTGCGGATGATGGAGGATATCAAGATCGGCACTGTAAAAGCTGTCATCGTTCACAAACTCGATCGGTTCTCCCGGAGCATTGTGGACAGCATCAATTATAAAGAAATGCTGGCAGATTATGGGGTGCAACTCATTTCCGTGTCCGAAGCTCTTGACGACAGCACATCCGGTTGGTTGATGGGCAGCATGATCGCCATGATGAACGAGTTTTATGTCAGAAATATGGCCAGCGAAATCCTAAAGGGCATGAATGAAAATGCGCACAAGTGCAAAACAAACGGTGGCAAGCCAGCGCTGGGCTATGACCTTGTTGACAAGCGATATATTATAAACGAGCAAGAAGCCGAAGCCATCCGACTGGCCTTTAAAATGTACGATGAAGGTTACGGCTACCTGCCAATCATCCGCCAGTTACGGGCTTTAGGGTATAAGACGAAAAAGGGGGCGGACTTCGGAAAAAGCTCGATGCACGATCTGTTTAGGAACGAGAAGTACAAAGGCACATACATATTCAACCGCGCTCAGAAGCGCCGTAGGGATGGCTCTCGCAGTGGCAAAAGCAAACCGGACGATCAAATCATCCGTGTAGAGGGCGGCATACCGGCCATTGTCAGCACAGAGCTATGGGATCGGGTCAATGATCGGATGGACAACCAGAAAAAGGCGGCGGGGGCGGCTAAAGCCAAACAGCTATACCTTTTGTCCGGGCTGGTTGTCTGTGGCGAATGTGGCGCCGCTATGTGTGGGAACTCTCGCAGACCGGCTAAAGATCGCGACATTCTCATAACCTACAGATGTAGCAACCGCCAAAATAAAGCTCTTTGTGCCAATCGGGAGATCAAACGCGACAGTTTAGAAAACTTCGTCCTTACCCAGCTTGAACAACATTTCTTTCGGGATGATGTGATACCTGCTCTAACCGATCAGCTTAACGCCTATGTTAATGCCACAAACACCGAAGTCATCAGCCAAAAGGAGCGGTTACTGGCACGACAAAAAGAGCTAAACAAAGAAAAGTCCAACATTATTGACGCAATCGCAAAGACCGGCCTACAGGACACATTCACCGAGCGGTTGACCGATCTCGAACAGGAATTAGCCCAAATAACCGCACAGCTAAAATATTCCGATAAAGCAAACGCAACCCCAACGATCACCGAAGATATGGTTCGTGGCTATCTCGGCTCGTTTAGAGAGTTTGTCAAGCGGCGGGATATCCCACAGATCAAAGTGTTTATTGACTCTTATGTTGAGCGGGTGGAAGTGTTCCAGACCCATGTCAAACTCACGCTAAAGGTGGCGTTCCTGGAAGATTCGAGCCACTCGTTGGACAGTTATACCTTCGATGTAAATACCAGCCGCAGACAGCTAAAAGAGCGTATTACAGCATAAAAGACACAGAACCGAAACCTAACATAAAAGGCTGATTATCCGCATGGTAATCAGCCTTTTAGCATATCCGTGAGGATATGATGGTGCCGGTGGCCGGACTCGAACCGGCACGGTATCGCTACCAACGGATTTTGAGTCCGTCACGTCTGCCAATTCCATCACACCGGCGGGTGTATTCGGCAACGCATACATTATACTATAACACCGGCAAGAAATCAAGGGGGTTTTTCGGCCGTCACAGGCAAAGCCCATTGCAAAGACCGGGAGAAAGTAGTATGCTATTGGCGGGATATGTAATTGTCAGGGGGGCGGCAGAGTGATCAAATTCGAAACACAGCGGCTCATTGTCCGGGATTATACGGGCAGCGACCTGGACGGCTTGCATCGGCTGATGTCAGACAAAGAGAATATGTACTACCTGGACGACATCGCCACCGATACGCTTGCGCAATCAAAGGGCAGGCTGGATTATGCGGCCGCCAACGCCGACGGGCATTACTTTTGCATTTGTGAAAAGGATACCGGCGATTTCGTGGGCAGCGTTGGCTACACATACACCGCGCACACCCCGATCGGAAAAATCGGGCATATGGGGTATTTCATCCTGCCGGCCTTTCAGCGAAGGGGATATACACCGGAGGCCGCGGCGTGTGCGCTTCGTTTTGCGTTTGAGAAAGACGGCTGTATTCGAATCACCATCGCGCACTACAAAGACAATATCCCCAGCGGAAAAGTGATTGTGCGGCTGGGGTTTCGCAAAGAGGCCGAGCAGATTAAGGCGCAGTACCACGACGGGGTGATGAAAGACCGGGTTGAATACGCGATCAACAAAGACGAGTGGCCGGCCATCGAACACAGTTTAACTGAGGGTAATTTATGAAACAGGTAACACTATACACCGACGGCGCCTGCTCAGGGAATCCCGGACCGGGCGGCTGGGGGACGATCCTGCGGTATGGCGAACATGAGCGGGAATTGTGCGGCGGCCAGCCGCACACCACCAACAACCGAATGGAGCTGACCGCGGTCATTGAGGGGCTTGCGGCCTTAAAAGAGCCGTGCGCCGTCTCGCTTTACAGCGACTCGACCTATGTTGTCAACTCGGTCGAAAAGGGCTGGGTTTATAACTGGAAGAAGAAAAACTGGATGAAAAAGCCAAACGAGCCTGTCCCCAACGCCGATTTGTGGCAGAAACTATTGCCGCTGCTCAGTCATCATACGGTCAGTTTCAACTGGATTCGCGGACATGTCGGCCACCCCGAAAATGAGCGGTGCGATCAGATGGCAGTCGCTTGTGCGCAGAAGCAGGCGGGCGGCGGGGGTTAGGCCGGTGGGATTTTGGTAGAATGAATCAGAGTATACCAAACAGGAGGTAAGCGTGATGGCGGAAAACCAGGAGAATCAAAGCAATAAATTTGAAATGGTGTTACACTCGGCGATGGAGCTGCCGGGAGTTAAAATCAACCGGGCAAACTTTTTGCGCAAAGCGTTGTCCCCGCACTTTGGCAAAGACGTAGTTGAAAAGGCAATTGTGCTTAACCCCGCGCAGGCCGGACTGAGCCCGAAAGATTTAGCGCCAATTGCCAGAGCGTGTATCAACTACGAGACAACCAAAGTATCCGGGATCTCCGCTCTGGCAGGAATACCGGGCGGCTTTGCGATTGCGGCCACACTGCCCGCCGACATGGCTCAGTTTTTCGGGCATATCATACGCATCCTGCAAAAACTCGCATACTTGTACGGCTGGCCGGAGATGTTCCGCGATGACCACGACGGGTTTGACGACGCAATGTCCCACCAGCTTATTCTTTTTATCGGCGTGATGTTCGGGGTGGACGCCGCCAACAAAGCGCTGGTAAAAATCGCGCACGCCGTGGCAATTGCGGCCGAGAAAAAGCTGATTCGCATGGCGCTGACCCAAACGGCCATCTATCCGATCGTAAAAAAAGTTGCGGGCATGGTTGGCGTGAAGCTGACAAAAGCGACCTTCGCGAAAGGCGTTGGCAAGGCCATTCCCCTTATTGGTGCGCTGGCTTCGGGCGGTATTACTTACGCTATGTTTAAGCCAATGTCAAATCGGCTTGAAAATTATCTGATCGGCCTGCCGATGGCCAGTACTGCGCACTACCAGAACCTTGGCGACGATATAATTGACGTTGATTTTTCAGATGTCACCGACCAACAAACAACAGAAAGTGAGAGATAAACCATGATCGCACTGGCAAGCGACCACGCGGGGTTTCCGCTCAAAAACGCGATTGCGCAGTACTTAACCGCTCGCGAAATTCCGTTCTCAGACCTGGGCACACACACCGGCGAGCGCTGTGATTATCCGGAGTATGGGCTGATGGCGGCGACCGCTGTGGCCTCCGGACGCTGTGAAAAAGGGATTCTCGTCTGCGGGACCGGGGTGGGCATCGGGATAGCCGCCAACAAAGTAAAGGGGATTCGCTGTGTGACCTGCACCGAACCCTATTCGGCGGTTCTTTCCAGAAAACACAATGACGCCAACATGCTCAGCCTGGGCGCGCGCGTGGTCGGCGAGGGTCTGGCGCTGATGATTGTAGAGCAATGGCTGGCGGCTGATTTTGAGGGCGGGCGTCACGGGCAAAGGGTTGGTTTGATCACGCAAATTGAGCAGACCGGCGAAATTGTGAGCGGCGGGCGGTAAGGCCGCTATTTGACGGGCAAACTGACAGGGGGAATGTGACCAATGCTGACCGGTGAGATGGTGAAAGAATATGGGATACAGGCGGGGGCGGATATCGTCGGCATAGCCGACTCTAAAGATTTCAGCTTGGCGCCGGACGGCTTCAAGCCCACCGACCTGCTCCCGGAATGTCACAGCGTGATTGTTTTGGGCGCCGCGTTTTCACCGGAAGCCTTAAACGATATAGACGCGTATACCGCAATTCGAAACGAAATGCTTGTCACAATGACCGAGATGGCAAAAAAAGTGGCAAAGAAAATAAAGGCCGGCGGGCATAAGGCAAAGGACATAAGTGCGGCGGGCGGCAAATCGGTGGACAGGAATGGGCAAAAAGAATTTTTCGGACACATCTCCCTCAAACATGCCGCCCAGCTCGCGGGAATCGGTGTCATCGGCAAAAATTATTTACTTACCAATCCGCAGTACGGAAATCTGCTTTGGCTGAGCGCCGTCCTCACCGACGCGGAGCTGGAGCCGGATGAAAAAATGCAGTCCAACATTTGTGGAAACTGCAACAAATGCGTGAGCGCCTGCCCTGTGGGGGCGCTGAATGACCCTGCGGCGTTCGGGAAAAAAGGATGTTCTAAATTCTTCGTGACAGAAGGCGGAAAGTTAAGAATCAAGTGTTATTTATGCCGCACGGTCTGCCCGCATGCCTTTGGCATATTGACTGGTGTGCGCTGACCACAATCCGCGTTTTACCTCTGGTGCGTATAACAGAGCAGTGGCGGCTTAGACTGCCTCTGCTTTCGCTTTTCGGCGTTTTCTACGCATCTGCCTTGCATTGACTTTTGGTTGGTTAGATGGTATAATGTTCACTGAAAGGCGTGAACATTATACGGATTTTGATGGCCGCGCCTACGGCGATGGCCAATTATACCATGGCTGCGCTCATGGTATAATCATCTCTGTTGTCGCTTTTATACAGGCTTCAAAGAGTCTGTGCGGGTATGGCGGAATTGGCAGACGCGCTAGACTTAGGATCTAGTGGGGTTACCCGTGGGAGTTCAAGTCTCTTTACCCGCACCAAACAGAAAGCAGTCGAACCCTGTCATTAGGGTTGACTGCTTTTGTTCTATTATATTAAATAAGGGGGTTAAGTTATGGACAATGCTGCACTATTGAGTGTTGGCAATCTGTTAAAGCAATTGGCTGAACCAATAGCGGAAAATTTCTCTGACAAAGAAATTGCCGATTTCTCAAAGCGGTTGTCGAGGGTTGTGTATAAAGCAGATGAATACTTTTCAACGCCAAATATCCCAAATACATCCTTGGCTTATATAGCGCAAGGCCTGTTTAGGCTGTATTTCATTGATAAGGACGGCAATGAAGCCACGCATGACTTCACTGGGGACGGCATGTTTGTGTCTTCATACAGCGCGATTACGCTCGATGTATTGGCACCTGTATACATTCAAGCATTAGAAGAATCAGAAGTATACGCAATGTCAAGAGATGAATTTATGCATTACTGGCGCAGTGACGTCAGGTGGAAAAATGTGTTGCAGAAATACAGCGAGCATGATGTCTTAGAGTTGAGATACCGCGAAATGGAACTGCTGCTTTATGACGCGCCAACACGATATGCACATTTTAAGGAATACTTCAAAAAGTATGATAACCGCATTCAGCTTCGACATATCGCCTCCTATCTCGGCATATCCCCCGAAACGCTCAGCAGAATACGAAACAAGAATTGATATAAGTCAATGACATAATTTTACCTCTGCGCTATGATTCGTTTTAGCTACAACAATCTTAGGTGGAGGTAAATCTGTGAAAAAAGAAAATAATGGCCGAATATACTACTTAGACAACATAAAGGTATTCCTTGTTACATTAGTGATTATTCACCACGTAGGGCAGGCATATGGCCCAACGGGTGGTTTCTGGCCTTTCCAAAGCAGCCTCGGTGAATCCATATCGACGCTTGGCCGATTTTTTGCGGTAAATGCCGGGTTTTTCATGGGATTTCTTTTTTTGATTTCGGGATATTTCATCCCAATGGCTTTTGACCGTAACAACGGAGAAAGATTCCTAACCAAGCGCTTACTTAGATTCGGCATTCCGCTTCTGTTTGTTTTTCTAATTATGGGGCCTATCCAAATGTATTTTTATTATACACTTTACTCCGGCAATCTGCCTCTATCGTTCTTCCAGTATTATACGAATATTTGGCTTGGAATTGGCGGGATGCCGACAGGTTTTGTTGATTCAATTGACCGATTCCCTCATTTGAACTTTGGGCACGCCTGGTTCATACAACACCTGCTGGTGTATGCGGCAATTTATTGGTTTTTACGCAAAATCTTGAAAGTGCCTGTCATTAAGCAGGAGAGTAAGCCATTCTCAGTATTGCACCTCAGCGTAATTTTTGCCGTCATTGCTGTCCTGTCGCTAATCGTGCGCATGTGGTATCCCATTGACTATTGGGTGGGGCTGCTGGGTTTCTTCCAAGTTGAGATAGCTCACTGGCCGCAATATCTTGTTATGTTTGTCGCCGGAATAACCGCATACCGTAAGAATTGGCTCAACACGCTAGATACAAAGACAGGATATACCTGCTTTGTGATTGGGATTATTACGGCTGTTTACATTTACATGGGCGCTCCGGGCGTCAGCCGCGAGTTGTGGGATATGTTTTGGGCGGTTTGTGAATCTTTACTTGCTGTTGCTTTGACGTTTGGTTTGCTTACACTGTTTCGAGAAAAATGCAACCTGACCACGCCTATCTTGAAAACATTGGCTCGGAGTTCTTATGCCGCTTACATCTTTCATATGCCAATTGTCTTGGCGATTCAATATATACTTGACACAGTGGTTATTGGCGGGGCTGTTGGAAAATTCGTGATTGTCAGCATAATATCTGTTTTGCTGACATATGCGCTGTGTATCCCACTTATTAAGGTCAAACCGCTTGGTAAAATATTGTAGACAACTGACATGCTGCATCTAAAATGGCCGGATGTGACAAGCCCATGAAGCTCAAAATTGAGCTTCATGGGCGCTTTTTTCTTTGTACTTATGCGGCTCCCGAGTACGGATGCTGTAGGAATGCTTCTATCTGCGTTCAATCTTGCAGAACTTTTTTAGACAGTGAACATTAAGATACAAAAGCATTGGGGCACAAAGTGCGAATTGCACTGCGGCCCGGCAGCATAAGCAGCCCGAAAACACAATATAACTTCTTGCTCAACACCAGAGCTTGTCAGATAAAAAAGCTTAAAACTGCGCTCATCCATCCACTGTGCCGACAGGACCGGCGTAGCTTCTACCACACGTATAAAGTCAAGCGCAAACTCCCGCTGAAAGCTTTCGGGATCAAAAATATTCTGCGCAACCAACAAGTGCTGCTCACCATCCCAGCGTGTAAAGATAGCCATTCCGTATCCGTCCAAGACGACTTGATAAAGTGGTTGCGAAATGGCTCCGGTGCCCAGGTCGTAATAGCGTTTCCACCATACCCCCGTGCCGGGCGCAACGCGCAGGGAAAGGATGTTGCCGCAGTTGAGATACTCTATTCGCGGCGCAACTCGCCATACTCTTTCCGACTCTAAAAGTCGGCCGTCATGATCGTAGATTTCATATTCGAACTCAGTCCAAAACGAATCAGTGCCATACCTTACTCCCCAAATGCGAAAGTGTTTGCCGCTTTCAATAAGGTCTAAGCTGTAATCAAAGTGCGTTTCGTTTTAGGTATATTGTCGATAACACTCGGCACTGTTATTGCTAAACACGCGATGAGAAAACATAGGATGATAGCTTTCATTACGTCACCTCGGTCTAAATATTCGGAAGTCATCCGGATCAATTCCTGGTATGTGAATCTCGACAAGATCTGGGGAAGATGCCCATGCAGGCGAAGAATTAGGCGGCGTCATGTATTTGGGACTGTAGAAATGGGTTGCCCCTTGAGTAATGTCAGGCACTTCTTCGCGTTTTGCGTTGCCAGCACCATTCGCCCTTCTTCACATAGCGGCACCACATATCCGATCTTTCTTACATACATAAACTATACCCCTTTTCTCGACTGGTGTAAAGGATGAAATGCCCTCTCATATTAGGGGAGAAAGTTGGGGATTTGCAACCTCAAAACGCTACAATTTGATGTGATTTTGAAAGATTGGCTGAAGTTTTGTATAGATGCATAATTTGACCGCCGGATCTGGGCTTGTTTTAGAACAGCTGTGATCTAAGCACAGATGGATAATGGATTGTAATTCGTGCTGTTCACGCCCTTCTGAGCGGGTGAAATAATATGGTGTGGATAAGTTGGCGCGCGAACATGTTTGATGATGTTATAGAGCTTATCGACTGTACAAAAGCGTGATTCTTATAGGATACCTCCAAAAGTTCTGTAAGAACATTTCGACCAAGCCAGCTAAACCCGAACCACTCCCCGATTAAAAATCGGGGAGTGGTTCGGGTTTGATTCGCATTATAATGATTTGAGGAACTCTTTCACTCTGTCGGTGAACCGGTCCTGCCTGAAAAGACACTTTCTTCAAGTCAACGTTTGGCCGCCCTCAGCGCGATTATACCTTTCATGTCTTGCAGCACGTCTTCGTCTTTAACCATAAACGCCAGCGACTTGCCGTTGCGATAGGTTCCGGACTGTGCAAAGAGGTCCTGCGTGTACGCAGTGAACGTGGGCAGCATCAGTTCGACCTCGCCCAAATCCTGCAAGCTGACAGGTACAAGGGATTGGATATATCCCTGTTTTGGGTAAAGGGTACAAATGGATTTGCCGCCCTTTTGATACTTTACATTCCAGCCCTTCCACATGCCGCCGTCCATTGCGCAGCTGCTATGTGACATCTTGGGCTTGATCTTGTATTCCTGCTGCAAATGGGCGTCTAAATCACCCCACAGCGGGCATCCGACAAAATCCTGTATCTGGCTTTGGGATGGCTGATTGCCTTTTGTGAACATTTCGCTCCACTGCATAAAATCGCGGCCTCCTTTAAAAGTTATGGCGCACCATAGTATAAATCCCACACCACGCCAAACTTATCTTCAACGGTCGTATAAAATGTATAAAATGAGCTGCTTGTAATTGGTTCGAGAATTTCTGCCCCAACGCTGAGAATGTCATAAGCCGCTCTTGCTTTTTCTTCGCAGTCAAAGCTGACGCAAAGGCCGGTGAATGACGGTCTTGTGCCGGAGTGGCCGCTCAAGAGTCCGCCCGCGTCATCCGTTACCATTATCATGTGATTTCCGACCATCAGCTCGCTGTAATAGACAAAGCCATCCTTTGACTTATCGGCATACTGAAAATCGGCTGGGTCCGCATCCGCGAACAGGATTTTTTCCTTGACGATTGCGCCAAAGGCTTTTTGATACAGCTCCAGCGCCTCGTTGCTTTGGCCGTTAAGCAAAATTCGCGGAACAACGAGTGGATAACTTTCCTGGCGCGCGGCTTGCAGCTTTTCGATGTTTTGCTTTTTCCAGCGTTTTAGGGTCGGAAAAAATTCCGTGAGCATTTTTCTTGCGCTCTCGCTGTTCGGGCAAACGCCGTTTTCTACAATGACCGGTACACATATCTCGATCATTTCTTCCATGGTACACTCGCCCGGGAATGCGCCGTCAGGATAACAATAACAGCAGTAGTCCTCATTTTTTTCCCCATCGGCATTATTCCCAAAATGGGAATCGTCGGTCATAGGCATGCCGCATGACTGACAGTGCATCATTCCATTTGCGATGGGGATATAAGTGTCAATCAAATCTTCGTTGTCATATTCGGGGAAAAAGGCGTGGCCAACCCCAATAATTTTTGACCCAAACTTTTCGGTTATGTCGGTGTAAATTTTCTCGCTTTCTGCCGGCGTGCTTCTCACCACCATATATGTTTGGGCAGGGATAATCCACTTCACCCACCCGTCCGGGGCCGGCGTGTCCACATCCGCTTCGCAGGCGGCCATATATTTTCCCGAATTGTCAAAACCGGGCTCTCCCCATCGTTTGTAACTTTCGCTGCTGTCATTCAGCGCGCCCCAAATAAGCGGATTGCCGTCATCGTTTTTGCGCACAATGCCCTCAATTTCCGAGAGACCGCTTTCCAGCGAGGCCCAGAGCGGGTTAATCCATTCTTCAAAATTGTCGACCGAGCCTTGTCCCACTTTACCAATTACGGCGAAAGTGTCCTTAAAAAGATATTTAATCATGCTTGCCCTCCCAAATTTTCTTGTAGCAACATAATTATATCAGCGTTAATAAGACAACGGCCTGTCATATTAAGGGTATTGCTCGAAAATTCTTTTCGCCTTGTCCCGAATGATTTTACGGATGTGTTCCGGCTCAAGAACTTCTATGAACTCGCCAAACGAGAGAATGGTTCCGTATACCCAGCTATCCTCCGGCCAACAAACCGAAACGATGTAGCTGCCGTCTGTATCCTGTTCGCCCACGACGCCGGCAAACTCATCGAGCACCCGGTGTGCCATTTCCGGTTTTATGCGAAGCCGCAGGGCGGCGTCCGGCTTATCACGCACCGGGGGCGTCCTTTCAGTATCTTCCAACAGCAAGTCTCTCCCGGTGAAGATTTCGTCTGTTACAGCCATACTTCGAATGCGGCTTAGCCGAAATACCCTTACCCCACGTTTGGTTAAGTCGTAGGCCTTTAGGTACCATGCCCGCGACTTAAACCAAAGCTGGATGGGTTCAACGCGGCGGCGGGTCTTTTCGCTGTATGAGCTGTAATAGTCAAACTCTGTAACCCGTTTTTGCAGGATGGCGGATTTGAGGTCGCCCCAGTGGTCTTGGCCCGAAAGACCCCAATCTGAAAAATCTACCTCAAGCCACTTAGCGGCAGTTTTATTAAATATGGCGGACAGCTTTTGTAAAACGCGGCCCGCGTCAGCGGACTGGATTTGAGTAAGCCCCTGTAATGAAGCGAGGATTTCGCTCTGCTCGTGTTCGCTGAGTATGGATTTGTTCAGCACAAAATCGGGTAGCAGACTAATCCCGCCGCCTTTGCCTTTTTCAGTATAAACGGGGATTCCTGCCAGGCTGATTGTGTCTATGTCGCGGTAAATTGTCCGGGTAGATACACAAAACCGCTCTGAAAGCTCTTTGGCCGTTACCCGGTCTTTGCTTAGCAGGATGTATATAATTTCAAATAATCGCCCTGTCTGCATCACATCACCCAGTATAGTATACCATAAAAATATGACACCATCGTGTCACATTAAAATATTTTATAGCGGCCAAACACACGCGCAAACAGAATTGATGCCCGCGTCGATTCGATAGATCATCCGGGTTTGAGAAAATCGTTATTGACAAGCCGGCGGGCAGTGTAGCCGATCCGCCGCCGGCCGGCCATTCAAAGGTCACTCATACAGGCTCTTAAGAGCGGCTTCGTCGAGAATTTCAATGCTTCCGCGGTTGCGCTTGATAAGCCCACCGGCCTCAAACGCGCTGAGGGTGCTGGTAATTTTGGGGCGGGTTGTGCCAAGAAAGCCCGCCAGTTGGTCGTGGGTTACGTGAAGCGCTTTGTTTTCCGCCCCGTGAGAAAACACCCCGTACGAATGAAAATTAATGAGCATACGCGCGGTTTTTTGCTGTGTGCTGAGAACAACGCTTTCTGCTTGAAGCTCAAGACAGCGGATCTTTTCCGCGTAGACTTCTAAAAGCATCATCATGATACGGGAGTTTTGCTCCATAAGCTCGTGCACCTGGCTGGCCGGTATCGCCGAAACCTCAACATCGGTGAGCGCCTGGGTGGTGACCAGTGTTTCCCTGTTGTCAATCACCGAGGTTTCGCCGGTAATTGCCGGCGCTTCGAAGATGCAAATGACCTTTTCCGTTCCGTTGGGGAAATACACCGAGTTCTTCACTTTTCCGCGCATGATACAGACCAGCCCGATGTCCAGCTTTCCCTGCATATAGATGATTTCTCCCGGCTTGTAAGTGCGCCCCTTGCCCTTTTGAACAAGCAGTAGCCATTCTGCTGCGTACTTGTGCAGGTTGCGTATCATATGTATCCCCCCGATCCTATCAAGACGCAAGACAATACCGAGCCCTTCCCTCCATTATACATACCACAAAGAGTCTTTTCAACAAAACGCCCGCGCAGTTTCGTTTTTTGTGTAGAAACAACAACGGACATCTGCGTCAGCGCTTCGAGACAGTCAAGGCTGTGTGCGTGAGTAGCCGCTTAAAATTACACAGCCACGCGCGATTTTAGGGGATTATAGCAATTGCCTGCCATATAGCTGTCGCGTCCGCCTTATTTTTACTCGTCAATTTAAACAATAATTGCCACGGGATTTTGGCGCCCAAAACGCAATAATATCGGGGTATGTATCATCTGGAACACAGCAAGGATACAAAGATGTGTACAATATATTTATCCGCATCGCGATATTAATGTGCATACACACTGATTTGGCGGGCGGTAAAGAGCGCGAGCAGCGAAAAAGGGTCGAAAAGCCTCTGGACGCTGCCCACATTTCGACACTGCTTTGTTATGTAATTGTCAATTCAGTCAAATTTCAAACGCCATTACAAAAGGAGGATGTTTCATGCAAGAAGTGTTTCACGAAAGACTGAAATCGCCGATTCCGAAAGCGGAGCTGGAGCGCCGCAACGCCGCCTTACAAAAGGCAATGAAAGCACAGGGCGTCGACTGTATCATTTCGCAAAACCTCACCCAGTATATGGGGGGCTGCAACCGCTGGCTGACGGACACCTTGGCCGAGAACAACTACCCGCAATCCACCATCCTTCCGGCCGACAGCGAAGTGCGGTACATCGCGTGCAGCGGCCCGCCGCTTGACCTCTACCCGCCGCCCCACCTGCTTCGCATCGGCAAGCCCTATGACGCAGCCCCTTACTTCTCTGTGTTCAACTTTACCAACGACTGGGAAGGCATGTTCGCGACCCGCTGGATTAAAGAGAACAACGCGAAGAAAATCGGAATCCCCGGCTTTAACATGTTCCAGTATAACTACTACGAGTATATGGAAAAGAACGCGCCCGGCGTCGAATTTGTGGACGTCGCCCCCATCTTTGACGAGCTGCGCGCGATCAAGAGCGCGGATGAAGTCAAGTTCATCGAAAACTCCGCCAAAGTTTTGGATAAGGCGATGGGATATATCATCGGCTACGCACGCCCCGGCATCAACGAGTTCGAGCTGCGCTCCAAGCTGATGCAGATCGTCACCGACCACGGAGGCGAAGAGATGGTTATCCTGATGGCCAGCGCACCCAGAGGCGAGGCGATGTCACCGATGCCCAGCTTTTACCAAAACCGCGAACTTGAAATGGGCGACTCGCTTTATGTTAACCTGAAGTGCAGCGGACCCGGCGGCTTTTTCACCACCGTTGGCCGGATGTTCTCTGTCGGATGTGAACCGTGCGCCCGGATGAAAAGCGACTTTGCGCAGGCTGTGGCCGCCCAGGAAAAGCTGGCCGCCATGCTCAAGCCCGGCGCCGCCCCGCAGGACATCTTTAAAAAGTACAACGACTACCTTGCTTCCATCGGCTGTAAACAAGAAGAGGGCGTCTTTGCGTATGGGCAGGGCTACGACCATGTTGAGCGCCCCAGCATACAGCCCGGCGAAACAATGAAGCTGGCCGAAAGCATGTGCATGTCGGTGAACACATCCCTTGTTTCTGAATGTAAGTCCGCGTTTGTGGCCGACAGCTTCATGATTGAAGCCGGCGGCTGCCGCAAGCTTCACAAAACACCGCAAGTCGTGTTCCGCACCTAAACAGAAGAGAGGAGTGAAGATAAGTGAGTTTAGCCACCAGAGTAAGACGGCCGATATCGAACGCTGAGCTTGTACGGCGCTGGGAAGAAACCCGCGCGTTGATGAAAAAAATGGACCTCGACCTTGTTTTTACACAGGGCAACAATATGCACCTTGGCGGATATGTCCGCTGGTTTACCGACGTACCCGCCGAATACAACTTCCACATGACCGTTCTCTTCCCCAAACAGGGCGAGATGACTCTGATCCGCTCGAGCGCGTCAAGAATACCCGAGTGGGGGCTGAGGGGCGTTGAAGACGTCTGCTATGCCCCAATTTCCCCCAGCCTTTGTTATACCGCGGACTCCGAAGCGGATTTCGCCATTTCATATATCAAAAAAATGAACCCGAAACGGGTGGGCTATATCGGCCCGGCGCTGATCAACACCGGCTTTATGCTGCGGGTCAGGGCGGCTTTCCCCAAAGTGGAACTGGTCAACATCACCGACGAGTTTGACATGATCAAGGCGATGAAGAGCCCCGAAGAGATGGAACTTGTCCGCGAGGCGGCCAGAACCCACGACAGCGCGTTTTCAGCACTCCCGGCCATCATCAAACCCGGCATGTACGAATACCAGATCCGCGCGGAGGTAATCAAGCTTCTGATGGATCTCGGCAGCGAAGAGCATCTGGTGTTTATGGGAACGAACGAACCCGGCAAGCCTTGCGGTATGTGCACATTCCAGTACGCCAACCGCAGGATGAACGAGGGCGACTACGGAACGATTTTGATTGAAGTTTCCGGCCCCGGCGGCGAATACTGTGAATCCGCGCGCAACTTCTGTTTTGGCGAGCCTTACCCGGCGCTTCAAAAGGCGTGGGACTTTGCCGCCCAGGCACAGCAGTTTACCGCCGACATGCTTGTACCCGGCCGCCCGGCCTGTGAGATTGTCGATAAGTACAACAAGCTGGTCAGCGAGAAAGGTTACAGCCAGGAGGGCAGACTGTACGGCCACTCCCAGGGATACGACCTCATCGAGCGCCCGGCGTTCATGGCCAGCAGGCCGGAAGGCAACGAGACCATGATGATCAAAGCGGGGATGAACATCTCGCTTCACCCGTACTTTATTGACAGCGAACAGACGGTGTATATCAACGATAACTACTATGTCACCGAAAAAGGCGCGGAGAAAATCCACAAGACGCCGCCGGAAATCATCTTGCTTTAACAAGCGCCTGACATTTTGCTTACCCTTCCCCTGCCACCCGCGGGGGAAGGCTTGGCATTTTAGAGGTTCGCTGGCAAATAAGGGAGTGATCATTTGAAGCTGCTAAACAAAATTCTGGATGTTTGCACACTTGGGCTTGCGGGGATCGGCGGCCTTGCACTTGGGTTTTTGCTGTTGGCGATTTGCTACTCGACCTTCTCGCGGGTGGTGTTTAACCAGCCTTTGTCCTTTCTGATGGAGTACGCAACTTATACGCTGATTTATATTGCGTTTTTATCAGGGCCATGGATTCTTCAGCAGCGCAAGCATATATCGGTGGATATTGTTCTTGAGGCAATTCATCCATACAAGCGAAAGGTTATGACCACGGTCACCGACTTTATGGGCGCGGTTATCTGCGCCATAGTCTGCTACTTTGGGGCATTGGTTGCGATCGGCAACCTACAGAGAAATGTTTTGGTAATGGACACAATGGGGACGCCGCAGTGGGTATTGGTGGCGGCGGTTCCGGTCGGAATGTTCTTTATGGCATTGCAGTTTTTGCGCCACTTCTGTCTGGACTTACAGGAGATTAAAGCAATGAAAGGGGGGACAAGCTGATTTATGGAATGGTATACGCTGTTATTGATCCTTTTCGCGGGACTTGTATTCCTCATGCTGACAGGGCTGCCGATCGCGTTCAGCTTTTTGCTTGTCTCCTTAAGTGCGACGTTTTTTCTTATGGGCCCGTTTGGAGTCCGGCAGCTGATTCTTGGCATGTACGACCAAACGACCCAGTTTGCGCTGACGCCAATTCCCTTTTTCATGATTATGGGGGAAGTGTTTTACCAGTCGGGGCTTGTCACGCGCACACTCAAAACAGCGGCGCTGTTTGTCAAGCGTGTCCCCGGCCGGCTCAGCGTGATAACCATGCTGGGCGGCGGCGTTTTTTCCGCGCTTAGCGGGTCGGTGGTCGCAACCACCGCAATGGTCGGCTCTATTATGGCGCCCGAAATGACCAAGCGCGGATACAGCAAAATGCTCACCACCGGTACTATCATGGGGTCAGGCTCACTCGCGATGGTGATCCCGCCAAGTGCTTTGGCTGTACTGCTGGGTAGTATTTCGGGGATATCGGTCGGGCAGATCCTGATCGGGGCGATCTTCCCCGGTATCATGCTCTTCCTGATGTATCTGATCTATATTGTTGTCGCGTGTACGGTAAGGCCGAGTATGGCCCCGGTCAGCGACGCCGATGAAGTCGAAAACGCAACCCCAAAACAGATGGTAAGGGCGCTGTTCACCGACCTGCTTCCGTTGGCGGCCATCTTCCTGCTGGTTATGGGGCTGATCTTTATGGGGCTTGCTACCCCGACCGAATCGGCGGCCATCGGCGCGCTGGGCGCTTATATCCTCACCATCTTTTACAGAAAGTTCAGCTTAAAGCTGGTGTTCAAGACCCTGGTCGGCTCCCTTCGGATAACCGGCATGATCTTGTTGATTATTGCGAGTTCGGCCGGGTTCAGTCAAATTCTTTCTATGTCCGGGGCAAGCCGCCAGGCGGTTGTGGCCGTGATGGGAATTTCCGATTCCCCGAACGTGGTGCTCTTCCTTATGTTGTCCTTTGTCTTATTGATCGGCCTGTTTATGGAGCAGACGGCGGTCATGATGATCACATTGCCCATCTTTATGCCGATTGTGCTCGCGTTTGAGATTCACACGGTCTGGTTCGCGATCCTTTACCTCATCTGTCTGCAAATCTGCCAGCTGACCCCGCCGGTCGGCCTTGCGCTGTTTGCGATGAAAGGGGTGTCGCCGCCTGAAATACTCATGAAAGACATTTATCTGGGCGCGGTCCCGTTTGTCATCATGAATATTATCGCGATATTGATTATGACGGCGTTTCCCGAGATTATAACCTATCTGCCGGCGGCGCGGCTGTAATCGGCATAACCGCATCGAAAAACTACCGAACAACAATAAACAAAAGTAAGGGGAATTTAAGATGAGAAGAACGAAACAGATTCTTGCGGCAATTCTTTGCCTGACTTTGGCCGCGGCCCTTGTGGCTTGTGGCGGCGGGACAGGCGGCACGGGCGGTGCAGGCACAACCGGCGAGTCCGGTGAGGCCGGTGAGGCGACCGTTACCTTAAGGCTGTTTTCGGCATGGCCTGAGGGCAACAGCAACCTGCTTGGCATGGAAGAATTTGTACAGGATGTGTACGACAAAACGAACGGCACCGTTATTATTGAGTGGGGCGGCGGCCCGGAAGCCATCCCGGCCAATCAGCTGGCCGAAGCCATCATGAACGGCGTTGTAGACGTCGCCTGGACAGCGCACACATTTAATGTATCCCATATGCCTGTGCTCGAAGCGCTCAAACTCATTGACGCGCCTGTGCTCCGCGAAGGCGGCGGGTTTGCGTTTGTTGATGAGCTTTATCAGGAATACCTCAACGCCCGCTATCTGGGTTCACCCTCCGACGGGTTGACTTTCAGCCTTTACCTCCAAAGAAGAATTGATTCCATTGACGACTTCAGAGGCATGACCATCCGCGCGACCCCCGCGTATGCCGCGTTTATTGACGCGCTGGGGGCAGGGCAGGTAAACATGGCGGCCGGTGAAACCTATCAGGCCCTTGAGCGCGGCGTAATTCAGGGAACAGGCTGGCCAAGTCTGGGCATTGCCGACTTCGGCTGGCACGAAGTGGTCGATTATATCATCAAGCCCGCTTTCTACAATGTAGACGTTGCGCTGGTGGTCAGCAGCCAGGCATGGGACCGGCTGTCCGCCAACCAGCAGACCGCGCTTCAGGACGCCGCTTTGGCGCTTGAGCAATGGGCGAGGAGCTATTATTCCGAAGCCATTTTGAGGGACAACGAAATGCTTGAAGAACTTGGGATGACCATTATTCACCTGCCCCCGGATGTGGCGGAAGAATACCTTGACCTCGCCTACAGCGCTTCATGGGCAAGCGTCTTGGAAGCAGACCCCGTATATGGCGAAAGGCTGATGCGCTACGCAGGTTTGCTCGACTAATTTAGGGGAGGACGGAGAGCAGTAATGAGAGTTGCAGTAATTGGCGCCGGCTCTATGGGCAGCTTGTTCGGCGGGCATTTGGCCGACAAATGTGAAGTCTGCCTGTACAGCAGAAATCAGGCGTATGTAGAGGCAGTCAGCAATAACGGGCTCATCATGACCCAGCTGGATAAAAAGTGGGTAAAGAAGATCGGGGTCACAAGCGACCCCGCGAAAATCGGCCCCTGCGATGTGGCGATCATTTACGTGAAAGGCACCGGGACAGATCAGGCAATCCAGGACGCCATGGTCAGCTGTATAACGCCCGAAACACTGGTCGTTACCTTACAAAACGGCATCGGCAATGTAGAGATTATCCGAAAGTATCTGCCGGCTGAGCAGATCGCGTATGGCTTTAGCGTCCTCACAAGCGACTTAAAAGCACCGGGGCATATTGAACTGACCACCCTTAAGATGGTGCCCACATTTGTTAAGCCGCTGACCGAAAAAGCCGCGCCCAAGCTTAAAAAGTTTGTGGATACTTTAAACGAAGTGGGGCTTGAATCACACATCACAGACGACATTGACATAAAAATCTGGCGCAAGCTGCTGGTCAACTGCTCAGAAAACACACTGTGCGCAATCTTGAAAGTCAATGTCACCGAGCTGATGATCACAACGCCGGAATCCATCGAAATCGGCAAGCAGATCATATATGAGGTGTCTGATGTGGCGCGGGCGAAAGGCATCAACATCACCCGTCAGGAAGCGCTTGAATACGTCATTCAAGTAACCGAATCGGTGCCGGGGCACGTTCCGTCAATGGTGTTTGACATCGGCAACAAGAAGCCCACCGAGATCGACGTCCTCAACGGGGCGGTTGTGGCAGAGGGCAAGCGCCTGGGCATACCGACGCCGATCAACGAGGTCATCGTGAACATGATCAAAGCGCTGGAAAAGAATTATCACAGCAAAAGCGTACACCATTCGTAGCCTGCGCGGCTGCCGCTGGTATTGGCAGGTACGGTGTCGACACGCCCCGTATCCGCAGCCGTCACCTTGTGCCGGAAACCCCGAAACACCGCTTGATTATCTCGTAATCAAGCGGTGTTTCGCTTTTCGCCAGCTCAGGCATAATACAAGCGGGCGATGGCATTTGCACCCTTCAGTTCAAATCCCGAAAGAAACGATAGGGTATATTCTGCCCGTCCAGCTGTGCAATCAGCACATCCGGGTTCTCGTTATGCCGCAGGACTCTCGTACCCACCGGCAATATAACCGCATCCAGGTCTTGTGGATTAACCACAATGCCATTGCGCCCAATTTCGCCGATTAACGTGGCGTTCGCTAAGTCCATCCCCATTTCCGGCATAGACGGCAGGCGGGTGGTAAAATACGCGCGCCCGCCATAGAAAACGACATCATTCCCATCATGAAAAATTGTCGGCATATCGCGCGGAGTCAGCGGGTTGTCGTTCACAAAAAATGTCGCGGTTTCCCTAAGCGTTTCATCCGGGGAAACAAGCCTTGCCATTACCACAAACCGATAATCAGGTATCACATCAAACGGCAATACACCTACCCCCGGTACATCAAAAGTGCAGGTAGTCAGCGTGAGGATTCTGTCATGCTCAGTTATCGCGGCTCTAAAATCGAAAATAGAAGCAGCCAAAGCAACATTCATGACCTCATAGAATGTTTCGGGGTCCAAATCGGGGATGATATAGGGGAAATCGACATGTGTGTGAAATACCGCAAAAACTTCCCATACCATATCCTCGGCGGAGGTCGAAAAGAAAACATAAGGGGTCTCGCGCACAAATTCCGGATTTAAGAACCGTTTGAGCTGGTCAAATAATTCGCCGTACGGGTTGTCTGTGAAATTGTGGGCGTACAGCGGTATGTTGCGCGATATATCACTTCGCAAGCCGGATCCGATATTGACGCGGAAGTCGGTGCTGAATGTGCCGTTTGGATCCGGCGTTCTGTCAAACGCGTGTTCCGTATAGAAGCCGGGGTCGCCCTTGGGATTTATCACTATGGCATTGTCGATACTTGTGCCGGGAATCATCAGCCAGCCGACCGTATCCTCGTTCATCGCGTGGTATTGTGCAATGAACGCTCCGAATTGCGGCGCAATATCCCCAATAGCTGCACCGCCCGACTCTGTAGGCAGTTCGCTCCGAATCTCGTCTGTGATTGGTTCAATCTCCGGCTCCGGCCCGGCTTCCGCAGGCGCGGCCTGGCAGGCTGCCAACAGCATAGCCAATGCAACAAGAATAAGTATCAAGCGTTTCATATTCAACCTCCACAGAAATTCAACACGGTTATTGCCGGCTCCTCCGCCTTCTTTAAATACAAGTGCGTAAACGCAAGTCGTTTGCTGCCGCCGCGTTTTGAAGGCCTGCGCCAGAAAGGGAGGTATTTTTGTGTCCGCATTGTCAAATGCCAAGCGGAGTGCTATAATGCCAAGTAGATCAAAAACGCAAAGCTGCGCAATGGAGGCACTCGTATGGCAAGATCGAAGTTTAGCGTTAAGACGCTCTGTATCGTCAGTGTTATGGCAGGGCTGTGTTTTGTGGCAACTTACTTTATAAGAATCGAGCTGCCCGGAACAAGAGTACATTTTGGCGCGGCTGTCGCTATGCTGTCGGCTCTTTTGTTCGGCCCGCTGGTCGGCGGGCTAACCGGGGCGATCGGCATGTCAATGACCAATCTTCTGGGGACGGCGCTAGGGGCAATTGATGCACCTTTCACCTTTATCATGCGATATGCGCAGGGTTTCTTTTGCGGCTGGATTGCATGGGGGAGCATGAAAGGCGGCAAAGAACCGGGCATGATGCGCTCGATTGTCGCTTGTGTTGCGGCGGCGGGGATATATTTTGTGCTGTTTATGGTAAAATCCTATTTTGAGCTGCGCCTGTTTGGGAACTCGCACCAAGCAGCGCTGACGATGATTGCGGCAATGAGAGTATGGCCTTCGGTTGTAAATGCCGCAACCAACCCGGCGGCTGCGGTTTTAATCGCACCCGTACTCCGCACAGCATTGAAAAGAACCGGATTAATTTGAAAGGCAGTGTAAGAGCCTTGCCCGTTGAACACGACGCCTGCCACAACAGGCTTTTTGCGCCTTGTGGTTCAAGTCAGGAAGCGGGGACAATTAAAGCGCGCTCAACCTGGCCTCAAGGTCATTTAATACTCCCCACGCGAAAGAAGGGAGTATCTGCTAAAAGGCAAACACAAAATAATGTTCATAACGACAAACGCATGGCCGCGGGCAAAAAAGTATCGCGCCCTCAAAATGTGAGAACGCGACATGGGCTCCGAGGCCGTCTCTGGTGGTGCGGCTAAGAGGACTTGAACCTCCACAGGGTTGCCCCTACTAGAACCTGAATCTAGCGCGTCTGCCGATTCCGCCATAGCCGCATATTCGCGATACCTTGTCCGCAAACAAAACGTCAGCGACCTTGATACCGTAGACGATTGTAGCACAAAGCGGGCGGTCTGTCAATCCCCAAACCGCAACTTGCAGGCAGAGGTGTATGCTTCCATGCCCGAAAGCATCCGGGCAATCAAGACAATGGCCGAGAAAATCATTCCCGGCCATTTGTTGCCGTGCGATTATTCGTGCACCCCGGCCATCAGCGGGCCGAGCACTTCGCGGGTGGCGCTCGCGCGCTCGACAATTCCCATTATCTTGCCGTCAAAGACAACCAATATCCGGTCGGAAAGCTCAATCAACTCATCCAACTCGGTCGAAACCAGCAGGACCGCGGCTCCGCGATCCCTTTGCTCTACAATCTGCCCCTGAATATATTTGGTCGCACCGATGTCCAATCCGCGGGAGGGGTGTACCGCGATCAGCAAATCCGGTGTTCGATCGAGTTCCCGGCCAACCACCAGCTTTTGCTGGTTCCCGCCCGAAAGGTTCTTGGCCAGTTCTTTAATCCCGGGCGTTTTGACGCTAAAGTTCTTTATGATTTCTTTGCCGTGCTGGGCAATCCACTTCCAGTTGAGAAACCCGCGCGACGAGTAGTTTTCTTGCTTATAACTGACCAGTATCAGGTTTTCGTCCAATGTCATCGGGCCGATCATCCCGTATTTATGCCGGTCTTCCGGAATGTGCGACACACCCAGCGCAAGGATTTTTCCGGGGTTCAGGCCGAGCGCGTCTGTGCCGTTGATCACAACTTTTCCAGAGGCCGCCTGACGCAGGCCGGTGATGCACCCAATCAGTTCAGACTGGCCGTTTCCGTCCACCCCGCAAATGCCCAGAATCTCGCCGCCGTGCACATCAAACGACATGTCTTTGACCGCCGCGATTCCCCGGTCGTTGTTGACGCACAGGCTTTCGACTTCCAGCCGTTTTCCGCGCAGCTCGACCGGCTTTGTGGTTGTCTCAAGCGCGACATCCCGCCCGACCATCAGGGAGGCCAGCTGCTGGTGATCTTTGACGTCGGATATTTTCACACAGGCGGCCACTTCCCCCAGCCGCAACACGGTGCACCGGTCGCAGATCTTCATAATCTCGCCCAGCTTATGACTGATAAAGATGACTGTGTGACCTTCGTCGGTCAGCTGGTGCATCATCTCGAACAAGCTGTCGATTTCGCCGGGGGTGAGTACAGCGGTCGGCTCGTCCAGAATCAGCAGCTTTGCTTTGCGGTAGAGTGCTTTTAGAATTTCCAGCCGCTGCTGCTGCCCGACCGAGAGCTGTTCGACTTTAACCCAGGGGTCAATTTCCATATTGTACTTCTGCCCGAGGGCGGTGAACTCGCGGGCGGCCGCCTTGAGGTCGAGCACCTCTTTGTTTTCTTTCATCCCCAGCACAACGTTTTCGATCACACTCAGCACCGGAATAAGCATAAAGTGCTGATGCACCATCCCGATCCCCAGTGCGATCGCGTGTTTTGAGTCGGCGATCCGCACCAGCTGGCCGTCAAAGTACACTTCCCCCTCATAGCTGTCGAACATCCCGTACAGGCAGTTCATCAGGGTCGATTTGCCCGCGCCGTTCTCGCCGAGCAGGGCGTGAATCTCACCCTTTTTGACCGAGAGGTCGACGTCTTTGTTCGCGACCACCGAGCCAAAGGTCTTTGTGACTTTTTTCATTTCCAACACATATTCAGACACGGCGACACCTCCCTTAGTCCTTTCTGTAAGGCACGGCGCTAAAGGCCGGCTTGTTGCTTTTTCGGGCAAAGAAGCAGAGCGCCATGATTGTAATGACGTACGGCAGCATGTTCATAAACTGGTAGTAAATCCCGGCCGGGGTCATCAGCAGCCGGAACTTGAGCGCATCAGACGCCCCGAACAGCAATGACGCCGCCAATACAGAACCGGGGCTGTAGTTTCCGAAGACCACAACCGCCAGCGCCATAAACCCGCCGCCCGCCACCATGTTCTCAACAAAGAGGGAAAGCTGGCCCATCGAGATAAACGACCCCGCAAGCCCGGACATGATCCCGCTGAACACAATTGTGCCGTATCGGATTTTAAATACATTGATGCCCACCGTGTCGCAGGCTTTGGGGTGGTCGCCCACCGCGCGGACCTTCAGTCCGGTGTTGGTCCTGTAAAGCACAAACCACGAAACCGGAACCATCAGCAGCGCAAAATAAACGAGCAGCGGCCAGTTAAACAGCGCGTTGCCTGCCAGCGGAATCCTCGAAAGACCGGGGATGGCAAAGCTGGGGTAAGCGGTCACCCGCACCCCGTTTAGAATCAGCCGGTTAAGGGTGACGGTAAGCCCCATCGCAAATATGTTCATCGAAAAACCGACCACAACCTGGCTTGAGCGCAATGTAACCGTAAAAAACGCGAAAACCAGCCCCAGCAGCGCGCCGCCGGCCGCCGCAAAGATCGCGCCCATCAGTGAAGAGGTAAACATCAGCGAACCGATACAGCCAAGCAGTGCGCCGGACAGCATAATCCCCTCGGTACCGATGTTGACAATCCCCGCCCGCTCACTGAACACAAGGCCGAGCGAGGCGATCAAGAGCGGGGTGGCTGTCCGTATGGTGGCCGCCAAAAAATTGATGGCAAACTCAAGCATCCCGCGCACCTCCCGCCTTTTGACTTCGTTTGAAAATGGATTTCCCGGCCAGCCCGAAGTAGATAAATAATTCCCGGCTGACCGCAAAGACGATGATCATACCCTGAATGATCATGATGGCGGCGGCGGGCACTTGCGCCATCAGCTGCATCCGGATTCCACCGGCGTTGAGCGCACCGAAGAATATGCCCGAAACCAATATCCCGATCGGGTGACAGCCGCCCAGCAAGGCGACCGCGATCCCGCTAAAGCCGAAGTTGTTCGAAAAGCCCTCGGTCAAAAACGGCTGCAGGCCGATTACGTTGACAATGCCGCCAAGGCCGGCCACTCCACCGGCCAGTGTGATGGCCAGCACACCGTTTGTACCTATGTTCATCCCCGCGTACCGCCCGGCATTGGGGTTCAGCCCGGCCACCCGCATCTCATACCCCTTTGTGGTCTTCCACATAAAAATGTAGTAAACGACAATTGCAAGCAACGCAAAAAACAGCCCCAAATGCAGCCGGGTCTGCGGCAGCAGGATGGGCAGGCGAACCGATTCGATCACCACATTCATCCTGGGGGCCGCGCCGGGGGTCATGTCCCGAAACGGCTGGTTGGTTACCGCAAAGCTCAAAAGCTCAAGGGCGACATAATTGAGCATGATGGTTGTGATCAATTCACTCGCGCCGAAGCGCATCCGCAGTGCCCCTACGATGAACCCCCAGAGCGCGCCGCCCGCAAAGCCGCAGAGCAGCACAAACACGATGTGCAGCCCGCCCGGCAGAAAAGCAAAGCGCGCGCCCACAAACGCTCCGAACATCGCGCCCATATGCAGCTGGCCTTCAGCGCCCAGATTGATCAGCCCGCACTTGTAGGCGATCGAATAACTGACCGCAGTGAAAAGCAGGGGCGTTGTCTGTATCAATGTTTCTGAAAAAGCGTGCATATTCCCGAATGCCCCGCCCCACAGGTTGCGGTAAGCGAACGCCGCGTCGTACCCCATTGCCGTGATGATAATCCCGCCCAGTATCAGCGCCCCCAAGATCGAAAGCACAGGGAAGCTGATACTGCCCAGATAGTGTTTTGCTCTGCCGCTCATACGCGCACACCTGCCTGCTCCTTTTAATAATCAGACCCCTGACTGTTATCAATCAGGGGTCTGTATTGTCTCGGGTTTAGAGCCCTCTGTCAATATAGATTTCGCCGGCCCGCATACTGTCCATAACCTGAGCCAGTCTGTCAATGATTTCGGAATCTACGTGATCGAGCCAGCCAACCGCGTACACAACCCCTCTGGCAACGCCGTGGGCCTCTACTTCGGTCGGCCAGTTTCCGCTTACAAACATTTCCCAGACCGCATCATAAACATACGCGTTGTCCCGCATGATGGTGGCGATTACGCTTTCGGGAGCCATGATTGCGTGTCCGGGGCCGGTGCCGACTGTCATTACGCCTCTTTCCTGCACGGCTTCAACAACGCCTACCCCAGCCGCGTCGGCCATCGGTACAACCACATCCGCGCCCGCTTCGATCATCGAAATCGCGGTTTCTTTGGCCTGGTTCGCATCGTGGAAGTTGCCGGTGTTTATCCGCACTGCGGTTACGTTTGTGCCAAAGTGCTCGTTGACATAGTCAACACCCTGTTGGAACCCGAGCGAGCCGATGATGATGGGGGTGATGTCCTGCCCGCCCACAAAGCCGACTGTGCCGGTTTGGGTGTAGAGTGCGGCGATAATTCCGGCCAAGAAACCCTGTTCTTCGTTGGGGACACGCACCGAGATAAAGTTGTCCGATATGATTGTCCCGTTGAGCTGAATGAACATGGTGTCGGGGAAGTCTCCGGTCAGCGGAAAGCAGAGATCCTGGTAGCCGTTGGTGGTCAAAAAGATCAGATCAAAGCCTTCGGCGGCAAACGCGCGCATAACTTCAACCGAGTCGGCGTCGCTGATGTTCTCAACAAAGCTGATCGAAGCGCCGCGGCCCTCCATTCTTCTCAGGCCGTTGTACTGGGTTTCGTTCCAGGCGCCGTCATTGATCGGGCCGCTGAAGATGGCGGCAACCCGAATGCCTTCGCCTTCGCCGCCGGCCGAATCTCCGCCCGCGTCCGCTTGGTTTCCGTCTTGCGCCGGAGTCGTCGGGGCAGCCGGGGCCGTACCGCCGCCGCAGCCGGCGAACAGGCTGATCCCCATCATCAGTACAATGAGTAGGGCAAATATTTTCTTCATAACTTTGTGTCTCCTTTTAGCCATTGTTTGTATTTGAAGGGTTCCAGAATCCCTCATGACACTTCATAAAGTCGGGCTCAAGCTCTAGGATTGGGCCGACGATCTCCATATCCTTTTGGCCGCTGGCGAAAACCGCCCGCACCGGCAGATTGAGGGTCGGGTTGCGCGCATCGTCCCCGGTTGCCTTTTTGAGTTCACTTTCGCGGCCAATATAAACCAGGCGGCCCAAGTTCCCCCAGTACATCGCCCCGGCACACATGCAGCACGGCTCAGCGCAGCTGTACAAGGTAAGTTTTTGCATTTCGTCCTTTGTGTATACCTGGGAAGCTTTTCGCATCAGCAGCGCCTCGGCGTGGGCGGTGCAGTCGCCGTTCAGCGAGACTTCCTCATTGCCCTGCTCCATCAGGATATTGCCGGCCGCGTCGGCCAGCAGACAGCCGAACGGATTGTTTCCGCTTTCCCGCGCTTCTTTACAGATTTCGATCACCCGGCGCAAAATCCCGGCTTCGTATGGTTTTAGGTCAGCCAGGCCGGCACTGCGCTCCTCGTACTCAATTACAAGTTTTTTGTTCGCCATAAGTATCCCTCTCAGCGGCGATCTGCCGCAAGCACAATAATAGCACAACCTTAATTAAAATGCAACTATGGCCGTGTTTTTATTCATTTATAACGGTTTCAGCCCGGTGACAAAGACGATCCTGCCCTGGTTGATTTATCCATCACTATCGGCGGTGTAAAGGCATTTATCGGCCGCATACCGGCGTGTTCTGTATATAGAGTATCACCCGTAAAACAAAAGGCGCGAGGGACTGCGGCTTTGTGTATGCCGCATGAATCCTGTATACTGAGAGAAATGGGGTATATTAAGATAACAGGCGATCCGGGAGCAGTTTTGCAGACATGGGCAATGGCGCGTATATCCTGCGGATATAACACCGGATACGAGCCGTTCGCTTGCGCTTGCTTAAAAGACAGCACCCGGGACGTACAGCTCTAACAGCCGCTTATCCCCTAATATATATTATGAACAAATTGTAAATTATCCAAGTGCAAATGTCATTTTGGTTAATACGCGCCCTTTTGTGATCGAAATATGATAGAATACAGTTAAGGTGGCAATTGGGCTGCCTGCAAGTGTAAGGGGCTGTGCTGTCAATTACTGGCCGCTCATCTGGGGACAAAGGCGAAAGGCGAGGGGAGGTTCTGAAAGCGAGGGGATGGCTTGGAGTGTGTAGCTTCGCCGCACAGGTAAAGGCCGTTGCGCACGAAAACAGGCAAGTACAAATATCTGGGGAGGCGTCAATATGAAAAATATGAGAGTAGCAAAAAAACTTTTGGTAAGCTTTATTATTGTAATTATCCTCACAGCGATGGTCGGCGGAGTGGGGATTTTCGGAATGGCACAAATCAACACGGCCGGCGGCCATATTTATTACGAACAGCTCGTGCCGATCACCTGGCTGGCCACTTCAATTGACGATATACAAATGATCCGCATTTTATCGCGCGATTATGTCACCGCTGTCCTGCGGGACAACCAAGCGAAGATCGGCACTTTACAGGTCGAAATCAGCCAACTGATCGGCGATATAACCTATCATTTTGATAAGTTTGAGGCAAAGCTCTCAACCGATCGGGGCGTCGCGCTGTTCGCCGAAACCCGCTCACTGCTGACCGGCGAGTACGGGCCCTATCTGGGTCGGGTTTACACCTTGGCCAGGGCGGGCGATGTTGACGGCATCATGGCTGAAACCGACCTGATCGGCCCAACCATGGCCACCATCATCGGCAACCTCAACGAAATCATGCAGGTGCGCGAGGGGCTTGCTTCTGACTCAAACGAGTCCAACGACGTTATGTTCATCACCCTGTTGATTGTTATCATTGTCGTGCTTTTGGCGTCCATTATCATCGCCATCTCGCTTGCCCTCTATCTATCCGGGATGATCGCCACGCCGCTGGTTGTGCTTACCAAGTTTATGAAGAGCGCGGCCACCACCGGCAACATCACCCCCAGCCCGGAGGATGTAAAGGTCATTCAGGCTTTCGCGGAAATCAAAGACGAGCTCGGGCAGTGTATTGGCGCAACCGCCGCGTTTGTCGGTGAAGTCAACCACGAGATGGATATGCTGGAAAAAGTCGGTGACGGTGACTTGACCATCACCCCCAATATCCTTTCTGAGCAGGACCGGGTCGGTAAAGCGCTCACCAAGGTCATTGACAACTTGAACAGTATGTTCAGTGAAATTAATTTGGCCTCCGGGCAGGTTTCTTCCGGCTCACAGCAGATCGCGAACGGTGCCCAGACCCTTGCACAGGGCTCGACCGAACAGGCCGCCACCGTCGAAGAGCTTTCGGCCTCAGCCAGCGAGATTGCCGATAAAACCAAGGCCAACGCCCAGATGGCGGCCAAAGCCGCCGATCTGGCCACCACAATCAAAAACAACGCCGAAAAAGGCAGCCGCCAGATGGACGATATGGTCGCCGCGGTTGAAGAAATCAGCCAGGCCAGCCAGAGCATCAGCAAAGTCATAAAAGTCATCGACGACATCGCGTTTCAGACCAACATCCTGGCGCTCAACGCCGCGGTTGAGGCGGCCAGGGCCGGACAGCACGGCAAGGGTTTTGCCGTAGTCGCCGATGAGGTGCGCACGCTGGCCGCAAAGAGCGCCGAGGCCGCGAAAGATACCGGTGTGCTCATCTCAAACTCGATGGAAAAATCCGAGTATGGCGCACGGATCGCCAAAGACACAGCCGAGAGCCTGGTCGACATCGTGTCCGGAATCAATGAAAGCACCGATATCATCAGCGAGATCGCGCTGGCCTCTGAATCGCAGACGATTGGGATTTCACAGATCAACAGCGGTATCGAACAAGTGGCCACCGTTGTTCAACAGAACAGCGCCACCGCCGAAGAGAGCGCGGCAGCCGCCGAAGAGCTGAGCAGCCAGTCCACCATGCTCAGCCAACTGATTGCCCGTTTCCGGTTAAAAGACGGCAGCACCTCGCGCACACCGGCCGCAGGAGCATCTTCCGCATATATCGGCTCCCCGACCTCTTTCGCCGCCAGCAAGTACTAAGCGCCCGTTGCTGCCGGCTGCGTATAGAACCACAAAAGAACCTGTATTCGGCTATGAATACAGGTTCTTCTTGTCGGTTACTTCTTTTTCTTTTTCTCGATGCGCGATCCGATAATCCAGCCCATGGCCACCCCAAATCCGATGGCGGGCAGCGGGTTTTCAAACAGGGTGAACATCATGACCACGCCCAAGAGCACACCGACGACTAAACCCTCAATTACATATGTGTCCGCCGGCTGTTCTTCGGCCGGCGGCTCTTGCCCGAACCGGTTTTCATCCATTCGAATAGCCCTCCTAGTCTACGCGGCTTTCAGCCGCTGAATCAGCCAGATGACGATAAACCAAAAGATTTGATATCCGCCCAGCGCCAGTATGGTCAGGGTGTCGATCGCGCCCAAAAACGCGAGCAGCGCAACCAGCCCATAGCCCAGCGTGATCTGTAAAAGCTGGACAGCGGTGGCAGAGAGGATGGATGATCGCGCGCTCATACAGGCGAGGATGGCTCCGACCATCGCGCTTGCCCGGCCGGTGTATGCGATCTCGGCCAGCTCACTGTTGCGGGGGGCGGTCATCTTCTCGAAGTGCTCGTGCTGGTGGGCGGGCATGATCTGCACCAGTTCCTCGGGGTAACCGTAAATCTCCCAGATTTTGTGCGGGGTGAGGTTGGAGTCCAGCGTGTGGACAATCAGCAGCTTTTGCGCGGCGCCCAGCCGGTCCAGCTCGATGGCCAGCTCTTCGTCCGCCCGGTAGCCGACCACCAGCTGTGCGGCCAGCTCCCCGCTGCTTGACAGAAAGAGCGGCTCGCCCTGCTCGTTTGCGTACTTCTTTTCAAAGCCGGGGTCGGGCAGTGGGATATCGTGCGCTTTCATCAGATTCCGGTTGCCCAGCATGACGCGGCGGCCGTCAATCCAGGCGGTGATGCCCTTGCCGTTCTCGAAGGTCGGGTTGTCGACTTTGCGCAGCAATTTCTTGTTCGAGCCGATCATCTGGAGGAATACACCGCTCAATGCACTGTTCATGGCGTAGGCAATGCTGGCGGCGTCTAAAATCGCCTCGTCCACCCGGCCGTTTGAGTAGGCCTTGATTCCGTGTACTTCGACAAAACCTTGCGGGAAGAGATCCTTTTCATCCAACACGAGCGCTGAAATGTCACAGAAATCTTCAACCGCTTTGTTGCCGCTGACCATTCCGCCGCGGGGGGCCAGCTTTTGGGTCAGCTTGCCGAGCGGGACATTCTCGATGAATGTGGCCGAAAAGGTGGCGCTCAGGCAGAGGATGGCGGTCATCGCGCTGACCGCGGTGATCGAGCTGCCCTGTGTGAGGATGTACGCGAGAACCCCGACCACCGCCGCCCCGGCCAGGCAGACCGGCGCAACCGCCTTGTTGATCCCCACATCGTATTTGTCGGAAAAAGAAAGGGAGAGAAAGTCGGTAAAAAAGTCACACTGGGCGGTATAAGCGATGGATGGCCGCCGGGTCGCGCCCTTTAGGTACTCGCGGGTAAAGCCTTCGTCTGTGGCGATAATCACCGCCCGCTTGGGCTTGTCGGAAGAGATGATCTTAAAGTTCTGCTGAATCCGGCTGATCATGCTCAGCTTGCCCAGCGCGTTAAAGAGCATACTGGCACTTGCCAGCGCCGCGTAAAAGGTCAGGCTCTCAATCCGAACGTTTTCGGGGTTGAGCAGTGCGTAAACACACTGCCCGGCCGCGCCCAGCATGGCCAGCGCCGCAAGTGAGTCGGAGTTTGCCCTCAGCTTAAAGAAGCTGATCAGCCCGCCGCCCATGGCTGAGCTGCCGACCAGCGCCACGCCCACGCTGAGCAGGGTGATCGAGAGCAGGTACATCCGCAAATCCACTTCGGGGGCGATAAACGCGGGCATAGGCAGCATGTACCGCCCGCAAAGAATCAGGTAAACCAACGCGCCAGTCAGCGCAAAAGTAAGGGTTGCGCGGATGACCAGCCAGAGTTTGGTGCGCGCGATGTCGATGGCCACATCCCGCCGGTCTTCGATTGAATTGTATTCGCTGAAGTCTACACTCGATTTGTGCGGTTCGTTCTCGTAATCGAGTTCTTCTTCGTCGTAATCGTAATCGTCGTAACCGGCCTCGTCTGCCGCATCACCAAAATCGATATTGCGAATTTCTTCAATGTCAAACTCGCGGCTTGGCCCAAGGCGGGGCATCTCGCGGGTCTCACCCAGGGGCGGGCTTTCCCCTGATTGCCGAAATTTTGAAAAGTCGATCACCGACGTTTGGCCACCCGGTTTTTCCGGTTCGGGCTTGGCCGGTTTTGACAGCTCGGTCAGCGCCTTTTCTTTTTGGCCGCGCATCTTGGCTTTATCGCGAATCGGGCGAACCCGGCTCCCAAAGTCGAGCGGGTTTCGGATTTCGGGGGGCACCGGTCGCTCGGGTTTGACCGGCCGCTTGAGGTCTTCAATCCGAACCGGGCCGGTATCCCGAGCCGCCTTTGGCCGGGCAGGCGGCGATTCCGCCGGCGGAGGAGAAAGTACAGTCACCTCGCCCTCGCCCGTGATGGGCGGGGGCTGCTTCTCGTCCGGCGGCTTGATTGGCCGCAGCCGTTCGGTTTGGGGCGGGCGAAGATCAGGCGCAAAAGCTACCCCGTTCTTCCCTCCCGCGCCTGAGTCGGGGAATTTCTCACCGAGTGGCCGCTCAGGCGGCGCGCCCCCGGCCTCTTCCTCCTGCCTGCGCATTTTCTTGCTCTTAATATCCAGCAGGATATCATCCACGCTATATTTTTTATCCATACCTAACACCCTTTTTCAATGGACAATTGACAATGTACAATTGGCGGTTATCGAATCCGCTGTGCGAATACTATTGAAATTATCGCGAAGCGATACATCCATTGTCAATTGTCAACTGTCCGTTGTCGCGCCATTTCGTATAGAAGTATCCCGGCAGCAACCGAGACGTTCAGGCTCTCAACTTTCCCGCGCATGGGCAGCGAGACGAGCATGTCGCACTTTTCGCGCACCAGGCGGCTCAGCCCCTCGCCCTCCGAGCCGACCACTAGCGCGGCGGGGCCTGTAAAGCTTGTCTTGTCGTAGGGGCTGCCGGCCATGTCCGCGCCGTACAGCCAAACCCCGCGCTTTTTGAGGTCCTCCATGACGGCGGGTAAGTTCGAAACCCGGACAACCGGCAGGTGCATGGCCGCCCCGGCCGAGGTTTTGGCCACCGTATAGCTGAGCCCCGCGCTCCTGCGTTTGGGGATGATTAGCCCGTGCGCCCCAGCGGCCTCGGCCACTCGGATGATCGCGCCTAAATTGTGCGGGTCTTCGACTTTGTCGGCGATCACGATCAGCGGCGGGCTTTCCCCGGCGCGTACAAAAATATCTTCCAGCTCTGCGTAGTCGGCGGCGGGGATAAGGGCGGCCACACCCTGATGGTTTGCGCCCCCGCTTATGTCTTCCAGCTTTTTTGCGTCCGCTTCTTTGGCCGGGACACCCCGCTCTTTGGCAAGAGCGATCAAGCCGCCCAGGGACGCGCCCTCCAGCCCCTTTTGTGTCCAGATGCAGTCGACCTGCCGCGCTGAGCGGAGCAGTTCCCGCACCGGCACACGGCCATATACGATCTCGTTACCGCCTTGCTTATCCACGCCATCACCCTTATGTATAGTTGACAGTAATGGTGTCGCTGCGCGATGATTTATAAATTTTGTCCGCGCAACGGACTCCATAACTGTCAATTGTCAATTGTCAACTCTCAACTGTCATTATATCACATTTTCTGTAAGTTTTATAGTGTGTCAAAAATATAAGAGCACAAGCGCGGTTGCTCCCGCTCCCATTACGGCTGAAAACAGATAGCCCAGCGCCGCGCGCAAAGGTGAGCGCCCGGCAAATACAGACCGCCTGATTTTGGTTGTGGCCAAAAACCGGCGGCCGTGCTTTTCAAGCTGCGCGGAGTCGTCACAACCCTTGCCGGGGCGGACAAAGAGTATAGCCCGCTCAAACGTATCGCTCTCTGTCTGCATGATCTCCACCACATTCCGGCTGACTCCCTTGATCATCCCGCTACACGCCTTTCTGCATTCTTTGGCTTTTATATGATTGCCAATTTTCCTCCCGGTATTCGCCAATTGCTTTGCCTGCCACCAACCCTGCAACTTATGCACAAAGCGACCAAATACAAAATACAGCTATTGACAGGCCGATAACATCACATATCTTGTATTTCTCGAAAAATTATTCCACAACAACCCGCGGACAGAAAAGCAAATATTCAAACTCCGGATGCATATTATACTCATTGTAATCACCATATGTTTAAAGCCGCGCAAATTGTTGTTGAAAAGTCGGTTGAAAGTGTGGAAAGTGTGATTTTACCGTCCGAACAAAAAAATTTTGGTGTTGATATAATATTCATGCCCAATGAATAGACCCGCGCGTTCAACAAATAGTTGTACCGCCTTGACAAAAACTTTCACACGCATCAAGGCGGCAGCCGGTCGGGCATTATCGTCGAAAAAATCGCATATTCGTGCAAATTTCCCGTCCAGTCACCGGTACCGGAAACAGGGTGCCGCCGCTGGAGCAGGCTTAATCTTCTTCCAGCTTTCGAATGATTTCTTCGAACAGGCGCAGGTCTGAAAGAGAATCCTCCAGCGTTGTTTTGGGCTGGCTGCCGGTGGCTACACACTCGGCAAAACAGTGCAGCTCGGTCTGGAAGGGGTCAGTGTGGTCGGGGCCGTAGTAGGTGGTTTTGGTCCCGGCTTTGTCCGGCTCGGTGACCAGCAGCGTGGTCGGCTGACAGCGAATATACGGGGTCTCATATTTGATGTGGATTTTGCGGTCCCCCTGGAAGATTTCAATCGCCGCGTCAAACTGAACGACGTCCTGGTCGCTCACCAGCTCATAGACTGCCAAAAAGTCGCCGTAATCGAGCGAGACGACCACATGCTCGCCCTTGGCCGCGACATGCAGCACTTTTTTGGGCAGGCCAAAAAGCTCGCGCACCGCCGAAAAACTGTGGCACCCCAAACCGGTAAGCAGCGTGTAAATTGCCCGGGCAAGGTCGCTCGCACCCCCGCCGATCGCCTGGTCCAGGTGTTCCCGCTGCCGCTTTCTCCCCTCTTCCAGCAGCTCTTTCGGCAGGTCTTTGGGGTAAAAGACAGGGCGGGTCTGGCCGATAAAGAACGGCCCTTCACAGATGATGTCGCGAAAGCGCAGATATTTGGTAGACTTGGGGCTCTCGGTCAGAATTTCTTTCGCCTTAAGGAAAGATTCAGTGTACCGGCGCATAAAGCCGACCATCACAATCTGATTCGGGTATTGACGCCTGAGCTCGATGACTTCTTCAAGCTCCCCGGCTGCGAGAGTGGCCGGCTTTTCAACAAAGATGTGCTTACCGGCTCTCAGCGCGAGCTTGACGGCCTCGCCGTGGTACTGGTCGGGGGAAAGCACCCAGATCGCGTCGGTGTCGGCTTTTTCAATCAATTCGCGAAAATCAAGATACCCCTGCGCGATATTGTATTTTTCCTTGACAAACGCGACCAGGCTTGGCGAAATGTCGGAGACCGCGGTGACGCGATATTTCGCCTCCAAGTCGTGCAGGATGGGCATGTGCATGAGCTGGGCGACTTCCCCCAGCCCGATTACGCCAACTTTAATCATGTTAATTTCTCCTTTACTATCACGTTGCTTCATATTAAAAGGTAAGTGATAACCGGCCAAATGTCAAGGGGTTTCCGATAACAGGTGCGAAACCGCTCGACAGCTTGACGCACACAAAATTAGATAGTAAGATTACAAGGTAAGATGGCAGGCAAACACAATTTCCGGACAGCCACACAGAGGAGGCACCGATGAAGATCGTAGTCTTGGACGGATACACCCTGAACCCCGGCGACTTGCGCTGGGACAAGATTGAGACATTCGGTCAGCTGGCCGTGTATGACCGCTCCCCTTTGGATGATGAAGCTGAGGTTCTAAAAAGGATCGGGGACTGCGAAATTGTCTATACCAACAAGACCCCGCTGACAAGGGCAGTCATCGAAAAGTCACCGGCTATCCGATTTATTGGCGTTTTGGCCACCGGCTACAATGTGGTGGATACCCAGGCCGCGAAAGAAAGAGGAATCCCGGTCTGCAATGTTCCCTCTTACGGGACACAGGCGGTCGGCCAGTTCGCGATCGCGCTGCTGCTTGAAATTTGCAGCCGGGTCGGCCACCACGCGCAGGCGGTCAAAGACGGCAAGTGGTCGCGCACCCCCGATTTTTGTTTTTGGGATTACCCGCTCATCGAGCTGGCCGGCAAGACAATCGGCCTGATCGGCTTTGGCCGGATTGGACAAGTCACCGGCCAAATCGCAAAAGCGATGGGGATGCATGTGATCGCCTACGATGAGACGCAGGCTGACTCAGGCAGAGAAATCGCCGAGTACGTCCCACTGGATGAGATCTTCGCAAGGTCAGACGTGATCTCGCTGCACTGTCCCCTTTTTCCGGATACACAGGGGATGATCAACCGCGCAAACATCGAAAAGATGAAGGACGGCGTGATCATCCTGAACAATTCGCGCGGGCCGCTCATCATCGAGCAGGATCTGGCTGACGCGCTCAGCAGCGGCAAAGTGCTGGCCGCCGGGTTGGATGTAGTCTGCGCCGAGCCGATCCAGGCCGACAACCCGCTTCTGTCCGCCAAGAACTGCCTGATCACCCCGCACATCAGCTGGGCGCCCAAAGAAAGCCGCCAGCGACTGATGGATATCGCGGCCGGCAACCTCAAAAGTTTTCTCGAAGGCTGCCCAACCAACGTGGTCAACGCTTAAAAACAGCCGCCGTATAAACACCACATGAAACCGCAAAGCGGGCTCGGATTTGGGCCCGCTTTTTGTATGCCCTGCTTTAGGGTCTGCCAACTTCCAAAAAATCTCAGTTTGCGGCTTTGCGACAAGCCTTTCTCGATTGCAAACTTACATAAAACATGGTATGCTAAACATAGCTCAAATCTTGTCGCATCCTGGCATGTCCACATCCGGCACACCATCCCCACCAAACATAAAGGGAACACACTGTGGTCAATCGTTTACTTAGTTTAGCACTTTGCGCGCTTATATTTGTCTCCGGCTGCGCGGGGCAGAGCGCAGCTTTGCCTGCTCAGCCCGCGCCCGGCCAATCGGAACAGCCCGCCATCCAGCCCGGTTCAGCTGTGTCGCTGACAGAAGATGCCTTTGTCCCGCCTTTTCGCTATGGGCGCAGTTTGATGGAGGGCGAAGCGGCAGTCCTTTACGACCGCCTGTGGGATTTTGTCTCATCGCCGGTGGCCGACAACGCCATTCCGGTAGGCGCCGGCTTGCGCGAAGACGAGATTTTGCACACCATCACCATTTTCCGGCGGGAAAACCCCCTCTATTATTGGGCGGAATTTACTTTGCGCGGGCGGTACGTGCTGGTCGGCCACACCTTGCCTTGGGCAGAAATTGAGCGGCAGCGCACAGCGATTGAAGCGCGCGCAAGCGAGATTCTAGACCCGGTTATCGGGCTCACCCCCTTTGAAATCACGCTGACCATACACGACGCGCTGGCTGTAATCCCTTACAGCAGCAATGAATCCGATGAGAACCGCGACAACCTTTACGGTACGCTGGTTCGGCGCTCGGCCATCTGCGGCGGATACGCGGCCGCTTTTCTCTACCTCACCGAGCTGGCCGGGCTGGAAAGCGTCTTTATCGCGGGCAACAGTGAGCGCGGGATCTCCCACGCCTGGAACGCTGTCCGGCTGGACGGCTCCTGGCACTTTGTCGACGTCACCTGGAACCGCCCGCTGGGCCGGTTTGACAGCGTTTACCACTCCTATTTCTTGATTGACACACAGACGCTGCTGGCTCAGCGGTATTGGGATGAACATCAGTTCCCGGTTATGCCCGAGCCGGGGGACGGCTTTATGGATTTTTTCCAGCGGATGGGCTGGTCGGTGTCGGGGGAACTGCCCTTTGACGCCGTGGATGTTTTGGCCGATATTTTCTACCGCCAGCTGGTTGACCGGGATGTGTTTCCCGATTCGGCCCGGCCTGTCTATTTAGAGATGCGGGTGTCCGACAGCCCCGAAATCTACGCGCTTTGGAAAGATTTGTTCATCCGAAACCTGTTCGAAATCCTGCGCGCCGTTCACGCCCGCGCGCTGGATGAGGACGCCGGTTTTATTGTGTCCGACCTGCGCAATGTTTCGATTGACTACAACGACCATACCCAAGTGCTCGTGTTTTATCCGGTTATCAGAGCTTATTAACTTTAGGGGGCCGTGTTATGTCCAGCGAGAAATCTTCGGGTTTTAAAGAAAAGTTTTTGGGTGAGCTGAAAGACATTCTTGCGTCCATAACCGGCGGGGGCGGCCGGCGGCTTAGCCGGCTGATTGTTTTCGCGGGCTTGGCGGCGATCCTTCTGCTTTTTATCGCGCAGTTGGGCAGTGTAGAAGAACCGGCCGCTGCCCCGCCGCCTTTAGAGCTTGAGCCGTTGACCGTGCACATTGCCACAGACGTCGCCGTCGGCCCGCGCACACCGGTTACCCTGGTTTTTTCCCAGCCGGTTGATATTGAATCTCTTGAACAGGCCTTAACCATTCGCCCAAGTGTGGACTATACACTTAATCAGCCAGGCGAATACACCATCATTGTCCGTCCGGTCAGCCGTTGGCAGGATATCGGCGGCTCGGCCAGGATTGAAATCGGCGCTGATTACATAAGCCAGCTTGGCGGGTCTTTTGATTCCCGGCAAACCCTGCGCTTTCTTTTAAGCCCCCCGCCTACCCCTGCCCCTACCCCCACGCCCCGCCCCACGCCGCAGCCGCGGGAAGAAGACCTGCCCGCCATTCGCTATTGGGGAAGCGGCCAGAGCTTTATTTTAAACGACTGCCTGAACTTCTCACTTTATTTTGAAGCGCAAAATCTGGAAGAACGGGTCCCGGTGGCGGTTGAGACTTACCGGATGCCCAGCATCGGGCGCCTTTCGGAGCAAGGCCATATCTTTCTGGAGTACGAAGCCCCGCTTACCCTGCTTGAGCGGATAGACGCAAACGTCTTCTTAATTGAAACCGGTGAAAACGATTTTTCTATCCCTCACTTTGGCAACGGCGCTTATATTCTGGCGGTCACATTCACCGACCCGCATACCGGCGAAGAAAGCCACCACCGCGCGAGTTACCTGGTCACCCCGCTTTCGGTGTATATGCAGACAACAGTTCGGGACACCCTGGTCTGGGTTAACTCCTCCCAAACCGGCGGCCCTATCCCCGGGCTTCGGATACATTTCGGGGAGGATGAAGAGTCCGCCGGCATAACCGACGCAAATGGCATGGCTTTTTTCAGCCGGGATATTGAGGACGACGAGAGCGCCTTTCGCATTTACAACCAAAGCGGCGAGATGGTTTATTTCGACAACGGCGTCGCGCAGTTTAACCACGGGATTCGCGAGCGCTATTACTCTTACCTATTCCTAGACCGCACCATCTACCGGCCGCAGGATACCATAAGCTTTTGGGGGATTGTAGAGCCTTTTCGCACGAACGAGCTGCCTATGCCCGAAACGGTGCGGGTTACTTTTGACGCGGGCGGCCTGAATATCGAACAAGATCTGCCCATCGGCCCGGGCGGCGTGTTCAGCGGGGAGTTTGAGATCGATCAAATCAGAAGCGCACAGTACAGCTTGCAGGCCTCCCTGCACTTTCCGGCATCGCCCAGCGATGGTGACGAGGATGAAGAAGAAACCGAAGACAGGCAGGTTGTGTTTGAGGTCAGGTACTTCTCTGTCCGCGACTTTCACAAGCCCGCCTACACAATCAGCTCAGAGGTCAGAGACGCCTTTCACGCACCCACCGACACTGTTCAGGTCACCGCCCACATTGCCTTTTTCGACGGCACCCCGCTGCCCAACTCGCCGGTCGAGGTGGCTTACTTCAACCCGTCCACCCGTGAGTGGGCTGAACTAGGCGAAGTGCTGACCGACGCCGAGGGCAACGCCACATTTTCTTTCCCGGCTTGGGTAGGCGGCGGAACCACCGTACACGGCACACTGACCACCAACAGCTACCGGATCCGTGTGGCCGGCGACGGTGAAGACATTACCCATATGGGCAGTTACTTCGTCTTCCCCTCCGACATTCTGATCAACGCGTTTACCCAGCGCAACGAAGAAGGCGACAACATCTCGCTGACCATCGAGACCTTTATGATCGACTTTGCGTCTGAGGCCCTGCTCGAAGAAGCAACGGACAACGAGTTTTCCCTTTGGCGGCTGGGCAACGACCGGATGCTTGAGATTGCCCGCGGCCGGCCGGTCGATATACAGGATATAAGGATCGACCTGAGCTGGGACTTTTTAGGCCTGGACGGCGAGCGTGTCCGCCACAACCCCGCCCACTGGCGGCAGTGGCTGTTTGACCCGGATTACTCTTATCAGCATATCGTTGCTGCCAACCCCGACATTGATATCCGGCTAACATCAACGCGCGGGATACAACAGCTTTTGGTCAATACCCAAGACGGCGTGGTGACCATCAATGACATCATTTACACCGGGCGTGTCGGCATAGATTTTAGCCACAGCGCCTTTGCCCACGCGGTCATCACCGCAAACGACACGCAGGGCAACAGCCGCATCGGCTGGGGGTATTACCCCAACTCCTCCCTCTTCCGGGAAGATTGGGGGATAGACGAAGACGACCCCGTTATATACGGCTATTCGCTGGCTGCCCGCAACATCACACAGGGGGCGGATATCCCCGCCCATTTCGGCCACCTAAACTTTATCCAGATGAATGTGGGCGAGGTGATCCGCTTTAATGTTTTACATGACAGCCAGCCGGCGGCGTCCGGCGGGCGGATCCTCTATTCGATTGTACAGGATGGCGTGTTTGAACACCGCCTTGTACACGGCAGTACTTTTGACTTCCGGTACGATATGGCGCACGGCCCGAATATCTTTTTGGTGGCTGTCTATTTTGACGGGCGGGAAGTCCACCCGCTTGGCCGCATCTTTGTTAACGCCACTCACCAAAGCATGACCCTGAACGTCGAAGTAACCCCGGACAGGGAAATGTATTCACCGGGCGACACCGTTCACCTTACCGTTCGAACAACTGACCCGAATGGCAACGGCCGGCCGGCCAGCATTGCGGTAGCCGTGGTGGATGAGGCCGTGTTCGCGGTGAGTGAGCAGCATATCTCCCTGCTGTCAGACCTTTATCACGACATTCGGGGTACAAACAACCAGGTAAGGCAATACTTCACCACACACCGGCGCGAAACCCGCGGCCGGTATCAGGACGCCAACAAAACCGGAAACCGCGACTTAAGCTTTACCGACGACAGCCTGCGCTCCAACTTCAGGGATACCGCCGCTTTTCTGCCCGCAACGACCAATGCGTCGGGGTACGCCCACCTTTCATTTGAGCTGCCCGACAACAACACATCCTGGCGGATTACTTCGGTCGCGGTGGGCAATAACCGGATGGGCGGCCAAAGCCGGGACAACATCATCTCGACCCTGCCTTTCTTTGTCCGGCCGGTTGTGAACACAAAGTATATCGAAGGTGACGACATCGCACTGCTGGTGCAGGGCCAGGGCATTGTGTTAAGCCCGGAAAGTGAAGTCGATTTCAGCGTCACAATCACCGGGGATGAGTTTTCCGAAAGCTATATTTTTACAGGCAGTGCGTACACATCCCACCAATTGAACTTTGGCCAGCTACCCTCCGGGATGTACACCGCCGTCTTCCGCGCACGGTATGGCGATTATACCGACGCGGTTGAACTGCCGATATCGGTTATTCACAGCAACCTTGAGCTGGTTGTGAGCCGCCCGCTTGACCTTTCTCAGCCGATTGAGGTGGACGCCTCACGTTTCCCGGTAACCATCACGTTCTATGACCAGTCGGCCCAGCCGTTTATCACCAGCATCAACTCACTGATGGGCCATTACTGTATGATCACAAAGCAGCGGATGAGCCGGGTGGTGGCCAAACACGCTTTGCGCGACTCTTTGCCCGGGCTGGTTGTGCCCTCTTACATCGCCCGGACAGATGAAAACATCGCCGATATGCAAAACGCAAACGGCGGGATCGGCGCCAGCCTGGGCGGGAACTCGGATGTGCGGATTACCACCTTTGTGCTGCTTGCCGCCCAGGACGACCAGTTTGATCGCCGCGCAATGGCCGCCTACTTTGACGGTATGCTGGCCAGCGGGCTGGACCCGATGGCCACCGCCGCCGCCCGTTTGGGGCTTGCGTATCTGGGTGATGAAAGCATGACCGGCGAGTTTCTGCTCCGCGAAGCCGAACACGCCCGTGACCCCGAAGTTCGCGCCTACTATATCGCCGCCCTGGCCGTGATCGGGGAAACTGAAGCCGCGCTCGAACTTTACAACCGACATTTCTCCCGACTTATCATCGAAGACAACGCGCTCACCGCCGCCGTTTGGGTTGCCGCTACCCTGCTTGGGCATGAGGACGCCGACGAGATCGCCCTCTTTTTTGGCAACAGGCCCTGGCGATTCCACACCTTGTACGAAGCGATGATCTATGTCCGCAACTTTGACCGGGCGGTGGAGACCTCCACCCTGCTCTATTCGATCAACGGCACTCAACACAGCATCGAGTTCGGTGTGCCCGACCTCGGGCGCTATTGGTCGGACCGGCCCTCCCGGTTTATGTCTACCATTGTCCTTTCCCGCAGTGAGCTTGAGAGCTTTGAGATCGACTATCTGCCTGAGGGGATTCGCGCGTCAATCTATTACATCGGCTCACCGGCCGAGCTTGGGCTTGAGCAGTCCGAAAACATGCGGATTGAGCAATCGATCAGCCCGCTGGATGATCAGACATTTGAAGTCACACTGACCATCTCTTTGAGCGAGGACGCACCGCTCGGCCAGTACGACATAAGCGCCTGGATCCCCTCAAACACCCGGCTTTACGGGCACGATACGCGGTATGAGATTGCGCGCGACCAAAACATAAGATTTAATACCCGGCAGGAAATGCAAAATCTTTACATCTCATTTGAGAACCGCCGACAGGCGCAGCAGATGATTGTCTACACTTTCAGGGTACGCCAGACATTTGAGAGCAACGCCGTACTGGACACCGTGTACATGATTCACGGCGACACCGGCGAGAACGCGAATTCCGGCAGGGGGATGTTCAGTACGGCCTATCCCGGCAGCTAACATTTCTACCCAACACCGCCCGCTTACAAAATCCGGCGCTGCCAAGCTTTTGTGCTGCTCGGCGACGCCGGGACCCCTCTTGATACGAGAACGCCTGACCGTATCCAAGCGCAGTAAGCCCGGACAACAGAAAAAACCCACCATCCTCTAAAACTTCCGCGGCAGTCGAACGCGAAGCGCCGTCACAAAAAAAAACTCCCCCAGGTACTGGCAAAAAATTTACCAGCCACCCTAAAGTTTTCGAATAAAGGTGCGATAACTATATCAGAGGCGCAGTTAAGCCGGTTTCGCCTCATCGTAAAAGTTCAACCCTAGGTAGACCGCGTCCCGGTCGTCTTGTGTGATTCCAAGGTATCGCTTGGTAATGGCCAGAGACGAGTGATTGTAAATGTCCATGATCACGACCGGCGAGACCCCGCTCTTCCAGGCGTGGTAACCGAAAGTCTTGCGCAGGGAATGACAGGAGTACCGTTGTTTAAACCCTAAGTTCTCAGCGGCGGCGCGAATAATCCGGTAAGCTTGTACCCGCCCGATTGCCTTTTGGGTAGCGCAGTTCTCGATCAGATACCGCCCGCGTCTGGCAGAAGAAGCCGCAAGCATGGCCAGCGCCCCCGCAACCGCCTTACTCAGCGCAATCGTCTTTGATTTCTTGGTTTTCTTTTCGATCAAATCAACAGTTTTTCGCACGACGTTTTGTTCAAAGTCGTAGACGTCATCCCACTTTAGCCGCAAAAGATCGCTGATCCGCAAAGCGGTATGCACGCCAAGCGTAACCAGTACATAATTCCTCAACTGCCCTTTGTGCAGATAATACTCAGCCAATGCCCGAACTTGTTGTTTACTTCTTATCGGTTGGGTTACAGCCATAATTGAATCACACCTTTCAAGCCCTATGTAACATATTATCCAATATGTTACATAGGGCTTTTTTTGTGCGCTCACGCAACACATTATCCAATATGTTGCATGGGTCTTTTTTGCGTTTATACAAGGGATTACAGCGCCTGATCTATGCTTGAGCGAATGTTTTTTCGATCAGTTAAGGCAAACTTCCCCTAAATATAGCGCTGTATATCTGAATGTAACACAATGGATATTTTGTTACATAATATTTTTAATACTAATTCCATCTTATTACATAAATCGACTTTTAGCAAGAGAATATCCATTATGTAAATTTTACCAACTGCTCAACCTCTTCTTCTTTCCTCCTTGTTAGAAGAAGATTGAGATACCCGGCGGAGTGCGCGTGCGTCTCGCCGGAGGGTCACAGTGGCCTGTCTGCGCGGTTTAACCGGAATGTTGTCCGCGCAGACGCTTACCACCCCGGCCCAACCTGCCGGCTTTGCTCTTTCGCGGACTGATCCTCCCGTTGAGCAAGCCCGGCGAACACGACAGGGTGTTGCGCACCCGGTCAAGCGGCCAGGTGGCCTGTTTGGGCGGTCTTCACGGAATGTTGTACCGGCCCCGGACGCTTACCACCAAACGGCCAATCCTGCCGGCTTTGCGCCTTTTGGACTGATCCTCCGAAAGGAAAGCCAACCCGGCAGACCTTTCCGGCAGCGGAGTTGTGACCCTGTCGGAGCGCCTCGCGAGGCGTGGCAGGCTGTCCCGGCTGCTCATCCAGGGATGTTGAGTATGCCGGGCGGGCCCGCCTTAAATTTGGTAAATAATGGGTGTCAGTGCACGGACAGCCGTTGTTTAGATATCTACCGCAAGATGCGGTGGCAGCATTAAAAAAATTATGACACGGAGGATCGAAAAATGGTAGTACAAAATAATATCCCAGCATTAAACAGCCACAGAAATCTTCAGATCAACAACAGCGGTCTTGCCCGCAACCTTGAGCGTTTGAGCTCCGGCTTCCGGATTAACCGTGCGGCGGACGACGCAGCCGGCCTTGCGATCTCTGAGCGTATGCGCGGCCAGATCCGCGGTCTTGCAATGGCTGAGCAGAACACAAGCCAGGGCATCAACCTGATTCAAACCGCTGAGGGCGGCCTGCAAGAGACCCAAAACATTCTGCAAAGAATTCGTGAGCTGGCTGTTATGAGCTCGAACGCCACTTTCGGCGAGGGCGACCGCCAACAGATTCACCACGAAGTAGTTGCGCTGATTGACGAGATGGACAGAATCGCCAGCAGCACCCACTACAACGGCATTAATCTGATCGACGGCTCGTTCGGTAACCGTGCGGTTGGCGACAACACCAACGTGATTGGCCTAAACCTGAGCACCCTGCGGCTGGTAGAGGGCGCGCTGGCCGGTATGACCGACCTGAACGCCAGAGTCACTGTGACAGAAATGAACGGCACCGACCCGCGCACAGGCGAGACAGTCAGCCGCAATGTGATCTCGCTTCAAATCGGCGACGTTACCTTTGTTGGCGAACAAGCCATTGAGATGGCAAGAGACATTGAGTTTACTGCCGCAGCCGGCAACATGGCTGGTGGTGTAGATGCTGCAAACGAGCTGGCCGCCGCAATCAACGCATTGCTTGGCACCAACTTGGCTGACGGTACAAGAGTTGACCTCAGCGCCGAGACTGCGACTGTAGCAGCTCCTGCGGCGGCACTGTTGACGGCACACGCGCAAGCAGAGTTGGCCAGAGTTCTGGCAGATTTTGGCGATCTGGTTAATCCTGACGGAACTGCCATTGTTCTGGCGGGCACCACCGATGCCGACCTCAATGCATTCTTGGCTGCTTTTACTCATGCAAATGCAAACAATGCAGATGCCGCAACACGGACTGCAATGCAAAACGCAGTGAACAGCTTAAACTGGATGTCGGGCGCAACGCTCGCCGTCGATGGCCAATGGGATGGCGCTACCGCTAATGATGACTTGTTGCAAGCCGCCACCGCCGCGACCTTGATTAATCAAGTCCTCGCTGAGCACAATGTGCGTGATCCGCACGGTAACCCTGCCCGTTTGGCAACCGACTTGGCTGACGTGGCTGCCGTTGGGAATGCACTGTCTGATATTATCCAAGACCTTGGTGTAGCGGCTAACCGTGAAGATGCAGTGGCTCTGTTCGCGGCTCTTAACGACATCGCATTTGTTACCAGAACACCCCCGCCAGCCGCAACAAACTCCAGTGATGTAAACGCTACTTTCATCACCGCCCTTGAAGGTGCTATCTTGGATATGCCCATCACCGCCGACAACGCTGCGGCTCTTGAGCAGCTTCTGCGCGACGCCGGCGTTATTCACTCCGGCCCGGAAGGCATGACCTTTGATACTTACCGCGATGATGTTGGCGTTACTTTCCGCGACAATGCCGGCAATGCAGTTGCCACCATGGAATTCGCTAACGGCACATTGACCAACGGTGTTATCTCACACATCGCCCTGATCAACGATGCACAAGGCCACGAATTTGCAGTCGGCACAGCCCGCGTTGCCGCTCGCGACGACGTGTCAAGCGCCCTGATCTTCCAGATCGGCGCAAACGGCGGCCAAGACCAACGCGCCAGCCTTTCTGTACGCAACATGAATGCCGGCTCACTCGGCTTTGTTGACGCAGCAGGTATCGCATGGACTGTCCGCCAGATGGCCAACTCCCACTTTATCAACGAAGATGGTGAAAGACAACGCGTTGACGAAGAAAACCCCGGCATCTCCATCCTCACCCGCGAGGGCGCAAACGCATCCATCGATGTTCTGGACGCCGCCCTGGATCAAGTATCCAGCCAGCGCGCACAGCTCGGTGCCATGCAGAACCGCCTTGAGTCCACCATGAACTCCCTCGGTGTGGCCAGAGAAAACCTGACCGCCGCCGAGAGCACAATCCGCGACGTTGACATGGCCGCCGAGATGATGCAGTTCACCCAGAACAACATCCTCACTCAAGCTGCCCAAGCAATGCTCGCGCAAGCCAACCAGCTCCCGCAGGGCGTTCTCCAGCTTCTCCGGTAAGCTTTTGATTAACGCGAAAAGGGGAGGCAAGCGCCTCCCCAAATTTTTTTCTAGAAAATATTGACAATTGAACGCGAATGGTGTAGAATAAGATTGTCAAGCATTCGGTACACGAAAACCCATCAAACCCGCAACAACTTATTGCTGCGAGTTAATGGGGGTGTTGATATGGTTTTCGCTTGTTACCGCGACTGGAGGAGCTTGATCTTTCCTGCGACGACAACCGCTGTTGTAAGTGTGATCGCCAACAGAACCGCTGCTGCGTAGCTGTATAAAGACAGCGCAAACAGCACTGTTGACCCCGCCAACAGCACCGCCAAGGTTACCAGAGACCGGCGACGGTAGACAACCTTTTCTAAGGCATCCGGCATTTTGTTTTTTGTGCCTACCGGTACGAACAGTACCAGAATCAGGGTACAGCAGGCCAGAGCGGTGTAAAACACCGCCGCGTCCAGCCAAACCTGATAAAAGCGGATCAAAAACAAAATGGGGATGACCATCGCAGTGCTGATAAAAAAGCACTTTCGCGGTGTGTCCGCGTGGTAGCCACCGGCGTATGTACGCAAGGAAAAATACCCCGCAAAGAAGGTGATAGCCGGCAATGCAACCCCGATCAGAAGCCCCAGCCCAACCACAAACGCGAAGTTTATAAGCGTAGAAAACAGCTTGTCTAAGCCGTAGACGTACACCTCTCGCGCTTCTTGGTTTGCGTCACTGCGCATCAGCCAGTCGGCGACCCGGTTAGCCAGTTGCTGTGTCACTCGCACACCTCACATACATAAGATCGTATAAGCAATGCTAACACAAACCCCTTGGGGTTGGCAAGCGTTTTACCCAACGATTGTAATGTTCGGTAGGTTTGATGTAACGTTCGTCGATTGGTGGCCTAAAACATCGAAAAATATTGCCCGCCTAAAACTTGGGTACAGTCTCAGGTTTCTACCTTTTGGTGTACAATTATAACACACACGCGATTCGCTGTCAGAATTGCACCGACCCGCGCCACGTTGTCTCATAACAGACACTCCTTAAAATTTACGTAACTTTTGTACAGTCTCAGGTTCTTCTTCTTGATGAACAATTGCGTGACAGCTACGGTTTGCAATTAATACCGCGCCAAACATAGCGATGCAACCCATCCATCTCATAGCAAAACTCATGATATGTTGTCTCATAAACAAACACCTCACACAAATCTATATATTTACTGTAAAGCAATGTTAGCATGGATTTCCTGTGCTGACAAGCATTTTACTTAACGATTGTAACGTTCGGTAGGTTTGATGTAACGTTCGTTGACTTTTCATCCAAAATGTTGTAATTCAGAAACATAAACCGAAAAACGTTGTCCTTATATTCATAATAAATCTGCCCGGCGTCTTCGGGAAACATCTCCTGAATGCTGGAAAGCCCAAACCCATGCAGCTGTTTGCTCCCTTTACTGGTGAGCAGGCGGCCATTTTTATCGGCCACCGGGGTGAGCGCATACGGGTTGGTGATCACAATAAACAGTGCGCGGCTTTCTGTAATCGATGCCCTTACATGGATGTAGCGCTCGGGCAGGAGGAGGTGGTGACAGGCCTCGATGGCGTTTTCAAGCGCGTTGCCCAGTATGGTCACCACCAGAACGGCGTCCAGGTGCATATCCGGCGGAATCGCAAGCTCGGTTTTGATCTCAATTTCAAGCTCGTCCCTGGCCCGGTGGTTGTAATAATTGAGCATGGTGTCGATCGGCATATTGCCAGTGCTGGTAATGTCGTCGAGCGCGCCAAGCTCTTTTTCTATATGCTTTTGAGCCTCTTCGGTTTTCCCTTTTTTCAAAAAACACGACAACGTCAAAAAGTGATATTGCAGGTTGTGGTTCAGCTCGACAATCACTTTTTGCGCATTCATTGCGGTGATGTATTGTGATTGCCAATGCTCAAGCATGATGTCTTTTTGTTTGTTTTCTTCAAGTGACTCCATGTGTTTGTAGGTGGTGTTATAAATCCATATGGTAAGAAATATTATCATTAAAAGCACAAGCTGCGAAAGTATTGTTGATATGATGCTTGACTGTATATTGTCTATTGAGAGCGTAAAGTATGTGGTCTGCATCAAAATAACTCCGACTATAATCAGTGTCATTGCAACAGAATATGTCGTGGGGAATTTGATTACATAGCCTGTTCGTTTTAAAAAAAGTTTGCGAAACAGGTGAACGAGCAAAATCACAGATAATACATTTATGATATTTGTTGTAGTTCGCACAATCACAATATTATTTATGTTTTCTAAAGACATGGGGACTCCATACCAAGCGAAATGTAAGTAGCTTAATGATACAAATGCGATCACTTCACCTATAACACATACCATGTACATGAGTAGCGCGTATACGAGCTTAACACCCGTGCTACCTATAATCATCAGAGAGATAATGCTTAGAAAAAAGACATTCGTAAATATATTTGCCAGCATATTGTTAAACGCAAAAAACATTTGATTAGATACTACGAGATAAGCTGTGAATGTTAAAAGAATCCATCTTCTTTTGATCGCAGGCTTAAATATGCTGCTAAGGCCATAGTAGTACAAAATCATAGTTAACACGCCGTTTAAATACTGGCTTGCGATGAAAGCGCCCGCGCTCATGCCATATCCTCCACATGCTTAAAATAGACTTTTTTCGTCTCTTCTTTGAGAAGCCGGCTGATAGGCACCCGCGTTTTGTCCACGTCCTTGAGAAGAAAGGCCGCACCCTCTATCTTCGCGACATACTGTAAGTTGACGATGTAAGAGCGCTCACACCTGACGAACCGGTTTCGCGGAAACTGCTCAAGCGCCTCTTCGATCTTGGCGTAAAACTTGTTCTCACAGCGGATCACCCGGGTCGCGTGGTTCCAGATATGCAGCTCTATCGTCCGCTTTACGTTTTTTAAGTAAGCGATGTCGTCTATGTTGACCGCTATGTCTTCGACCCCGACCCTGTACCTGAAAAAGATCGAAGACCTTTGCATCGGCTTTCGCTTGAGCGCCTGTCTGAGCGCCCGATTAAACACATCGTCGAGATCGGGTTTCTCAATCGGTTTCTTGATGAACCGAAAGCTGCCAATGTTTGCAAGCGCCCTGTAATATACTTCGTGGCTTGAAATATAGATCAAAATCATATCATCTCCATCCGGTTTATCTCTTAAAATCGCGCCCACTTCAACCCCGTTTAGCCCGCTCATTTGTATGTCGATGAACCCAATGTCAAATACCTCCCCCCGGTCAATGTCGCGCAGGAAATCCTGGCCGGAAAGATAAGTCAGAATTTCAATCCGCACACTTTGATATCTGAGGAACTTATATATATCTTCAACGACCTTGACATCGTCATCACAAATCGCAACGCGAATCACAAGCATACCCTCCCAACATCGCAGTGTCAGAAAACAAACAAAAGAGGTTGAAAAAAATGAAACGAGTAGAAAAACGGACCCCGCCTCCCGTAAGCCCAAACGACTTCACCAACTATCAACCCCGCAGCTGTGTCGCGATTACAGCCAAACAAGCCGAAGTTTTGGCCGAGTATATCCGCACGCAGGAAAAAGAGCACATCCTGTTGTATATCTGGCGCTTTGTGTTTAAGATTGACAACAAAATCATTGCGCGGTATTCGGGCTGTGAAAACGTAAACGGGATTGTCGAAGCGTTCCGGTTTTCCTGTATGCGCTACTTAGAGCTGGAAAACCCGATCTCCGACGCGGGGTTATCAAAAGCGCTCGATCTCGTTATGGGCGACTTTGAAATCATGCTGTTGTCGTCTGAATGTGGGATCTGCTGGCTGAGCGGAAAAAAGTTTGACTACTCCCGCACATTGCGCCAAGCAATCGCGGCCATGGAAGAAAAGCGGATTCAAGAGCTCGACCGCGCCCTGCCGGCAGACACAAAGCACACAAAGCTAAATAACCAACAGCTGAAAAGGCTCGGGAATTACATCCTGGACCTCCCGGAAAAGCAGGGGATGATTCTCCACTTACATTACATAAACCGCGTCTCCTGCGAGGAAATCGAAGAAGTCATGGGCATCCAGCGTGTGCGCGGCACAATCGAGTACTTGCGGGAGGCTCTGTCGCGAAAGCTCAAATGCCCGAATGTTGTGAGCGAAGAATCCCTGCGCAAAGCATTGGAATCCGTACAGCTGTTAAGCCTGTGCTAATATAATACATGTAATGGATAATAAAGTCTACTTTATATCCAAAGTTTGATAGCTGAAGCATCATTCGCGCCGCGCTCCCTCGACTCTATTAAACCATGTATATATAATGTAAGGCAGAAAGATAGAAAAGGCACGGCTGGCCGCCGTGCCTTTCGCGCTATTCTATCGCGGCCTTGCCTTATTTCGCTAACCTTAAATTGCACCGCGTGTACGCAGGAACGCCCGCACTTCCGCTTGTGTGGGCATGACTTGCAGCGCGCCCGGGCGGCCGACCACAATGGCGGCCGCCGCGTTGCAAAAGCGAATCACATCCGCACACTCGGCCTTGTGTTTCAGGAAATCCAACCCATGCACACAGTGGGCCAGAAACGTTCCGATAAACGCGTCCCCCGCCCCCGTTGTGTTCACCACTTCAACAGGGAAACCGCTTACCTGAACATCCAGCCCCCCGCCCAGATACCGCGCGCCGTCCCTGCCCAGCGTGATCAGCTGATGCGGCGCCCGAATTTCGCCTAGAAACGCCAGCTCTTCATCGGTTGCCTTTACAATGTCCGCCTTGGGGATGTAGCGAAGCACAGCTTCTTTTAAATCGCTAAGGCTTTTCCAAAGCGGTGGGCGCAGGTTCACGTCAAAGCTGATCAAGCAGCCTTTTGCGCGGGCAATTTCGATTGCCCGCTCATGCGCGCCCCGGCAGGGGGCGTCCACAAGGGTGACTGAACAGAAATGCAGAATATCGTCGGGCTCGAACCACTCTTCGCGGATATCCTCGGCCGCGAGAAGCATGTCCGCCGCCGGGGCGCGGTAGAAGAGGTACTCCACATCTGAATCGCCTGAGTCGGATACAAAGGCAAGCCCTGTGCTCGCATCCTCTGTGCGCAGCACCGCGCGGTCATCAATACCCGCTTTTTGAATTTCTTCCGCGAGAAAGTCGCCGAAGCCGTCTTTGCCCAATTTTGTGATCAACATGCTTTCCACCCCGAGCTTTGAGGCGGCGGCCCCGACGTTGGCCGGCCCCCCTCCAGGGCATTTCTCAAACGATTTTACCCCCGCCAGCCTGCCTTTGGAGCAGGGGAGAAAGTCAATCAGAGATTCACCGATTGCAATGAGTTTGGCCATCGAAACCCCTCCCATCCATTAATGCAGGTAATTGTATCATGGTTTTATGCCGCGCGTCAAACGAAGCCGCCGTCCGAAGTATGTACAGCGCGGCTCTGTGTGCATTTTCTACAATTCATCACATTCTGATTTGTGAATTTAGGCATCTTGACATTTTGTCACTTGTATGGTAAATTAAATTCATTCTTTAAATCATTTAATTTTAAAAATGGAGTTGGTTTAAAAATTACTAAAAAACTATGATATCTATGCTAAAAAACAATTCTTGTATTTTAAACTATTTTAAATTTATTTAACAAGGTGATGCTATGGCTCGCCGGAACACAGAAATTCATCCGCTGAAAAGGCTGAATGCCAGCTTGATCATGAACGCGCTGTCCGAGATGAAAACCGCCACCCGCAAACAGCTGGCCGAGCGCACCGGTCTCAGTCAGCCAACGGTAAACGCTTTTGTGCAGGAACTCGAACAAAAGGGCGTGGTGCGCCCGGGCAGCTTTGCGGTGTCGGTGGGCGGAAGAAGGCCGAAATGCTATACCCTGCAAACAGACCATTTGCGGACCGCGGTCATCCGGGTCTTTCCCCGGGAGCTGGCATACGCGGTTCTGACCGTTGACGGTAAGGTGATTCAGCGCAACACATGGCCGCTGACCGCCGCCGATTCCCACTTAGAAAAACTGCAAACACTGTCGCAAACGCTTAAAAAACAGGATGACGACATCCGGATAATCAGTGTTGGCGTGCCGAGTGCGGTGGGTCCCGGCGGGGCGCTGTACTCCATTTCGCAAATACCAAGCATGGAGGGCGTTGCGCTTTCGTATATTTTGGAAGAAAAGCTGGGGATCCCCGTATATGTAGAAAACGATATGAATTCGGTAGCCCTGGGCAGTATTGCCTCCGGCATCGGGCATGACTCGGATATCGCGTTTGTGCATATCGGGCAGGGCGTTGGCGCCGGCATCGTGATGGGCGGGCGGATTGTCCGGGGCTTTTCCAACTTTGCCGGCGAAATTGCCCACCTGACCAACGTGCCCGGGGTAGAACAGTGCAAGGCGCTGGAATATCTGCTCGGGCAGGCCGAAGGACTCCCGCAAAAAGTACAGCTGATCGCGGATATTGTCATCAACATCATCTGTCTTCTCAATCCGCCGGTCATTGCTTTCGGCGGCGAGTTCACCACCGAGGAGATGCTGCGGCATTTGCGGCATGTGTGTGAAAAACACCTCCCCATCTGGACGATCCCCTCTTTTCATCTGATGACGGATGAAAGCGCGGCTTATGAAAAAGGGCTTTTAATTCTTGTACAGGACGCGCTGTCGGGGATGTCGTTCGAGTGGGCGGGGGGAAGTGCGGTGTGAGTCAAAAATATTTAGTGGCGGTGGACGCCGGGGGCAGTAAGACAGAATACGGCATCCGCGCTCTGGCCGGAGGCGAAGTTCACAAATACATATACGGCGGGTCAAATTACCGGTCAATCGGCTATGAAAAAGCATACGGCAACCTGATCGAGAGCTTTCTTGAGACTTGCAAAACAGAGGGCCTGTGCCTGAAAGACATAAGCGGGGCGGTCTTTGGCATTTCCGGGTGCGACACGCCGGAAGACATGCGCGTCTACCAAAAAATGGTCGGGGCGATTGGGCTGGACGACGGGCAGACAACCCTGTACAACGACTGTGAGCTGGCCTTTCTGGCGGCGGCCGAAGCCCCGGGGATTTGTATGGTGGGCGGAACCGGGTCTAACTGTATGGCGTTTTCTCCCGGCCGGCCTGTCTTTCGCGCGGGCGGCTGGGGCGCGCTTCTCAGCGATGGCGGCAGTGGCTTTTGGATTGCACAGCGCGTCCTGCGGGATATGTTGGCGTTCTGTGACGGCGACGGGATTGACCGGCCTGTTTATCGGGAGATCACCCGCTTTTTTAAGATCGAAGATTTCGCGTCCGTGCAAGCTAGGTTTGCGGCGATGGATGTGTCCGAGATCGCCTCCTGCGCGCGGGTGATACTGGAATATGCGCAGGCGGGTGATGCGTATACCCGCGAAGTTGCCGAAGCCGCACACTTAGAGCTTTGGAAACTGGCAACAACGCTGACCCGGCGCGCACAGTACCCGCCCGAAGAGCCTTTACATGTTGTGTTGACAGGCAGCCTGTTCAAAAACCAGTGGTTTCTTGAGCAGTTTTGGAGCGGATTGACCGAGCGGGTCACCAACCCTTTACATAGGCACTTGGTCACCGCCAACACATCTGAAAACGCCATGCGCCTGGCACAGCGTTTGTACGGCGACACCGTATAGCTCCGGATACAACACGCCCAAAATCCGCGGCGTCTGTTAACACCGAATGTTTGTGGACCCGGGCTTGTTTTATCATATTTTCGAAATCAATAAGGGAGGAAACTAAATGAAAAAGCGCACCCTAGCAACCCTGGTTGTACTTGCCCTGGTCGTCGGTATCTTTGCCGCTTGCGGCGGCGGAGGCACCGCGCCGGCTCCGGCGGCTCCGACAACCCCGGCAGCCCCAGATGCCCCGGCGGATGGAGGCGAAGCGGCGTCCGGAGACCAAATCTTCAGAGCGGCTTTCATCACACAGGCGATGTCCAATGAGTCGCAGGCGTTCTCTTGGAGAGAGTTCCAAAGGCTGGCCCCCGAGTTCGGCTTTGAAATGTCCGTCTTTGCGGGCGAAAACGAACCGGCCGTAGAATTTGACGGCGTTCTGACCGCAATCGCAAACGGATACGACGCGGTGTTTGTAAACCCGAGTTCTATCGAAGGCATTATCCCCGCACTCCAACAAGCCAGAGACGCGGGCCTTGTCGTCGGCATGTTCTCGTCCGTCCTGCCGGATGAACACAGAGGCGTGATGGACTTCTTTGTCGGTTCCGACGACTTTTTGGGCGGCGTGCAAGCCGGTGAATTCGTGTCGGCGCACTTCCCGGACGGCGCAAACTTTGTTGAAGTAGGCGGCCAGGCAGGCCACTCCGCCGCGAACGACCGCCACAGCGGTTTCCAGGAAGGCATCGCGGACAATATCGTTATGCTTGATTCGCAATTTGCACCGACCGGCTGGAACACACACGAAGCCCTCGCGATTATGGAAGACTTTATCGTGCGGTTTGGCGATGAGATCGACATCGTGTGGTGCCACTGGGATAACGGCGCGAGCGGCGTTATCGACGCGCTTCAAAACGCGGGGATGACCGACGTGTTTGTAATCGGCGTTGACGGCAACAGAACCGGTTATGCCCAGGTTCGTGCCGGCACACAGGCGCTCAGCGTTGGCCAGAGCTTTACAAACATGGCGACCGAATCCCTTCGGAACGCAAGAATCATTCTGGAAGGCGGGACAGTCCCCGTTGACAACTGGATTCCGTTGGATATGGTAACCCTCGACAGCATAGACAGCTTCGTGGAGCCTGACTGGTAGAGAGCAGCAGTTCCGGGCCGGCGGTCTGCCGGCCCGGAATTATCGTTCGTTTATAGTTAATACACTCCAAGATCAACCCGGCATTGCGATCTATTCTGCACCCCGCGTTGTCTTCCTCCTTGCTTGGCGTCAGCCAAGCCGCGGCGTCATCCTAGCGGGACACAAAATATCCTCGCAAATCCTGGGCCGCTTTTGAAGTGCATCAACTATATCAAGACAGAAAAAGGTGATTTGCGCATGGATAACAGCGATGTCATTTTGTCCGTTCAAAATGTGAACAAATCCTTTCCCGGGGTTCGGGCACTTACCGATGCCTGTATAACGGTACGCAAGGGGACGGTACACGGCGTGGTCGGTGAGAATGGCGCGGGAAAATCCACACTGATGAAAATTCTTTCCGGCGTCCACACAAAGGATTCCGGTACAATTGTGTTTGACGGCCAGACAGTCGAGAACACCACACCCATCCAGTCGATCAGAAGCGGCCTGAGCATCATTTATCAGGAGTTTAACCTGGTGAATACGCTTACGGTCGGCGAAAACATATTCCTTGGCCGCTACGCGGAAATGAATGGGATGCGCAATATCCACAAAAATGCGCGGGAACTTTTAGACAGCATCGGGAGCAAAATTGACACCCACAAGATGGTGAGTGACCTGAGCGCCGCCGAAAAACAAATGGTAGAGATCAGCAAGGCGCTGTCCTTTAACTCCAAGCTCATCATTATGGATGAGCCGAGCAGCAGCCTGACCGCCGATGAGCTCAAGCAATTGTTTGTCCTGATAGGTGACCTGCGCAAAAAGGGTGTTACCATCATCTATATCAGCCACAAGCTTGACGAGATATTTGAATTGTGCGACACAGTCACAATCATACGTGACGGCAAAGTGATCGACACAAAGCCAATCGCCGAGCTGACCAGAAACGAAATGATCGCGAAAATGATTGGCCGCGAGATTGAGAACGAATACCCCGAACGGCCGCACGCCGCCGGCGAGACAATCATGAACGTAGAGACAATCAACACGCGCAAGCTGAAAAACATCGCGTTCGAACTTAAAAAAGGTGAAATACTTGGGTTTGTCGGGCTGGTCGGCGCGGGCCGCACCGAGATTGTCCGGGCGATATACGGCGCAGACAAAGCCAAAGAACTCAAGATACTTATAAACGGCAGAAAAGTCAAAATTAAAAACCCAAGGGACGGTATGCGCGCCGGTGTGGGGCTGCTCCCCGAAGACCGCAAACTGGAAGGACTGGTACTGCCTTTTTCGGTGCAGGCCAATGTGATTATGTCCAGCCTGTGGCGGATATCAAAGTTCGGGTTTGTAAACGCTTCGAAAGAAAAAGAGATCGCCGAGCGGCAGATCAAGAGCCTTTCGATCAAGGCTCCATCTCCGCACACAAAAGTCAAAACGCTCTCGGGCGGGAACCAGCAAAAATGTATTATGGGGCGCTGGCTTGAAATCAACCCCGATATACTCATACTCGACGAGCCAACCCGCGGCATCGACGTGGGCACCAAGTACGAAATTTACCTGCTGATTAAAAGAATCGCGGAAAACGGCGGCTCGGTCATCATGATTTCTTCCGAACTGCCCGAAGTGCTTGCGATGAGCAACCGCGTACTGACCATCTGCGAGGGGCGGATCAGCGGGGAGTTTAATCCCGAAACAGACTCGGCGCATACCATCATGGACGCCGCAATCGGATAGCGGGGGATAGAAAACATGACAAAACAACCTCGAATGGGAAGACAGGCGGCCGTCGATTTCCTGATGGAATATCTGGTTCTGTTTGTCATTGTGGCGCTGGTGATCGTCACCGCTATTGTAGAGCCAAGATTTTTGTCGGCGCAAAACTTTACCAACCTGATGCGCCAGTTCGGCCCGCTCAGCTTTGTCGCGCTGGGCATGACATTTATCATTGTCGGCGGGTTTATCGACCTTTCCGTGCCCGGCATGATCTCAATTGTCGCGATGGTGACGCTTTCGCTGGTGGATGTAATCGGCGAGCTGCCCGCGATGTTTGCCGGCCTTGTGCTGGGCGCGGCCCTCGGGTTCGTTAACGGCACAACACTGATGCTCGCGGGGGCGAATACACAGGCAAAGGCGCTCTTTATCACGTTTGGAATGAGCCAGATTTACCGCTCGCTGGCCCTGCACCTCACCGGCGGTTTCCCGATGAACTGGGGGACATTGTTTGAACACCCGATGCCTGTGACCCGTGCGCTCAGTTCAGGCATGTGGGGGCCGCTGTCCATTTCATTTTGGGTGTTTTTGTTCTTCCTGCTTGTGCTCTATATCTTCCAGTCAAAGACTGCCCTAGGGCGGGCCATCACCTACACGGGGGGCAACCTGACAGCCGCGGAATTGGGCGGAATCCCGACAAAGCGGGTTGTGGTATTCATTTACACCCTGTGCGGATTTATGGTTGCCGTCGGCGCGATTGTGCTTTTCTCCCGCGTTTCGGTCACAGTGCCCACTGTTGGCACGTTCTTTGAAAGAGACGCGATCATGGCGGTTGTGGTCGGCGGGACTTCGCTTACCGGGGGCCGGGGAAACGTCCTGCGCACCGTAATGGGGGTTTCACTTGTTATCCTGATGTCCAACTGCATGAACCTTCTGGGTGTTCAAACACACGCGCAGGAGGTGGTCAGGGGGGCTATCCTTGTCCTGGCAATCTGGCTTGACCACCGCAGACACGCAAGGGGGTAGGGAAATGAATCAAAACGTACAGGCCGTCGGGGGTCCGGCACTTAAAGCGCTGGGCAAACAAAAAGCCGTGGTCGCGATCGCGATTATGTTCATTGTAATGATTTTCACCGACTCAAATTTCTATACGCCGGCCAATTTTTCAAATCTGCTTGAGGCGGTTTCGACAAACGCGATCATCGCGTTTGGGGTGACTCTTGCGGTTATCTGCAAAGGGTGTGACCTGTCGGTCGGCTCGGTGATGGCTATGTCGGGGATTATCGCGATCATGCTGCTCAATTCGGGGATGCATATGGCCCTGGCCATCGTCATAGCGATCTTATCGGGTTCGGTGGTCGGGTTTATCAACGGGTTCCTGATCGTTCAGCAAAAGTCTGAGGCGTTCATCATTACACTGGGGATGGGGATGCTTGTGCAGGGTGTTGCGCTTCTGCTCACCAACGCGAACCCGGTGTCCGCTTCCAACCCGATCTTTCAAAGAATCGCCAACGACAACTGGCTTGGGATCCCCAACATCGCGGCGTTCATGATCGTTCTCGGGGTTTTGACCTATCTGCTGCTCCGGTTCACCAGCTTTGGCAGAAACTGTTACGCCCTTGGCGGCGACTACGAGGTCGCCGAACATTCCGGAATCAATGTTGTGCGAACCAAATGGCTTGCATTCGTGCTCACGGGTACATTCGCCGCGGTTGCCGGTGTGCTCGCCGCTTCCCGCATGAACACAGGCCTGCCGATCGCCGGAGTCGAAGTTCCGCTTATGGTCAACTGCGGCGTTGTAATCGGCGGCACATCTTTTGCGGGCGGGGTGGGCGGCGTACCCCAAAGCTTTATCGGCATCTTTGTAATGTTCCTTTTGAGGAACTGCATGAGTATGCTGGGGATTCACCCTTACATCCAACAACTGGTTCTGGGGATTATGATTGTCTCGATTATTTCTCTCGACTGCTACGCGATTAAGCGCAAAAAAGAGGCGGTCTAGCACAAGGAGGTTAATGTTTGAAACGCTCACAAATCAACGCCGCAATCCGGCGGATGGAAAAATTGGCGGGGGAACACAGCTTTTTGCTGCCGCCCTTTTGCAGCTGGCCGCCGGAAGAATGGCTAAAAAAAGGCGATGCCTACAACGAAATTCGTGAAACCGGGCTGGGCTGGGACATCACGGACTACGGCAAAGGGGATTTTGAAAAGGTCGGCTTTACCCTGGTTACAATCCGAAATGGAGTGCCCGGTCACGCGAAATACAACAAACCCTACGCCGAAAAGCTGTTGATGTTAGAAGAGGGCCAATATTCACCGATGCACTTCCACTGGTCTAAAATGGAGGACATCATCAACCGCGGCGGTGGAACGGTTCTGATCAAAGTTTACAACGCAGCCCCGGATGAGGGGTTTGCAGACACCGACGTCACCGTAATGACAGATGGGCGGCATTACACCGTACCGGCCGGTACACAGGTTAAGCTTGCCCCCGGCGAAAGCATAACGATTCCGCCCTATCTCTACCATGACTTTTGGGTCGAGCCGGGAACCGGGGCCGTGCTCTTGGGGGAAGTGTCTATGTGCAACGACGACGCAAACGACAACCGCTTTTACGAGAAGTTAGGGCGGTTCCCGAAAATAGAGGAGGATCAGGCGCCCTATCGGCTACTGTGCAACGAGTATCCTCCGGCGGCTGAGCGTGATAAATGATTGTACTTTTAATTCTCACCTATCTCACATTTATCGGGATGGGGCTGGGCGATTCCATGCTGGGCAGCGCGTGGCCGGCCATGCATGGCCAGTTCGGCGTAGAGGCGGCGATGGCGGGCCCCCTGGCCATGATTGTTTCGGGCAGCACCATTGTCGCAACCTACCTGAGTACCCGAATACTGCGCCGTTTTAGCACAGGCCTTGTTCTGGCGGTCAGCCTGTCTTTGATGTCTATATCAGCGCTGGGCTTCTCTTTGTCCGGCCATTTTTTTGTGCTCTGCCTTTTGGCGGTTCCTCTGGGGTTTGGCGCCGGCAACATTGACGCGGCCGGAAATGGTTTTTTGGCCATGCATTACAGCGCGAGGCAAATGAGCTGGCTCCACTGTTTTTGGGGGGTAGGCGCGACGGCAGGCCCCGCGATCATGGCCTTTAGCCTGATGCACTTAAGCGGCTGGACAATGGGGTATCGCGTTGTCGGCTTTTTACAGCTCGCCGTAGCGGTGAGCTTATTTGTGTCCCTTTCCCGCTGGAAGAGCGTCCCCGCCGAAAACGAAGAGCGGGCGGAAAGCCACACTGATGGTGCGGCAGACAGTCCGCCGCGCACATCCGCGCTCTTGCGCCTTCGCGGCGCGCGCCTTGCGGTACTGCTTTTTTTTGTCACGGGCGGAATGGAGATGACGCTTGGGCTGTGGGGCAGCACATATCTGGTTTTGGCCAGGGGGATTCCCCGCGATACGGCGACAAGCTGGCTCGCGCTTTATTATCTCGGGATCACCGTCGGGCGGTTTCTTTTCGGGTTCCTCGCCGCCCGCCGGAGCAGCCGAAGCATCATTCGGGCTGGTCAAGGCCTGATCGCAATGGGGGCGCTGGCCATCGCTTTGCCCTATGACGGATTTTTAATGCCGGGCTTTATTTTACTTGGCCTGGGCGTTGCGCCCCTCTTTCCCAACTATGTACACAGCACCCCCAGCCTCTTTGGAAAGCGGTATACACAAGCCATGATCGGCCTGCAAATTGTCGCTTCTTACGCGGGTATCATGCTTATGCCGCCCTTGTTTGGGTTAATCGGCGGCAATTTGGGATACCGCCTGTTCCCGATTTTCGTCGGCGCTCTGTTGGCCGCTACCATGTTGATTGTTACGGTCTTATATCGCCGACAAACGCAGGATTCCGGGCTGTAACGGGTAACGCATTATTTCGAGCCGCGCCTGTCCGTGCCGGGCGGTCTCAAAAATGAACAAAGCACCGTCAAATTGACGGTGCTTTGTGCCTTGTTCGGGGACTATGAAACTTTGGCCGAACACTGCGGGCAGATGTGCCCCTCTTCGATTTTCACAAGGTTTTCGGCCTCCTGCCGGCAGAGCGAGCAGCGCAGGGTTGACTCCCGGATTGTGACCGACCTGACCGAAACATCCTTGATGACCACCTCAAGCTTTGTACCGGCCCCCCACCCGAACTCCTCGCGGATATCGCGCGGGATGACAACGCGCCCAAGATCATCCATGCTGCGGTCTATTCCCTGTTTCCCCATTTTTTTACACACCTTTCGCTTTTGATTTTGCCGGCGAAGCTGCCGCGAAGCAACCCCGCCGGGCCTTTACCAAAAGCCCCGAAATGAAACAACGCGCATGAGGGTGGTTACCCCTCACACGCGCCGATGAATGGCGGTTGATTCCACGCTTGAAAATTATTATAGATGGGTGTATAATAATTTTGTCGTGTGGAAGTGGAAGGGTGTTGTTGCTTAACGTGTGCCACCTTTTCCCGCTGTTGAGTGTTGTCGCACTTGACAGCGGCCATGCGGCCCCTTTTTTTCGGAGCCTTATAAGGTTCAGTATACCGCCTTGCGCGCGGATTGTCAATTGTTGTAGAAATTTTTGGCTAAAGATGGTTTTTGCCGGGGTAGAGCAAGCCGCACCAGCCAAGCCGGCGGTTTTGATTCCCCAACACTAAATTGTAACAACGGCCGAGACGATCGGTATAAACGCCAGCACCACCAAAAAAGCCAGGAACACAAATAACAGGTTTGCCTTATAAGAACTGGCCACCGTGATATGGCCGGGGCCGTAAAAGAGCGGAAGTTGCAAAGAGGCTGAGGGCATCAGGCAGGCCATGGTGGAGGTCGCGAGGGAAAGCAGCAGCCCGAACGCTCCAATGCTGGTGCCAGTCTCTGCCAGCATAACCACACCGATGTTGAAAAACAGCACCATGGTCACGGCGTTTGAAATCAGGTTGGTGACAACCAGGATGCCCGCAATCATCGCGATGATAATCCAGACAGGGGAAAGCCCGGCAACCATTGGCGAGAGTATGTTGCCCAGCCAGGCCACAATCCCGGTGCCATCGTCGGAGATTGGGACGCCCATCAGAATCACGGCGGCGATAAAGACAATCAGCGTCATCGGCACACTCTTGGCGGCTGTCGGGAAATCCATGACCGCCTGGCCGTCGGCGCGGATCAAACAAAGCGCGACCACCGCCAAAATTGCGGGTACGGTCGGCCCGATCTGAACAAAATAGTTCGAAATCGGAACAAACAATCCCATCGCCAGAAAGAGGTCGGGCAGCAGGATAACCATCAACAGGGAGCACATCACCAGCAGGGCAATTTTTCCGCTTTTGCTCAGAGGTGGTGTGCTCTTCGCGAACGCGTCAATATCCAGGTCGCGCAGAGGAGAGACATCCGGCTTCATCAGCCGAGCCACAATCATAATAACCACAAACATAGCGATCGAAAACGGGATACCCACCGCGAACCATTGCCCGTATGTAATGGTTATCCCGAGCTGTGTGTGTAAAATACCCATCATGATATTGGGCAATGTCTTGGCAATCGGCGAGGCCGTGGTGAGCACGCTGTTTCCCCAAAGCACACCGAGAACAAGGCATGTGTAAAGGGTGTGCCCTTTTTTGATGCCGAGTTTTCCGCAAACCCTGACCGTTAGGTCAAGGTAGATGATTGCCAGCGCCAAATTCTGCATAAACAGCCCGATAAAGAGGTTGGAGAAAAAGAACATACCCATAAACGCGTACGGTCTGCCGCTGACAAACTTTCTGGTGATAAACCAGGCCGCTACTTTATCAATGGCGCCTGTCGCGTTGAGACACTGCCCCAACAGAGTAAAGACAAGCACCAATGTGGGTGCAAAATGTCCCATTGAGCCCGCCCAAACGGCAGTTGGCGTCATAACCCCGGCCATGATCAACAACGCGGAAAAGAGCAGACAGCTCCAATGGGTATTCACTGTCAGCCACAAAATCAGCGTAGGGACAATAACCGCGATCGCCCGCACACCCAAGGGAGTCAGGCCGTTGACCGGCTGTAGCCCGAAGGCCAATGCCAAACCGACGATGAGCGCAATCATACAGCGAAAATTAGTCGAGCGAAAAAAGCCCGCCGGCTCTTGGGTTCCTTGTGTTTCCAGTCCCGCCAAAATTACCTCTACCTCCCCATTGCGTTGAGGGCGGACATCTGATTTTTCCCGTCCCCCGAACATAATCAAGCTTATCCGAAAAACAGCGAAAGCAATATCGGCACCATAAATATCACCGAAATAAGCCGGATGATATGCACCAATACGATGTCCGGCACCCGCAGCCCCAGCTCCCCGGCCAGGATACCCATTTCGGCAATGCCGCCGGGGACACAGGAAAACAGGCTGTGCGCCATATCCATACCGGTAAACCGCCTGATTACCCAAGCAGTGGAAAACGACATGAGCAGCAGCTGAATCGTAATGATAACCATCGGCAGCACCAGCCCCCTGAGCGCAGATATGGTGGCCATTGAAAATTGCGCGCCGACAAACCCGCCCGCAATTGCCTGAACAATCGGCTTCAGGCTTTTGGGGAAATAAGCTTTTTGGGCGACCGCGCTTATCAGAATTGCCCCGGTTACAGCGCCGAGAATTCCCCCTGCGGGTATGCCCATCCATCGAAACAGCATTGACCCCGCCCCGGCCGAAAGCACGGTGAGGGTCAGCCTGAACACCTTTTGCTGCGTGGTGAGTGTCTGCTTTGGGGCGGTGTCCGCGGGCTTTGACTGGTCGTGTACGGCGCTCTCGCCGAAGCGGGCGTGTTTGAGCAGCCGCAGCACGATAACCGGAAATACACTGACCGAAATCGTAAACCGAAATATCTGTAAAAGCGCTACGTTGTGCGAATCCGCACCAAAATCAATCGCGATGATGGCCATGTCGAAAATGCCGCCGGGGGCCGAGGCCAACATAGCGGTTGTTGGCTCAAGCACGGTAAAACGGGCAAGAATCAGCGCAAAAATCACATTGAAACTCATAAACATTCCCACGATAATCAGCACCGGCTTTATCAGCCGCCGCAAAATAAACAGATCAGAGCGGGCAAAACTCGTCCCCAACAATACCCCGGAGAGCACCTGAATGACAAGCCGCAAGTTGGGCGGGTAGTTCGGCTCTATTCCAGAAATCAAATTGAACGCGAACACAAACGCGATCGACCCGAGCAGCGCCCCGGCTGGAATGGCCCGCTTTTTGGCAAGCATACCGCCGGTTAAGCCGATTACATGCGCGATAATCGCGTATACCACAGCACCACCTCCTCTGCGTTTGTGTTTTTCACGATAAAAAGCCCATTAGAACTCGCGCTCATATGGGCTTTTTATCAACTGTCGTGGGCTGCCTATAAGCTCTTTAGGTCGACAATGTTGAATAGCGGCCGCCCGGCCCTGAAGTTATCCAGGTTCTCACAAAACTGGTCAACCGCCCTGTCCACCAAAAAGGGGCTGGTCGCCGAGTTGTGCGGGGTGACGAATACGTTTGGCATATCCCATAGTACATGATCGTCGGGAAGGGGTTCGGGGTCGGTGGCGTCCAGGGCGGCCCCGCTGAGATGCCCGCTTTTAAGGGCCCGCACAAGCGCGTCCTGGTCGACCACGCCGCCGCGGGCGATATTCACGAAAAACGCGCCCTTCTTCATACAGGCGAACCGGCTTTCATCGAACATCCCGGCAGTCTCTTTGGACATCGGGGTCAACACCACAACAAAGTCCATCAGGGCCAGCGCCTTGTCAAGCTCTTTGTCCGAGTACATCTCATCGAAGTTTTCGAGCTGGGTCACTGTCCGCTTTACCCCAATAACCTTAAACCCGACCGCTTTCGAGAGCTGCGCGACATATGAGCCGATTGAGCCGGCGCCCACAATTCCCAGCGTTTTGCCGATCGCCTCCTGACCTTGGAGCTTCTTGAACACGTGGTTGCGCTGGTTCTCGCGCATTTCGGCGAATTTGCGCAGATGCCAGATGCAGTATCCCAAAGTGGTCAATGCCATTGACCGGCCGTGCACGCCTTTAGCCGTAGTCACAGTGATCGGCAAGTCGGCGATCTTTGATTTCACGAGGGGGTCAACCCCAGCGGAAAAAGTGTTCAGCCATTTCAGCCGCTTGGACTGGCAGCAGAATGTTTCGGGCGGGATTCCGGTGCCGCCCCAGCAGAAGATGACCTCAGCGTCTACGCCGCTGGCTAAAACCTCCGCCTCTGTTTCGAACCAGTGAACATTATCAGCGTGTTTCTTGATCTGGTCAACCTGATCCGTCGTTATAACAAGAGGCATTTTCTCGGTTGTTTTGTGCATGACAATAACATCCATCAACAGTCCTCCTTATCGTTGGGGTATTGGCGGTTAACAGTCGACTATGACAATTTCCTGCTTGAGCGCGGTGAACATGTCTTTATAGCCATCGGCAGTGACCAAAAAGTCCTCACAGCTGTGTCCCCAGTGTCCGCTTGAGAAAAGGATGGTCGGGTGAATGGCCAGGTACATTCCCTCGCCCAGGATGGTGTCGTCCTCATCGCCGAAGCCCGGCATCTCAACCAGGTCGTAACCCTGGCCGTGGATGAACAGCCGGTTCTCTTCCGGCAGGCCCATCTCGCGAAGCCGCTCGTTGTACTTCTTCCAGATTGTGTTGGCGGGCACACCCGGGGCCAGCATATCGGCTACCCAGTGCTGAAGCTCAACGGCTACAGCGTAAGCCTCGACGGCCTCCTTGGCCGGTTCACCCATAGAAAATGTTCTGGTTATCTCGCTGTAATAGCCGCCGGGGCCGCTGGATTCGTTCAGTACATTGATGTAATCGCCCTTTTGTATCTGCCGGTTCTGATAGAATGGATGGATGATATGCGGCACTTTAGGTCCGGAGCAAAGCAGGAGCAGTTGTTCTTCGCTGCCTTCTTTTTTAAGCCAGCCGGCCAGCTCAGCGCGCAGGTCGTACTCGTACATACCGGGTTTGAGAATGGATTGCATAAAAGCGATTGAGTCCTCATGCATCTTAACACTTAGCTCGATAAACTTGATTTCTTCGGGGCTCTTGACCATCTTAATCTTGTCAAGGGCTGGGGTAAAGTTGACGGTCTTTACACCGGTTCTTTCAATGATAGAGGAAACCATATGGTAGTCCAGCATACCCACGCCGACCAGGCCAAGCCGCTTGACATTCTTGCTCTTCATGAATTTACTGATCGCGTCCACGTCGTAGTTTTTGGTGTAGTCTAATGAGCGGAAATAAGGCAGCGAAGTGCGGTTGGTGATCACGCGGGCGGCCCACTCAAACGGAACCGGCCTGTCCGGGTCGCCCAAGGTGTAGGTAGAAACTTCGCCGGTTTTTTCAAACAGCACAGTGACCGGGTAGGCATTGGAAGCGGGTATATCGGTGAAGTATCTAATATAGCCGCCCAGGTATTGGTTGTTGTTGGACATGATGATCATATCCAGCCCTTGCTTCTCCATTTCAGCCTTGACCGCGTTATGCCTGCGTTTGAGCTCGGTCACCGACATGGGAAATCGAATGCGTTCTTTGAAAAGGTCTGCCATAAATTGATCCTCCTATGTAAATATATCGATACGGCTGACTGCGCCTACCTATCCGGCCGCGGCCTTTCTCTTTTTAATCTGTGATTTGATCAGCGGGTAGACGAACATCAGTATGGTGAGCAGCATAATAACAACGGTGATCGGGCGGGTGACGAAGATCGAGAGGTCGCCGCCGCTCATAAGCATAGACCGCCGGAAGTTTGTCTCAGCCATACGCCCGAGCACCAAGGCCAAAACGATAGGTGGGATGGGGAAACCAAAGCGTTTGAAGATATATCCGACTACACCGAAGATGTAGGCCGCCCAAACGCCGAACATGGTGCCCGAAACCGCAAACGAGCCGACTGTACAAACACCCAGGACAATCGGGGCAAGCACAGTTTTGGGGATAAGGGTGACCAGCGCGAAGTATTTGATGCAGACCAGCCCCAGTATCATCATGAGCGGGGTGGCTATAATCATGGTCGCGAAAATAGAGTAGGGGACCTCGGGGTTGCGCTCAAAAAGCAGGGGCCCGGCGGTGATCCCGTGGAGGGTGAGCGCGCCGATCAAAACCGCGAGAGGCGGGGAACCGGGGATGCCCAGCGCCAGCGTAGGCACTAGCCCGCCGGCGGCAGCCGCGTTGTTGGAGGTCTCAGGCGCGGCAACGCCGGCCAGCTCGCCTTTGCCGAAGTTTTCGGGATTGCTTGAGCCGCGCTTGGCTTCGTTGTAGGACATCCAGGCGGCAATGTTCGGGCCGGCGGCCGGAATCAGCCCGACGATAAATCCGATGATCGAGCCAAGGCCAATCGCACGCCTGCAGCTCTTGACTTCGGCTACGGTGATCCCCTCACCGTCTATCTTTTCCATCGGCTTTTGATTGGCTGAAGCTTCCTCCATCATTGAGAATATTTCAGATATCGCGAACAGCCCGATCAGCGCGGGCACAAAGGGGATGCCCTCCAATAGGTGGAAACTCATAACGTATCTGAAGCCGCCGCCGATTGGATCCATCCCGACCGTGGTCAGGAAGAGGCCAAGCGAGGCCAGAATCAAGCCTTTGGTGAGGTTGTCCGCCGAAAGGCCCGCAACCACGCTCAGGCCCATGATCGCCAAGATAAAGTACTCAGGCGGCCCAAACCGGAGCGCGAAGAGCGCCAGGGGCATCGAGAACGCGATCATCATGATGACGCTGAAAAATCCGCCTATGCCCGAGGCAAACATTGTAATCCCGAGCGCCTTTTTGGCCTTGCCCTGCTGGGCAAGCGGGTAGCCGTCCAGCACGGTCGCGGCCGCTGAGGGCGTGCCCGGCGTGTTGAGCAGTATGGCCGGTATCCCGCCGCCAAAGTTAATCGCCGTGTAGATGGTGGTCAGCAAAATCATGGCAGAAACGGGATCCATCCCAAAGGTAAAGGGAATTAACAAGGCCAAGCTGACAGCTGCGGAGATTCCCGGCACAATACCCAGAAAATACCCCACAACCACGCCAATAAGCAATACCAAAAAGTTGTTGCCCGAAAACAAGAGAGAAAATCCATACATTAGATTCGCCACTTAACTGCCCTCCTCTACGGTAGAGATACACCCAGGAACATGGTGAAAACCAGGTGGATAAAGATATTGAACCCGATCGGCACGGCTACAAGCGGCAGCCACTTCCGGTTGCCCATGAGGATCATAACGGCCAAAATAAACACCGCAGTCGAAATATAAAACCCAACAACCGGCATAACAAGTCCATAAACCAGCATCAACCCGATTGTACTGAACAGAGCGGTGCCGTTGGCGATCACGACTTTTCTGCCCGGCTTGCCCTCGGCGATTGCTTTTTGGCGCTTTTTGAGCGACAGCGCGATCTGGACAATGCTTAAAACAATTACTGCGGCCAACATCAGGCGCGGGAACGCCGCGGGCCCTACGTCGGCGGGGTTAATGGAACCACCGATATCTCCGGCCATTATGTACAGTATTACCGAAACAACAATCAGCACAGCCGAGATCAAAACCTCTCCCAACCACAACGCCATAGCAAGACACCTTCCTCTCTTGGATGAACCTGTATTCACACCGGTGCTTTCGGTACACGATCCAGCTATGCACAAAACCTTTGCCTGGCCAGATATGCCCTTTCGTCTTAGTTGAGCAGTTCGGCAATCGTTGCTTCAAGGTCGGCAAAGTCGGCGAGTACGAAGTCCCTAAAGTCCTCGGGCCCTAAAAATTCTCTTTCCAGCTCAACCAGCTCGAGATAGGTTTGGAAGGATTCTGTCAAAGTTGCCTCGTAAATCAGGTCGGCGATCGCCTGAACAATCGCGGGGTCAACGCCGGTCTGGACAAAGATGCCCCGGTATTGGGTAAAGGGGATATCGAAGCCCAGCTCGCTGTTTGTCGGGGTCTCTGCGAAAGGGCGGCTCTCGCCGGTGGAGGTGATCATGATGGCCTGCCCTGCCTCGTAGTAGGGGCGGATGATGGTCGGGCCGACCATAAGCGCGTCGACGTGGCCGCCGAGCAATGCGCTAAGGCCTTCGGCGCCGCCGTCAAAAGGTACATAGGTGAATTCGAATCCGGCCTCTCTGCCAAGCGCCAGTGAGGAGAGGTGGATGCCCGAGCCCGAGCCTTGCCCGCCGATCAGCAGCTGGCCGGGATTTGCCTGTGCCCACGCAACCAGGTCATGGATATCACTGAAAGGTGAATCGGTCGAAATGGCCAGGCCAATGTGGTCGTTCTGGATCCTGCTTACCCAAGTGAAGTTATCCAGCGGGAAGTCATCGGACAGCCCGGCCTGCAGCGCAACGATCTGAGCCGCGGTAAACGAGCCCCAGGTATAGCCGTCGGTAGGCCGTGCCATAACCGAGCCAAACATAACCCCGCCACCGCCGCCGGTTGCGTTGTCTACGGTCACGGTCACGCCGGTGAGCTCCTCGATGCTTCTGGCCAGTTCCCTGGCCATGACGTCGGCGGGCGCGCCTGCCGGGGATGAATTAAAGATGGTTATCGGGCCGGTTGGAAAAGTGACTTCAGCGGTTCCCGCGTCGCCAGCCGGGGCTGCGGGAGTTCCCGCCGGAGCTGCCGGAGCCGGAGCTGCGGGCGACCCGCCACAAGCCGCGAGGATAAGGATTACAACCAAAATAATTGCCATCAACTTTGCTTTTCTCATGATGATTCCTCCTAATGTTGTATCACTTTTGTTAAGCGACCCAAGCCTGCCAAAAGCTCGGCGATTGAGTCCATATATCTGACTTCCTCTAAACCGTACAAGGAAAAGCCACATGAAGAAGGCAGTGCGACGACTAGTCTTGGAAAATATTGTTAATCATTTGTCAATGGTCTATGCACGATCTCAATTCGGGTGATGTCAGGGAGACCTGCCAACAGGCGGCCTCGGCAGTTTATGGTTCGGCCAAAGCTCAACTCTTTTTTGTGTCCATACATTTTCTCAGGCCGTCACAGTCTTTTATGATAATTCCGCCATACGCAGTCTCAATCAGGTTTTCGGCCCTGAGTTCACGCAAGGCCTTGGCTATTGTTACGCGGGTAGCCTTTGTCACGCGGGCAAACTCGTCCTGAGAAAGTCCGATAAAAATCTGGCCGGACTCTAGCTTTTCACACATGTCGGTCTCGCAAAGGGCGCAGATAAAGTCGATTGCCCTGGCTTTTGCGCTGGTGGTGTTTTTGGTTACATTGTGGCCGACAAGACACTCTATAACCCGGCAAAGCTCGTCTATTATTTCTATCGCTAACAAAGAGTCGCCGTCTATGCAAGCGTAAACCTGCTCGCGGTCAAGCGAAGCCGTTACAACATCGGTAAACGCGACAAAAGAACAGAGCGCCGGGGTGTTTTTAAAAAACGGCTGTAAGCCGACCACGTTGCCAAAGCCCACCGCATCCACCAATGTTTCGACACCGTTACCGTTTATGTGCGTATATTCGACAATTCCGTTCACCACGTAATAGAGCCTGTCTGTGTGCTCCCCCTGCTCAAGGATCGGGGCGCCTTTGGGATATACCTCCCGCACACCTTGCAGAAAGAATTTCTGCCACCCGTTCCACTTTGAGGGTTCGCCGTACAGCCGGAAGTTCGAGCGCCTTTCCTGTGAATTCGACAAAGCTTTTCAACTCCCTTAATTATAAACTCCGGGATTAAACCGCGGCTGTGCTTTGTCGCAGTTCAATCCTACCACAATTATAACAATGTAGTTTATAAAATGTAATACAATTGACCACAAAATAATAAACAACCCTATTGTGCAGTTCGCCGAAGCTGTTCGAATCTGATTTGGCGTCATGCACAAACGTCGGGTTGTTTTTTTGGCGCGCAATCGTTAAATGCTTAACAGTTAGCGGTTGCATTTCCAGTTTACAATAGGTTTGACAATGCCTATACATTATTAAGGGAGACAAGCCTATGAAGCTGTATGATCTCGAAAACCATTTTTATGACGAGTGTTTTGTCGACGCGGTGACCCGGCGCACCAGGCCGCCCTCTTACAACAAAGACACCCAAATCATCACTTGGAGCGAAGCGCTGGAAGCGCCCTTTGGCAAGCTGGTCGCACTGCTGCTTGAAGTCGGCGGGGGCCGCCTGGAACTGATGGACAAACTGGGGATCTCCACCGCTGTGTTGAGCTGTTCGCCGGGGGTCGAGGACTTGGGCGCGGGTGAAAGCACCGAAGTTGCCCGCAAAACAAACGATGCGCTGTACGAGCTGACCAAAAAGTATCCCGGCCGCTACCTGGGAAGCGCGATACTTCCTGTCAAAGACGTAGAGGCCTCCTGCCGGGAGCTTGAGCGATGTGTAAAAGATCTCGGATTTGTCTCCTGGCATACCCATTCAAACTACGGCGAAAGCTGCCCGAGCGACGAGCGCTATCTGCCGCTTTTCGAGATGTCCGCGCGGCTGGGGGCCTATGTCTATCTCCATCCACAGCTGCCGCAGGGCTTGCGGGTAAACGATCTCGGCTTTACCGTGGCCGGGCCGGGGCTGGGGTTCACCACCGATGCCATGGTCGCGCTGACCCGGCTTGTGGTCAAGGGCCTTTTTGACCGGGTGCCCAATTTAAAAATGGTGCTCGGCCATCTGGGCGAGGCCTTCCCCTTCCTTCTTGACCGGATGGACAACCGCTTCAAGTTTCTGCCCAACCCCAAGGCATTGAACAAACAAGATTTCAGTTACTACTTTAAGAATAATATCTGGGTAACCACCAGCGGCAACATGTCAAAAGAGGCATTCGCCTGTACTGCGGCGGTTATGGGGATTGACCGGATCTTGTTCGGCAGCGACCACCCCTACGAGAGCGCCGCCGACATGATCCGCTTTGTGCGGGAACTTCCCTTGGGCGAAACCGACAGGCAAAAGCTCTATCACAAAAATGCTGCGGCACTTGGCATTCATATCGGATAATCAGACGGAAAGGGTGAGTAAAATGGTAAAGCGGACGCTTGGTGAGCTTGCGGCTTATTCGGCCCCCGGCCACTTTGGGATGACGGCTATGCGGATTCACGGCAAGGAGGAAACCGGCGCGGAAAAGTTTTGGATGGGCCTGTCCACATTTTTGCCCGGCGGCGGCGCGGAGTGGGGCTACGAGGACAACCCCCTCGAAAAGGTTTACTATGTGCTGGAGGGTGAAGTCACCGTGACCGACAAAGCCGGGGCGCAGTGCGTCATTCACAAAGACGAGAGCATAACCCTGCTGCCAAACGAGGGCAGAAGCCTTATGAACAAGAGCAATCTCCCCGCCCGGATGCTGGTGGTAATAAACTACCCCGATACCAAATAGAAAGGGCTGGTCAGCGTGGTAAAAGTGAGGAAACATTTTGCGCAAGGCATGTTTAGCCTGGAGGGCAAGGTAGCACTTGTGACCGGAGCTACGGGCGCTTTGGGCAGCGCGGTCGCTAAGGCTTACGGTTACCAAGGCGCAAAAGTCGTTCTGGCCGGGCGAAAAGAGGAGAAACTGCGGCAGCTTGCCGACGAGTTTAAAGCAGAGGGGATTGTGTGCGCGTATATTGCCGGCGACCCCTCTGACCAGGTGCAGGCAGATCAGGCCGTAGCGTTCACTGTCAAAACTTTCGGGGAGCTGAACATTTTGGCTGTATGCCACGGGTTTAATGCACCAAAGGGAATCCTTGAGCAGAGTGTGGACGAGTGGCAAAAGATCATCGACGCCGACCTGAAAAGCGTATACATAATCTGCAAGCAGGCGGCTGAGCAGTTGGTGGCACAGGGAAAAGGCGGAAAAATCATCATCACCTCCTCAGCGCGAAGTAGGATGGGGATGAAAGGGTACACCGGATACTGTGCCTCTAAAGGCGGGTGCGATGTCATGGCCCAGTCTATGGCCTGCGACCTTGCCCCGCACGGAATCAATGTCAACACCATAAACCCAACCGTCTTCCGCTCTGCGTTAACCGAGTGGATGTTCGACCCCGACTCAGCTGTCCATCAGAATTTTTTAAAGCGGCTGCCGATCGGGCGGTTGGGTGAAGTTGAGGATTTTATCGGGTTGTATACCCTCTTCGCTTCGCCGGCTTCGGATTTTCTGACCGGCGGCAACTACGACGCCACCGGCGGCTATTGGGCGAACTGATATGGAAATACAAAGCGTAGTGATCGTCGGCGCGGGGCTGATCGGCAAGGGGCTGGCCCAGGTTTACTCGAACTGTGAAGGGCTGGAAGTAACGCTCTATGACCTGAAAGACACCTCCCCACTATCAGCTATCCGCGAAAACTTAAACCAGCTTGCGGATCGCGAAATCCTCACCCGGGCCCAGGTCGATGAGCGGATGAAGCGCATCTCATTTACCACCGACTTTAACCACCCCTGTTTTGCCCGGGCCGACCTGGTGGCCGAGAGCGTCTTCGAAGATATGCGGCTCAAACAGGATACTTTTGCCAGGCTGGAAAGCAGATGCAGGCAGGACGCGATCTTTGCCACCAACACTTCGGTGATGAGCCCGACTGAAATTTCAGCCAGGCTGGTACACAAAGAGCGGCTGGTAGGCACCCATTTCTGGAACCCCGCACACTTGATTCCTTTGGTAGAAGTGGTTAAGTCCGGCTACACTTCGGATGAAGTTGCCGAAACAACTCTCAAGCTGCTTGAAAGAGCCGGCAAGGTGCCGGTGCTCTGCAAAAAGGACGTCCCCGGGTTTATCGCCAACCGGATGCAGCACGCCCTCTGGCGGGAGGCCATCTCAATCCTTGAAAACGATATCGCCGACGCCGAAACCATCGATAAGGCCGTGCGGTACAGCTTTGGGCTGCGGCTCCCACAATTGGGGCCGCTCGAAAACCTCGACATGGTCGGAGCCGACCTCATTTATAATATTCACGACTACCTGCTCCCCCACCTTGAAAACTCGCCAAAGCCGTCCCCGGTGCTGGTCAAGCTGAACGAAGGCGGTAAGCTGGGCTTTAAGGCCGGGGAGGGCCTGCGCAAATGGACACCCGAGCAGATTGAAAAATCCCGGCGGGAACTCAATGAATATCTCATCAAAATGATATACGATCAATAGGAGAAAACAATATGGGAAAAAAAGTGTTCGTCGACCTCAGCCATCCATTCAGCGCGGATATCCCCCGCTGGCCCTATTTCGCAAAACCGGTCATTGACAACATGCACAGCCTGGCAAAGGGCGGGGTGCTCACCCAGCGGATTGACTGCGTACAGCATACCGGGACCCACGCCGATGCGCCGCGCCACGTTATGGAGCGGGAGTTTGACGGCAGGCGGGCCCGCTATACCCACGAAATGCCGGTGGATGCTTATACCGGCGACGCTGTCTGCCTGGAGATTGAGATCGAAAAATGGGGGTTGATCCTGCCTAAACACCTTGAAGACGCCTGTGAGCGGGCGGGAATAAAGCCATCCGATCTTGCGGGGATGGTTGTCTGTTTGAACACCGGTATGCACCGCCTGTTTGATGACAGCAAAGACTACTATCACTATTCCTGCGGGGTGGGGGTTGAATGCGGCAAATGGTTTGTAAGGCACAAAGTCAAGTGTGTAGCCATGGATCAACAAGCCCTTGACCACCCGCTGCACACCGCTATGGGCAATAACGGGATGACCCGCCTCAATCTGCTGGGCGCATCGGGCAGGCCGCTGACAGAGGAGTATATCGAACAGTTTGGTGAAGAAGCGTACGCCGAGTTCGACAAAGAGCTGTACATTAAGCTGCACGGCCAGGAAGCCTACGACCAAAAGTTTGGTGAACTGGAAGCTGTGTCCGGCTGGGGTACCTGGGAACCCTGCCATAAGTATATGTTGGGAAACGGTATTGTCGGTGTTGAAAACCTGGGCGGCGACCTGGATAAAGTCTCAGGCAAGCGGTTCCGGTTTTTCTGTTTCCCCATCCGCTGGTATATGGGTGACGGGGCAATGGTGCGCTGTGTGGCCGAAATTGATCAAGACGACCTGAACGATGTACCGGACAGGACTTACACTTACGGCGGCTGTATTTGATTAACAATCTATTTGGGGCCGCACACAATCTTAGCGGCCTCTTGTAATTTTGAAAGGAGCAGACGATGTCCGATTTAAAGAATAAGCGGATTATTACTGTGGCCACCACCGGCGCCTGGCCGACAAAGGAAAACAATCCGAATGTCCCGCTGCAGCCCGCCGAGATCGCCGAGGAAGTGTACAGCTGCTGGAAAGCGGGCGCGGCCATCGCCCACATCCATTGCCGGGATGACGCAGGCAAAGCCGCGATGATCTATGAGAAGTTTGAGGAGACCATCGGGCTTATACGTGCGCACAAGGATTGTGACATCATCCTGAACATCACCACTTCGGGCGGCGTTAATCTAAAAGAAGCGGACCGGGTACGCCCGTTCTATCAGCTAAAACCCGAGATGGCCTCTTATGACTGCGGGACTATGAATTGGGCACACGCCACCATCTTTGAAAACAACCCGGCATTCCTTGAAAAGCTGGCCGGGATGATGCGGGAGGTAAACGTAAAGCCCGAGATCGAGGTCTTTGACCCCGGAATGATTTACAACGCCGGATATTACATCAAAAAGGGAATACTGACCGGCCCCTTTCATTTTCAATTCTGCATGGGTGTGGCCGGCGGGATTGGGGCGAGTACTAAAAATCTGGTGTTTATGAAGAGCGTGTTGGACGAAGTCGCCCCCGGCTCTACCTGGAGCGCCTTTGGGGTGGGTGCGGGCGCGATGGAAATTCTTTACGCTACCATAGCAATGGGCGGACATGTCCGCGTCGGAATGGAGGACAACGTGCTCTACAAAAAGGGTGTCCTCGCCGAAAGCAATATGCAATTTTTGGCGCGGGCGGTGCGGCTGATTGAGGAGTTTGGATGCGAGGCCGCGACACCCGCACAGGCGCGGGAGATATTGGGGTTAAGGTAACGCCGCTATATAAGCAGTAAATCCGAACCGCAACCGGCTTTAAACGCCGCAAGCAGTTCGGATTTTATTCTTTATCTAGGGCGTGTTGACACAAAGCGAAACACATTAGAACCAATGCACTTGAAAATGGCTTAAGATTGCGGGCGCTCGTTGAGTATTGACTACAGATTCAAAGTATACATCAGCGGCAAAGCAACACGGCCACATCGTTGACATTGGTACCGGTCGGGCCGGTGATAATCAGGCCATCCACCGCTTTCAGTCCGTGATAACAGTCGTTTTCGGCCAGCACCCGGGCCGGATCAATCCCCATTTCTCGCAGCTTGCCGGCTGTTTGATTGTCCACCATTCCGCCTGCGGCGTCGGTTGGGCCGTCAGTCCCGTCCGAGCCAAGTGAAAAGAGCAGAACATCATTCAAATCCCCCAGCCCGCGCGCCGCGGCGAAAGCCAGCTCTTGATTGCGGCCGCCTTTGCCCGCGCCTTTTAGCTGAACCACCGTTTCACCGCCCGCGATGATCGCGCAGGGCGCTTTAAACGAGCTTGCACCACTCTTGATATCGGCGGCAATCCCGGCCAGAAATCGTCCGGCCTCCCGCGCCTCGCAGTTTAAGCTGGCGGTGAGTACAACCGGCGTATACCCCAATTCAAGCGCCGCTGATTTGGCAGATTCACACAAAGTTTTGACACTGCCGGTAATCACTGTTTCCACGTTCGGCGCTTCTTTGGGCGTTTCGTCCAGCAGATACCGCTTTTGCAGCTCACTCAGGGAGAGCTTGTAAGCTTCGGCCACCCTTTGCACATCCTCTACCGTCGCCAAGTCTGGGGCGGCGGGGCCGGACGCGATCGAATCCAGCCGGTCACCCAAGACATCCGACAGCACAACCGCGAATATTTTGGCAGGGGCCGCGATCTGCGCGAACCGCCCCGCTTTCACCTTAGACAGCCGCTTGCGCACCATGTTGATCTCTACAATGTCCGCGCCGCTGGCGAGCAGCTGCCCGTTGAGGGCGGCGATGTCGGCTAAGCTGATCCCTTCCCGCGGGGCTTCGAACAGGGCTGAGCCGCCGCCTGAAACCAAAAAGAGAAGCTCATCCCCATCGCCCAGTTTTTCGGCCAGGGCGATGGCCTTTTCGGTTCCCCGGATGGTATTCTCATCCGAGATGGGGTGCCCGGCCTCGACGATTTCCACCCGGTCGATGCTACCCGCCGCGTGGTCGTATTTGGTGATCACAATACCGGATTTAAGCTGATCTCCTAAAAATTCGGAGGCCGCTTTGGCCATTGTCCAGGCCGCTTTGCCGATGGCGACCAAGTAAATATTGCCTGTGAACGTGTGGGCTTCGAGCGCTGTGCGCACCGATGTACCCGGCATATTTTCGGCGATGATCCGCTTGATCATCACTTCGGCGTCCTGTCTGAGTTTGTCGGTCATGCCGTAACTCCCCCTTTTTAACGCTGTACCCTGCCCGAAGCGTTGCCCTCGGCCAAAGAGGCAGCTTCCGCGACCGAGACGTGGTTGAAGTCCTGCTCGATCGAATGTTTGAGGCAGGAAGCGGCCACCGCGAATTCGATGGTTTTCTGCGGGTCGTACCCTTCCAGCATGGCGTAGATCAGCCCGCCGCCAAAGGAATCGCCGCCACCCACCCGGTCTACGATATGTACCGGGTACTCGGCTGAAAAATATGCCTGTCCGTCATAGAGCATGGCCGCCCATCGGTTGTCGCTGGCCGAGATGCTCCCGCGCAGAGTGATTGCGACCCGGCCAAAGTTAAAGCGCTCGCGCAGCTGCTTGGCTACACCGATGTAACCGTCGTGGGAAAGCGTTCCGCCGCTGATGTCCGAGCCGGCGGCGTGGATGCCGAACACGTCGGCGGCGTCTTCTTCGTTGGCGATACAGACATCCACGTAGGGCATGAGGGTGGCCATCACCTGGCCGGCTTTTTCCCGCGGCCAAAGCTTGGCGCGGTAGTTGAGGTCACAGCTGACCCGCAGACCCAGCCGCTTGGCCGCTTTTAGCGCTTGCAGGCAGATTTCGGGCAATTCACCGCCCAGGGCAGGGGTGATGCCGGTAAAGTGGAACCAGTCGGCGTCCGCAAAAATTTGATCCCAGTCAAAGTCGGATTTTATGGCCAGCGATATTGCCGAATAGGCGCGGTCGTAGATGACTTTGGAGGCGCGCTGTGACGCGCCTTTCTCAAGATAGTAGACGCCCAGCCGCTCACCGCCCCGGCGGATAAGCGAAGTGTCTACCCCAAACTGGCGGAGGGCGTTGAGGGCGCACTGTCCGATTTCGTGGGCGGGCAGCTTGGTGACAAAGGCGGCATCCACCCCGTAGTTGGCCAGTGAGACAGCTACATTGGCCTCGCCCCCGGCGTAGGATGCGTCAAATTTTGCTGCCTGCACAAACCGCAGATAACCCTCCGGGTTTAATCGCAGCATGATTTCTCCGAACGTGATCACTCTGGGCACTTTGTTCTCCTCCTCGTTAACCGTTTGCCGCCCGGTATATTTCCTGCGCGGCTTGGGTGATTTGATCGTACCGGCCTTCGGCCGCCCATTGGACATTTACCAAGTTGCCGCCAATCCCGAAGCCGACGCAGCCTGCGGCGAGAAACTCGGGGATGTTGCCGGCGTCGATCCCGCCTGTGGCCACGAATTTAATATGGCTGAGCGGTGCTTTGATCGACTTTATGTACCCGCTCCCCATACTGCCGGCCGGAAAGAGCTTGATGATGTCCGCCCCCACACTTATAGCGGTGGTGATCTCACTGGGGGTAAGCGCGCCGGGGATGGAGACCAGCTCAAGCTCCCGGGTTTTTTGGATGACCGGAATCGAAACATCCGGCGAGACAATGTACTTTGCACCCGCCTCCGCCGCCATCTGCACCAGTTCTGGGGTGAGGACGGTGCCCGCGCCCACGCAGATATCCTCCCCAAATTCGCGGGCGATGGCGCTGATTGCGTTTGTGGTGTCCGAAAAACGCTCAGGCGCGCTTTGGTTAAAGGTGACCTCGATCAGCTCGATCCCGCCCTTGCGGATGGCGGACGCCAGCTTAAGACAGATATCACGGTCGCTGACCCCGCGCAAGATCGCAATGATTTTGGTGGCCTCGACCCGCTCGATGATGGCTTCTCTCATTTTGTTGTTCCTTCTTTCGGTGTGTGATTGCTTTACCTGCCTGTGTATAGTATACTCGACTAAGAAGCTGTATTACAAGGAGTGTTGACAAATGAAGATCATAAAGATGACCACATATACGGTCGCACCGCGCTGGTTGTTTTTGGAAGTGGAGACAGACGCCGGAATAACCGGCTGGGGTGAGCCGATTGTGGAGGGCAGGGCCGCGGTGGTCAAGGCGGCGGTGCACGACCTGGCCGATATGTTGACCGGCAAAGACCCGATGCTTATTGAAGACCACTGGCAAACCATGTACCGGGGCGGGTTTTACCGGGGCGGGCCGGAGGTGATGAGCGCGATCGCCGGGATTGACCAGGCGCTTTGGGATATCAAGGGCAAACACTACGGCGCGCCCATCTACGACCTTTTGGGCGGTAAGTGCCGGAACAAGCTCAAAGTGTACAGCTGGGTAGGCGGCGACCGCCCCCGCGACCTTGTGGAGGGCGCGCGCGTACTCTGGGATGCCGGGTGTACAGCCATCAAAATGAACGGCACCGACGAGATGCACTACATCGACAGCTTCACAAAGGTCGAAGAGGTCTCGGCGCGGATCGCGGCTTTGCGGGAGGCGTTCGGCTACAAACTGGACATCGGGGTGGATTTTCACGGCCGGGTACACCGGGCGATGGCCAAAGTTTTAGCCAAAGAGCTTGACCAGTACAAGTTGATGTTTATTGAAGAGCCGGTGTTAAGCGAAAACAACGAAGCCCTGCGCGACATCGCCCGGCAAACATCCACGCCGATCGCGACCGGGGAGCGCATGTTCAGCCGCTGGGATTTCAAAAACCTGTTGATTGACGGGTATGTGGACATCATCCAGCCCGATCTTTCCCATGCGGGCGGGATTAGCGAGGTCAAGAAAATCGCGGGGATGGCCGAAGCGTTTGATGTGGCGCTTGCCCCCCATTGCCCGCTTGGGCCGATTGCGCTGGCCGCCTGTGTTCAGGTGGACGCCTGTTCACCCAACGCGTTCATTCAAGAGCAGAGCCTGGGCATCCATTACAACAAGGGCGCTGATCTGCTCGATTATATTGTGGACAAGGAGGCGTTCGCCTTCAAAGACGGATTCATTCAAATTCCGGGTGGGCCGGGGCTGGGGATTGAAATCAACAAGCAGAAAGTACTGGAGGCAGACAAAGTCGGCCACAACTGGAAAAACCCAATCTGGCGCAACTACGACGGCACAGTCGCTGAGTGGTAGAATTCTGTGATGAATTTTGTTTTCTCCCCCCGCCTTTGTGGGGGAGAAAGCGCTTGGCTTAATTCTAGCCAGAAAAGGTCTGTGCGGCAAGCAAATACAAAGCCGGAACGTTGACAAAGCCGGAAACTTTGAGGCTTTGTCAACGTTCTGCTTTTGTTTTAGAATTAATCCCATTTGGTGTCAAACGGCCAGGGCCGGCCGCCTGAGAAGAACCCGCCGTCTACCCGGAACTCACACCCGGTAATGTAGCTTGACGCGTCTGAGGCAAGAAAGATGCTGATCCCCACCAGATCATCGGGGACGCCGGGGCGGTTTAGGGCGATCCGCTCAAGCAGGTATTTGCTCCGCTCAGGGTGCGCCCAGGTCGGGGCGGTCAGCTCGGTTTTAAAGTGGCCGGGACTTATACAGTTGGCGCGAACCCCATACTTGGCCCACTCGACCGACATGCTGCGGGTGAGCGCCATCAGCCCGGATTTGCTGGCACCGTAGACAGACACGCCGCCCAGAGCCATCCCGGTGTTGTGCGAACCGATGTTGATAATTGTGCCGCCGCCCTGCTCTTTCAGGTAGGGGGCAACCGCTTGTGAGAGGAAGTACGCGCCCTTGAGGTTTACGTCCATGATCTTGTCGTAAGTGGCCTCGTCCACGTCGACAATGCCCTCGCGCTTGTTGATTCCGGCGCAGTTGACCAGAATGTCGATCTTACCGGTGATTTTTGCAACATTCGCGGCCACCGGCGCAAAGCTTGCGATATCGGACATATCCAGCTTAAAGACAGAGGCGTTTTCGCCCAGCCCGTCTTTGATTTTTTGCAGGGCATCGAGGTTAATGTCGGTGAGGGCGACATGTGCGCCGGCATGGCAGAGGGCTTGCGCGATGGCGCTGCCAATCCCGCCGCCCGCGCCGGTCACCAGCGCAATTTTGCCGTTTAGGGAAAACAGGCTCTCTAAGTAACCGCTCATGTTGCCCTCCTATTTGCGGATTTCGTCCCCGGCCAGTTTTTCGTAGTATTTGGCGATGGCCGAGTGGTCGTTTTGGCCACAGCCGCCCGCCCGCAGATTTTGGAGGATCTCCATAGCGGCGGCGGTAAAGGGCAGGGGCGAGCCGACCTGATGCCCGGTCTCGAGCGCGTTGGCAAGGTCTTTGATGTGCAGGTCAATCTTGAAGCCGGGTTTAAAGTTGCCGTCCAGAATCATGGGGACTTTGGCGTTCATAACGGTAGAACCGGCCAGACCGCCCTTGATCGCGTCAAAGACTTTTTCGGGGGAAACCCCCGCTTTCTGACAGAGCATAAACGCTTCGGAGACCGCCGAGATGTTGAGCGCAACAATGATCTGATTGGCCAGCTTGGTTGTGCTGCCCGCGCCGATTTCGCCGCAGTGGACGACCGAAGCGGCCATCGCGCCGATCACTTCACGCACCTGGTTGAAAGTATTTTCACAGCCGCCGACCATAACGGAAAGTGTGCCGTCAATGGCTTTGGGCTCACCGCCGGATACCGGCGCGTCCAAGTATTTGATCCCTTTTTTATCGCAGGCGGCGCAAATTTCCTGCGCTACGCCGGGCGCGATGGAAGACATGTCAAAGACCACCGTACCGCTGGCCGCGTTTTCGAGCACGCCGCCCTCCAGCACAACCTCTTTGACCTGTGGGCCATTGGGCAGCATGGTGATGATCAGTTTACATTCTTTTGCCACTTCGGCAATGGATGCAGCACCCTTTGCGCCCGCGCTGACTACATCTTCCACATTGGCGGCGATGATATCGTACACAAGCACTTCGTGTCCGGCTTTGAGCAAGTTTTTGACCATCGGCTTGCCCATAATCCCAAGCCCAATAAATCCGATTTTCATCATGACAACTCCTTATCGTTTGATCTTAATAACGGCCTGCGCGATCGCTTCCGGTGTGAAACCGTAGTGTTCGAGCAGCTCCCCGTAGCCGTGGGCAGAGCGGCCAAACTCGTCTTTCATCCCGATAAATTCCATTGGCAGCGGGTCTGTCCGCAGTGTTTCGGCTACAGCCGAACCCAAACCGCCGATTGTGCTGTGTTCTTCAACGGTGACGATCGACTTGCAAGAGCCGATGGCGGCGCGCAGTTTTTCTTCGCTGAGCGGTTTGATGGTGTGGATGTTGACCACTTTTGCCGACACTTTGCCTTCCAGCGATTTGGCGGCCTCAAGTGCCAGGCCGACCATGTAGCCTGTGGCGAGGATGGCCACGTCAGTGCCCTCTTTGAGCACTTGGGGCTGGCCGATTACGAAAGGCTGGCCGGCGGGGGTGATGTTGTCGTAGTCGGCGCGGTTGATCCGCAGATAGACCGGGCCTTCATGCTTGGCGGCGGCGATGGTTGCCTGGTAAGCTTCGTTTGGGTCGCAGGGGCTTAACACGGTGACGTTGGGCATGGCGCGCATGGATGCAATGTCTTCAATCGACTGGTGGGTCGCGCCGTCCCCAAAGTCGGAAAGCCCGGCGGACGAGCCGCAGATTTTGACGTTGACATTGCCGATCGCGATCGATTGGCGGATCTGGTCATAAGCTCGCCCGGAAGCGAATACGGCGAAAGAGTTTGTAAACGCGACTTTTCCGGTCAGCGCCAGCCCGGCGGCCATAGAGGTCATATTGGCTTCGGCGATGCCGACTTCGAAGTGCTGGCCGGGGAACCTGGTCTCGAACATCTTGCCCATGGTGGAGCCGCCGAGGTCGGCGTCCAACACGACCAGGTTTTTATTTTTTTCGCCCATGTCAACCAAAGCCTGGCCGTAGGCGATTCTCTGATTTGTGTGTGCCATTGTCTAGTTCCCCCCCGAGAATTTTTGAATCGCACCGTCATACTGCTCTTTGGTGAGCGGGGCGTTGTGCATACCGGCCGGGTGCTCTTCGGCGATCTTTAGCCCCTTGCCCTTGACTGTCTGCGCGATGATGACGGTCGGTTTGCCTTTCACCTCATCTGCGGCATACAGCCCGCGGAGGATATCCTCCATATTGTGGCCATCAATTTCGATCGTGTTCCAGCCAAAGGCCTCCCACTTGCCGGTGATCTCACCGAGCGGGAAGCGCTCGGCCACCTTGCCCTGCGCCTGTTTGTCGTTTTTGTCCACGATTGCGACCAGGTTGTCCAGCCCAAACCGGACAGCGGCCATCGCGGCCTCCCAGTTTTGGCCTTCAGCCAGTTCGCCGTCCCCTATGATGACGTAGGTTTTCGCGTTAATATCGTCCATCCGCAGGCCGAGTGCCATCCCGACTCCAATCGAAAGCCCCTGCCCAAGTGAGCCGGTACCGGCTTCGATTCCCAAATGCCCGCTTTTGAGCAGGTCGGGGTGGCCTTGCAGAACCGAGTGCAGTTCTTTTGTATCCCGTAAGTCTTCGACCGGGAAATAGCCCGCTTCGGCCAAAGCGGCGTATTGCAAAAGGGCGATATGTCCTTTGCTGAGGATAAAGCGATCCCGGTCGCGCATATAGCGGTCTTTGGGGTCATGCTTCATCTTGTGGAAGTAAAGAGCCGCCATCATGTCGGCCATCGAGAACGAGCCCCCGATATGCCCGGGGTAGTTTACCCCCATGCTGTAGATGACGTGATGGCGCAGTGCGCTCGCTTTGGTTTCGAGCATGTGAACTACTTCTTTGTCGTACATATAAGCTTCCTCCAGTCACACCGGTGTCGGACTACTCCTCACCGGCGGCAAAATTGATGATGCATTTGAGATATTTGTCCGGGTTTTCAAACAACGCCTTGAACATTTCCGGCGCGTTTTCGAGCGGAACCTCGCTGTCGATCAGCGCGGAGACATCCAAGCGGGCGAACTGCTCAATCACTTCGCCAAACGCTTCATGCGCGAACATGTAGGTACCCTTGACCGTGATCTCCCGGGTGACGATATCTTGCATGTTTACGTCGATTGTCTTGATGTTGTTGCCGATCCAAACACTGGTGCCGCCGGGCGCGGTGGCGCGCAGGGCCTGATTTACGGTGGTCGCGATTCCGACCGCCTCGATGGTCACATCGGCCATCTCGCCGCCGAACACCTCTGTTATTTGTTCGTCAAAGTCGCCCGTGCCCGGATTGATGGTGGCCTGCGCGCCCAGCTTTTTGGCGATTTCCAGCCGGGGCTCGGACATATCGGACAGCGCGATCTTTTTGGGGTTTTGCAGCTTGGCGGCCATCAGCGCGAGCAGGCCGATCACCCCGCCCCCGACAATCAATACATTTTTGCCGCGCAGATCCCCGGCCTTTTTGACCGCGCAATAAGAGACGGCGAACGGCTCGGCCAGCGCGCCGGTCTTATAGCTCATCCCGGCGGGAAGGACAAAGCAGTGCTTTTCAGGCATTGTAATGTAATCCTGCATCGCGCCGCCGGTGTCCAGCACCCCCAGCACTTTGCGGTTGGGGCAGATGTTGGTCATCCCTTTTTTGCAGTAGGCGCAGTCAAAGCAGGGGATCAGCGGCTGTATCGCCACCACATCGCCAACTTTTAGGTTTCCGGTGCAACCGTCGCCAAGAGCCTCGACTTTTGCGGTCAGTTCATGACCCATTACTACCGGCGCTGTCCGCCGGCCGTTTGTACCCAGCCAGCCGTGCACGTCGCTGCCACAAATAGCGCAGGCGAGAACTTTAAGCAAAGCTTCGCCGTGCGCGGGCACCGGCGCTGGAGCATCCCGCAGCTCCAGCACTTGCGGTTTTGTAAATACCAGCGCTTTCATCGTCTACACCACCCCCAGATATGCTTTGCGGACTTCGGCGTTGTCGATCAGCGCTTCGCTCTTGTCGGCCAAAACCACGTGGCCGGTCTCAAGCACATAGCCGCGGTCGGCGATCTGCAAGGCCTTGACCAGGTTTTGCTCGATGATCAACATGGATGTGCCTTTTTCTTTGAGCGCGCGCAGGATGCGAAAAACTTCGTCCACCACGATCGGCGCAAGGCCGAGTGACGGCTCGTCGAGAATCAGCAGGTCGGGTTCCATCATCATGGCGCGGCCGATGGCCAGCATCTGCTGTTGGCCGCCGCTCAGTGTTTCGGCCGGCAGATGCTTGCGCTCTTTGAGGATGGGGAAAATTTCGAACACACTTTCCATCAGCTCGCCTCGCCTGGCTTTGGTGCGCTTGGTGTAAGAGCCGAGGATGAGGTTGTCGGTGATCGAAAGCGAGCCGAGCAGCCCGCGGCCTTGGGGGATGTGCGAGACCCCCATAATCGCCCGCTGATAAGCGGGGATGGCGGCGAGATCCGACCCCATAAACTTGATTGAGCCGGATGTGATTTTGATTTCGCCTGAGATTGTGCGCAGAGCGGTGGTCTTTCCGGCGCCGTTTGAGCCGACCAGTGCGACAACTTCGCCCTGGTCGATGTGCATATCAATGTCAAACAGCACGCGCAAATCCCCGTAGCCCGCGCACACTTTATCCAGTTCCAAAAGCCTCATAGCTGGTAGTCCTCCCCTAGATATGCGCGAATGACCTCCGGCTCTTTCATAACATCGGCGGGGACGCCTTCGTTGAGAAACCGGCCCTCTAACATAACGACCACCCGCTCACACAGATTGGTGACGGCAGACATCACATGCTCGATAAAGAGTATGGTGATTCCCTGACTGTTAATCTTGCGCACGATTTCAAGGCTTTCGTCAATCTCGCTGGGGGTCAGGCCGGCCAGGCATTCGTCCAGCATGAGCACCCGGGGGTTGATGGCCAGCACCCGGGCCATATCCAGCCACTTGCGCTTTTCAATCGGCAGCTTGGTACATTTTTGTTTGGCGATCTCGTTAAAGCCGACAAACTCAATGATCTCATCCGTCTTTGCCCGCGCGTCTTTGAGGGATTTGTTGTAGAGCATAGCGACCGTGTAAATGTTCTCAAACACGGTCATATCCGAAAAAGGTTTGGGCGTTTGAAACGTACGGCCCATCCCCATCATTGCGCGGTTGGCCGGGGACTGGTCTTTTAGCGAATGGGGGATACCGTCCCGGCCGTAGTAGATGATCTCGCCGCTGTCCTGTGTGTAAACGCCGGTCATCAAGTTGACCGAAGTCGATTTGCCGCAGCCATTGGGTCCGATCAGGCCGAGGATTTCGCCCTCGTACAGTGTCATGCTGAAGCTGTTAACGGCGTGCACACCGTTAAAAGATTTGTCCAGCCCTTTAAGCTCGATTACCGGATTAACTTTAGACACTTGCGCCACCCCCCAGCTTCTTTTTGCCAAAGCTTACATTATCAAACAGGGAGATGATGCCGTTGGGCTTGAAGAGCACGATAACAACGATCAGCAGGCCGTACATCACCCAGCCCGCGCCGCCGCCGCCCACATGCTGCAAATAGGCGTTGGAAAGCTCAAGCAGCGGGATGGTGACCAAAGCACCGACGGTTGGCCCCCACTTGTTGCCCATCCCGCCCAGAATGGCCACAATGGCAATCCGCACACTCATGTTGTGTGAGGCGAATGTGTTGGGGTCAACAAATCCCAGCTGGAAGACATACAGCACCCCGGTCAGCGAGAGCAGCATGGCCGAGATGATAAACGCAGTCAACTTAACCCGCGAGGATTTGATGCCCAGCGATTCGGCGGCATCCTGGTCGTCGCAGATGGCGCGCAGATAATGCCCTAGGCGGTTGCGCTCTATGTAGGTTACAATGCCCACCGTGATCAACAGCCATGCCAGTGCGATGAAATAAAAGGGGACAACGCTGTCAAAGTGTAAATTCCAAAAGCTGTTGCCGCGGCGGATCATGAAAGCAACGCCGAGCGAGCCGCCGGTAAAGCCCTCAAAGTAGATGAGCAGCTGCCTGAATATTGTGGTGCACGCAATGGTGGCGATCGCGAAGTAAACGCCGCGCATCCTAAAGCAGGGCAGGCCGATGATAACGGCCAAAAGGACGGCCAGACCCATTGCGGGGAGTATGCTTATCCAAGGTGAAATGCCGCCGTAGCGGACAAACAAAAGGATAGAGGTGTACGCGCCCACGGCAACAAAAGTCGAAGACGCCCAAGATGTTTGCCTGCCATAGCCGCCGATGATATTCCAAGCGTTGCCCATTGCCGCGAAGAAGAAGACCTCCATTGCTACACGGGTGTAGTAGCGGCTGTCAATCACAAACGGATAAATGAAACACAGCGCCAGAAAAGCGATCAGCAGCCAGTGTTTTCTTGCCAGTTTGGTTATCGCCATTATGCTGTCCTCCTTTTAACGCCCAACAGTCCGTAGGGCCTAAGTATCAGCACCAGCATAAGGGCGAGGTTGATGCCCGCTTGCGCGAGGGTTACGCTTATATAAGTCGAGATAAAAGATTCCACAAGCCCGATGATCAAACCGCCCAGCAGGGCGCCCTTGATGTTGCCCAGCCCGCCCAAAACAATGGCGGCCATAGCGACCATCCCAAAAGTCGCGCCCAGTGTGGGAAAGACCAGGAACATAGGCGAAAGCAAAAGTCCGGACACGCCGGCGAACATAGCGCCCAGCGCAAACGCAATCACATAGACCCGGCTTGTGCGTATTCCCAAAGATTCGGCCACAACCCGGTTTTCGGAGGTTGCGCGCATTGCGCGGCCGATATCGGTATTGCTCAAAAACCAGTTGACGAAGACAACGAACATGGCGGCGGCCAAAAACGCGATGATGCGCGGGACCGAGAAGATTGTCCCGAGAAATTCGATCGAGCCGAATCGCAGCTCGTTGGATACCGGCACACTTCGAAAGTTCGCGCCAAAGACGAGCTGTAATGTGTTTTGGATAACGAAAGAAAGGCCGATGGTCAGCAAGATATAGTTGCTGTCCCCCGCGCCGATCACCCGGTTGATAGACGCTTTAAAAATAATGCACCCGATCAGGTACATAGAGGCCGCGACCGGCAGAATCAGCCAGTAAGGCAGAGCGCCGTCCGGCAAGAAAGTGTAGTAGACATAGGTAAGGTACAGCCCGATTACAAGAAAGTCACCCTGGGCAAAGTTTACGATCTTCATAACACCGTGAATCATGGTCAGGCCAACGGCGATCAGCGCATATACCCCGCCGATCAGCAGCCCGTTTACAATCACTTGAAACATAAAATCACCTTTTAACCAAGAACCGGAGGATAATGCCGGACAGAGCGAACCCCAAACCGGCCCCATCCTCCGGCCATCTTTTATTTTGTCAAACTATGTGTTTAGTTGAAAGGCTGCATGGTGTCGGGGTCGAGCAGCGGGGAAGCCGCCAAGTCGTGCGGGTAAACGGCGGTCGGGCGGTTGTTCTGCCATTGGAGGATAACGGGCAGTGCACCAACGTTTTGACCGGTTACGGCATCAAAGTGCGCGCTGCCGTTGATGATGGCGGCCCATTCGCAGTCGGCCGCAGTCAGCCCGCGCAGCTCATCGCGGATGGCAACGGGGTCATCAGAACCGATTCTCTCGATTGCGGCGTAGGCCATCATGATGCTGATCAGTGTGGGGCCGCCCTGGCCGGGGATGAACTCGCCGAATTGCTCTTCGTACCAGGCGTTCATCTGCATCCAGCCCGGGTTGTTGCGCGCGCCGGCCTGGTCCCATCCCCAAGAGTCAACAGAGGTCAGGCCGTTAACGGCTTCGCCGATGTCAACGTACAGGGAAGGCCAAGTCATGGCCGCGCCGCCGCCGATGATCAGCGGGTGGTAGTTGAGCGCACCCATAGCGGTGAAGATCAGACTGAGGTCGGAGGGGTAAGAGCTGGGGAAGATAACGTCGACTTCCGCGTTCATCAAAGCGGTAACCAGCGGGGTGGCGTCTGTAAAAGTAGCCACTTCGTAAGAAGAGTCAAAAGCCAGGTTGAGGCCGCGCTCTTCCAGCTGGATTCTGGTGTTGTTCGCGTTGTCTGTACCCCACGCGTCATTGGCATAGACTAGGCCGATTCTCATGTCGGCGACATCTCGGCCCAAGTTTTCCGCGAAGTAGTCAAGGAAAGAAAGCTGAAGCGGAATGAAAGTCGCGGCTACAGCGGCGGGCTGGAAGACAAAGGACGCGCCCTGCTGCGAGATGGCCGCGTTGGCCGCCGCGGACGTGATCATGGGGATTTCAAAGCGCTCGGCGATCGGCAGCTGAACCAGCGCGATCGAGGAGTTTGCGTTCCCGATGACCACAGAGTAGTCCCTGGCGTCCAGCGCCTGCTCAAAGGGAAGAGAAGCCTGCGCGGCGTCCGAAGTGGAGTCAATAACAGTGATTTGAACGGGGCGCCCGCCAAGGGAGGGGAAGCCGCCCAAAACATCGTTTATGTACCACTCGGCTGTTTGCGCGGCCATTTGTACCTGACGGCCGGATTCTGCGTTGGGGCCGGTTACCATGGCAAATGCCATAAAGTGGACAGGGTCAAGGTCGCTCCCTGCGCCGCCGGCAGCCGCGCCGTCGCCGGAAGGTGCCGCCGCGTCGCCGGAAGGTGCCGCGGGCGCGGTGCCGCCGCCGGTGCCGCAAGCGGCCAGCAGCATTACCAAAACCAAAAGCAGTGCAATGCGAGAAACAAACTTTTTACTCATAAATTACTCTCCTTTTTTGTTTGGGGCTGATGCTTAAGTCCCGCGGTTCGCGGAACATAATGCCTATTTTGTGCGGATAAACTCTAAGTTCTTGTAGATGTGCTCGTACATAACTTCCCGCGCGGCGCTGGGGTCGCGCGCTTCTATTGCGGCCACAATCTTCCCGTGGTAATAAACGCCGAGGTCGCCGCCCATCGCGGTAACCATCCGCTTCATATGGCGGGCGTAAACGTCGCTTACAATTTCATATGTTTTGATCAGCAGATTATTGCGGGAAATTTGCGCGATTGTGTAGTGGAACTCAAGGTCTATCCGCGAGAGCGCGCCCAGGTCTTCCTGAAGGGCCAGCATTTTTTTGAGCAGGCGCTTGAGTGCCGCCACGTCCCGGCCGGTGGCTTTGCCCGCCGCGATGGCGCACGCACCCGACTCGACTTCCATACGAAATTCTAAAACACTCTCAAGGTCCTCTTCCAGGTAGGCGACCGGAATCAGGCTACTCATCCGCACACTTGGGTCCAGCTTTTTGACGTAGGAACCGGCGCCAAACCGGGTTTCGATGATGCCAAGCGCTTTCAGCCGATGAAGCGCGTTTCGGATGGTGACCCGGCTGACCCCGAAAGTTTCGCACAAAGTCTGCTCTGAGGGCAGCCTTGCGCCCGGTTCCCACTTGCGGTCGAATATCATCTGTTTGATTTCGTGAAAGATATGGTCGCTCAGCTTTAATTGCTTTGCGCTGGCACTTAAATCCGGCAGCCTCATAAATGACCTCCCGCAAAAGCGATCTATCGCGCGAACGCACATCCAAAAGAAATACAGGACAACCATGCGCATTCGCTGGTTTTAATCAAAAACCTGTATTACCAATTTGCCTGATTATAACATAAATCGAGTTCTGGCACAATGCATTTTATTTCCAATGCTTGCCAGGTGGATTTGTGAGATATGCTAAATTTCTGTTACCGATTTGTTACCATTCTGTGTGATCACGGGCAAGGCAAGACCCCGGCCTGTTTGACAAGCCGGGGTATAATATTCAAAAAATGCGCGGACAGTAAAGCCGTTGAGCACAGCTTTGGTTAGATGGTGATTTTGCGGCCGCGGGCGGCGGTCTGCCACACTTCGGTGACTTTGCCGTCTTCTACGGCCAGCACTTGGTCGTAAAGGGCATTGGTTGAGCAGATGTGCGTCGGGAGCACATAAAGCACCTGACCGACGGCGGGCAGGGCGGGGTCGTCTTCGTCCAGAGAAAAGACCCAGTGCTCTTCCGAGTGCATGACTGCTTTGGCCTGTGGGTGGGAGATGATGATCCCGCGTACACCCTGGGGGTCGGCGCTGATCGCCTTGTGGCCCAAATCCAGCGTAAACAGGCCGGGGGCCGGACGGCTGATCACCCGGGCAAGCAGGGCGGCGGCGGGGGTAAAGGGCAGGTCGGCGAACTTTTGAGAGTAGCCGTGATCGTTGACAAAGAGGGTGCCGGGTGAAAGGTAAACGCTTTCGCGCGATGCGTGACAGGGAAAAGTGGGGGTGCCGCCCATGATGATTGTATCCGCCTCGAATCCCCCCGCTTGCAGGCGGGCGCGGATTTCCAAAGCGCTTTGCGCGGCGGGTTCACAGCCTGCCCGGCGCTGCGCAGGGTCGGGGTGGCGGATGTGGCCGTCATAGCAATGCATCCCGCGCAGGCGCAGGCTTTCGCACTTTGCCAGCGCCGTATAAAATCCCTCGAGATCACTGAGTGCGACGCCGGTGCGGTTCATTCCCATGTTCACATCAGCCAGGACATTCGGTTTTAGCCCTGCCTTATCTGCATGGTCTGCGAGCTGGTTCGCGGCGATCTCGCTGTCCACACAAGCCCACCAGCCCGTGTCGGGAAACTTTTGAATCAGGCGCAAAAAGCGCGGGACAGCCGGGCCGATGAGCGGATAGGCGATCAGCACATGGCGCACGCCCTGCATCCCCAGCATTTCGGCCTCGGCGATGGTGGCACACTTAAAGCGCTCGATCCCAAACGCCCTTTGCATACCGACGATTTGGGGGAGCTTGTGCGTTTTGATGTGAGGCCAGATTCGCCCCGGACTGCCGGCGATCCGGATCGCTTTGCGGATGTTTTCGCGGATGATCTCAGGGTAGTAGAGCAGGGCGGGGGAATCAACGCGGGACGGGTCGGCCAAGGCGTATCTTGCCATGTTCACAACCTCCGTGTAGTTGGTTTTAGAAGAATCTTAGCACAATTTTGTCGGGATTGCAAAGTGTGCGAAGTTTACAAACCAGCGAAAATGTGGTATCATTCGGCTGGAATACAAGCGCGTAGAGCGCATCGCCGTGTCAAATAATCGTGAGAAGGGATTTGCGAGTGAGATGAATGTTTACGACAAGCTGAAAGAGTTACAGATTGAACTGCCGCCACACCCGCCACTGGGAGGAATCTACAAGCCGGTCAAGCAGGTGGGCAGCCTGCTCTTTGTTTCCGGGCAGGGGCCTACCAAAGACGGCAAACCGGTGATTGCCGGAAAAGTCGGCGGAGAGCGCACCATCGAGGAGGGTCAGGAAGCCGCCCGCCTGTGTGTGCTCAACTGCCTGAGTGTGCTCCATCACTTTTTGGGTGATCTCAATAAAGTTAAATCAGTGGTCAAGCTGCTCGGCTTTGTGGAGAGCGCGCCGGGGTTCAACCGCCAGCCGGAAGTGATCAACGGCGGGTCACAGCTGCTCTGCGACATCTTTGGCGAAGACCGCGGCAAGGGCGCGCGCTCAGCGCTGGGCACAAACGAGCTGCCGGGCGACATCACTGTGGAAATTGAATTCATATTCGAAGTATAAGCGACCGATCAGCCCAGCCGCCCTGATCGGGCGGCTTTTTCGCTTGATAGACAAGTTGTTCTTTGCTATAATTAAAATGCGCATTTGAAACCCTGCAAATTTAATTTAGACAAGGATGATGGCAATGTTGCGATGGGGTATTCTGTCAACCGGTATGATCGCGAAAAAGTTCGCCGCCACGCTCGGCAGCATGGGTGGTGAGGCGGCTTTGGCCGGCGTTGCTTCCAGAAGCTTAGACAAAGCAAAAGCGTTCGCGGAAGAATATGGCGCGAAGGCGTATTTTGGGTCCCATGAAGAGCTGGCAAACGCGGGCGGAATCGACGCCGTATACATCGCCACACCGAACCGTTACCATTTTGAGAGCGCGATGCTTTGCCTGAACGCGGGCAAGCATGTGTTGTGCGAAAAGCCGTTTACCACAAACGCGCAGGATGCGCGAAAGCTTTTTGAGGCGGCCCGCGGCAAAGGACTTTTTCTGATGGACGGGATTTGGACCATGCACCTGCCCATGTATCACAAAATCAGGCAGTTGATCGCGGAGGGCGAGATCGGCGAAGTGCGGCATGTCCGCGCCGAATACGGGTTTGCGCCTGCCGGCGCCCGAAAAGAGATGAAGCTGGACTCATCCCTGGGCGGCGGCGCACTGCTGGATGTGGGGATATACAACATCGCTTTCGCGGCGCTTGCGCTGGGATTAAACCCCAACGGCATAAAAGCACACCTGAATATTTGCGACGCCGGCACAGATGACCTGGGCACAGTGATCTTAACTTACGGTGGCGGCAAATCGGCCGCGCTCTCGGCTTCAATCGGTGTGGCAATGCCGATTGAGGGCGTCATATTCGGTACAAAGGGCAGGATCGCGCTGCCCAATTACCAGCACGCACAGCAGATGGTTTTGCACAAAGACGGCGAAGAGCCGCTCACATTTGAGATGCCGTTTGAGGTCAACGGATTTGAGTATCAAATACGCGAGGCGGCGCGGTGTATCAGGGGCGGCTTACTTGAAAGCGAGCGGCTCGATCAAACATTCAGCGTTGGGGTGATCAAACTTCTTGACGATATCCGAAAGGCGGCCGGGCTGCGTTTTAGCTTCGAGTAACCGGTTTATAGGCGGCAATCAGCGGCAGGCCACACAGGTCTGCCGCTGATTTGTCGCTTATGGCTTTTACTTGCCCAAAAAGTCGTCCCGCTGTGGGGTAAACGCGTCCAGCACCACGCAGTTGTCTTCAAGCGGCTTTAAGCCATGTTCGACATTCGGCGACACATAGATCGAATCTCCCGGCGACATGATCGTCCCTTTGCCTTTTATGAAATACTCGACCTTGCCGCTGTCTACATATGTGATCTGCTCGTGGGGGTGCCTGTGAAAGCCGGCGTCCCCGCTTTTTTTGCGAAAGGTAATGTGCACCATCATCAGGTTTTCGCTGTGCGCCAAGACCCGCCGGATCACGTTTTCGTTTGGCTCTTGGGGGATCACGCCGCTGAATATTGTGTGCATGTCAGCCCCTCCCCTCTCTATACATTCATGTTGTAGCCAAAGTACCGCGCTGTATTGCGGAAAGAAATATCTTTTACCATCTCGCCCAGCGCGTCCATGTCTGCGGGGTACTCGCCGTTTTCGACAAGGCCACCCAAAAGGTTGCAGAGGACTCGCCGGAAGTATTCGTGGCGGGCGTAGGACAGAAAGGAACGCGAGTCGGTGAGCATCCCCACAAACACGCCCAGAATACCGGCGCTTGCGAGGTTTAACATCTGTTGCTCCATCCCGGTTTTGGTGTCGTTAAACCACCAGGCTGACCCGTGCTGAATTTTGCCCGGCGTACCCGCGCCCTGAAAACAGCCCATAGCGGTTATCAGCATAGCGTCGTCGTGAGGGTTAAGCGAGTAGAGAATGGTTTTGGGCAGCGCGCCCTGCGCTTTGAGGGCGTTCAAAAAGCCGGTGACCGCGCCGCTGCACTCGCGTGCGCTGATCGAGTCGTACCCGGTATCCGGGCCAAGCTTTTCGAACGCGGCCGTGTTGTTGTTGCGCTGTGCTCCGTAATGCAGCTGCATAATCCAGCCCAGCCGCGCGAACTGCTTGCCAAAAAAGAGCATAAGCGCGGTCTTGAAGCTTTCGGCTTCAGCTGCGCTCACAGCCCCGCCGCTCAGCCCGCTTTGGAAGATGTTTTCAACGGCGGCGTCATCCGCCGGGCGGAAGAAGATGTAGTCCAGCCCGTGGTCGGAGGCCTGGCAGCCGTTTTCGGCAAAGTAGGAAATCCGCACCCCCAGCGCCTGTTTGAGATCGTCCACCGTTTCTGGCGGTTTTTCCCGGTTCCCCTCGGCGCGCTCTTTATGATGTTCTTTAACATTGAAGTGACTTGTGACCATATAAAAGCATTGCTGAAAAAGGAGGACAACACAGATGGTGCCGAATCATAATATCGCGATACTTATACTGATTGGCGGGCTGCTGTTATTGGTTGCGCTGCGTGTGCCGGTTGTCTTCGCTGTCGGCATTTCCACAACGGTTTGTCTTCTTTATCTTGGGTTTACCCCGGCCGCGGTTGTCCAACACACCATTCGGGGCATCTCGTCCTTCAGCCTGATGGCGGTTCCGTTTTTTATCACGATGGGGACGCTCCTGGCCGCGGGGGGGATCGGTGACCGGCTGGTCAGCCTGGCCCACTCAATGGTCGGATGGCTGCGCGGCGGGCTGGCCCAGGTAAACGTTATGAGCTCAGTTATTTTCGCCGGAATTTCCGGCTTTGCGGCCGCCGACGTTGCCTCTATGGGGCCTGTTATCATCCCACAGATGGCCAAACACGGCTATAAGACCGACTTTTCGGGCGCGCTGTGTATGTCTACCGCGCTGATGGCGCTGGTTAAGCCGCCCGGCCACAACATGGTCATCTACGCCTCCGCGGCGGGCGGGGTCTCGGTTGGCGCGCTTTTTCTGGCCGGATATGTTCCGGTCGCGATCATGGCGATCTCGTTTATGATGACCGTATACATCATATCGGTTATCCGCAAATATCCCAAGGGCGACAAGTTCAGCTTTCGGGTTTTACTGCGGGAAATTGCCGGGTCGCTGTTTGCGATCGCGGTTGTGCTGCTGGTTGTGGTCGGTGTGGTCGCCGGCTTCTTCACCGCCACCGAATCGGCCGCCATTGCGGTTGTCTATTGCCTGTTTATAGGGATATACATCTACAAGGGCTTTAAGTGGAGACAAGTTTGGGGGATTCTGACCGAAGCGGTCAACATGCTGTCCGTCATCATGGTTCTGATCGGTGTTTCGGCCGCTTTTGGCTTCGCGCTAACTTTTTTACGGGTGCCTGCGTTGGCCGCTGAGTGGGTCACCGGCTTCACCGACAACCCGATCGTTATCCTGCTTCTGATCAACTTGTTCCTGCTGTTGATCGGCAGTATTATGGATATGGCCCCGGTTATTCTGATCACCACGCCAATCCTGCTCCCACTGGTTGCGGATATCGGGATGAGCCCGGTCACTTTCGGCGTTATGCTGATCCTGAACGCCGGTATCGGGCTGATCACCCCGCCGGTCGGCACAGTTCTGTTTATCTCGGCGACCGTATCCAAAACACCGGCTGAGCGGCTGATACTCGCGAACGGGCCGTTTTATCTCTGTTTGCTGGTGCCTCTCGGGCTGATCACCTTTGTCCCGGCCATCACCCTCTTTTTGCCCCGCCTGTTCGGTTTCAACGTCTAATAACAAACCGCCGGATACGACGAAGTATCCGGCGGTTTTGTATTTAGGGTGTGTTGACACAAATGGGAATGCACGGACTTTGAGTGAATTTTCGAGCATATCAAGGCGGAGGAGGAAGGAATACTATATGTATTCCGCTGAGACTCTTCGCTGTATGGGCGCTCATCGTCAGTACTTTGTAACGACAACGAAGTAAGGCTCAAAATTCACCAAAATACGGGCG